>JAFDDG010000036.1 GCA_019310965.1 Deltaproteobacteria bacterium
ATTGCATCGAACACCCCAACGGTCCCGGTGAGGCTTCCAATCAGATCGACTCGGACTCCGACGGTTACGGGAATGCCTGCGACGCAGACTACGACAATGATGGCGAGGTCACGGATTGGGATGGCGCCGCCATGTTGCAGGCGCGCAGCGACCCGAACCCTCACCCGCGTTTCGATCACAACGGAGACGGTGTCGTCAACATTTCCGATTCGAGCATCTTCGATCAACTCAAGGCGGCTGCGCAATTGGGACCGAGCGGGCTGGTGTGTTCGGGGCTCGAGGATCTCCCGATGACGGATGACTCGACGATCGATGTCATCGAGGGCGAGCCGTTCACCGGCTTCCTCCTGGATCCGCCGCCGCTCGCGTCCGGTGGCCTGACTTTCTCCGTGACGGCGGAGGCGAAGCATGGGGTCGTCAAGATCATCGACCATCGCACTGGCGCATATCGCTACGACGCCCCCGCGACCTCCGAGGAGTTCGACTCGTTCTCGTGGCGCGTGGCTAGGGGTCTCTCGATCAGCTCCGAGAACAGCGTCGGCGTTCAAGTCTGGGACGAACAGGGGGGCAGCGAATTCGTTGCGGGCGAATTCAGCGACAACGCGCTCGTCGTGTACAACGTGAACGGTCCCGAGGGAGACGCCGTCGCGATCGCGCAGCACTACGCCAGCGCACGCGGCGTGCCGTCCGCCAACCTATGTCCTGTGGCGATGCCGACGGGGCTCTACGCCTCGAAGGACGAGTTCTTGTCGCTGCGCGAGCAGGTCGTGGAGTGCATCTGCCAGCTCGCCGGATCGGTACCGAGCTGTGGTATCGGCGAACTCGCAGCACTCGCCGAAGCGTCGCCGATCTCGCATCTCGTCCTCGTGCGCGGGCTGCCGGCGCGCCTTTACGATACGGGCTGGACGCAGGACGTCGAGGAACCTCCGCTCGATCACTATCTCGCGTACTTGATCTACAACGAGGAGGGAGAGCTGTTCGGCGAAGACGATGGCGTGATTGCCTCCTCCGGCCACGACTACAGCAGGCATTGCGAGTCAGCGGCCGATTGCGTTCAGCGAAAGGATCTGAGCCCGGCATTCCATCGCGTGGCGGCGCACGGCCGCATCGAGGCGATGACGCGGCAACGCACTCTCGATCTGATCGACCGCACCCTCGAGGCCGAGGCGCAGGGCTTTCGCGGAAACCTCCTCTCTGGATTCCTCGATATTTTCGACCAGCATCGCAAGCAGACGGCCGACTTCGCTCCGGTCTGCACCGATTATCTGGTGCACGAACCCTTCGTCGCCGGAGCACCGGACTCGACCTGGCCCTTCGATGAATGCCGGGCGGGCACGGCAGCGAGCGTGGCCAGGGCCGCCTTGACGGGAGCCTTTCCCGGTGAGACCGACTCCTCCATCCCGCTCGCGCGCAATGCGGGGCTCTATCTCCACGACTTCCTCGGCGAGGGCAACATCATCGGGCAGTCTGGCTTCGACGGGTTCGGCAAGGTCAAGAAGTTCGAGATAGCTGACTGCGCGGGCGCGCCGCTGTGCACGGACCCCACATGTGAAGGCCTCTCCACCGACTACTTCCGGGAGCTCGACACGCGCTGTGTCGGCGTTGCACCCGGGTTCCTCGGTTGGCAGACGCGCTCATTCGCGGTTCGGGGATACGGGTTCTTCCCGGCGGGCTGGGGCAATGGCTGCTGTGGAAACGTCGAGACGACGATCCCCGTGGTTGAGCCGACCGGGGGCGCGGATGCAGACGGCCGCTACGTTCACTTCGGCGCCCATTCGGTTGCGAACCCCGATGTTTCCCAGTGTGGCGGCTCGCCGTGTCCGGAGCGCATCTTCGTCAAATTGGTGGCAGGGATTTCGAATCCGCCCCTGGTTCAGGATGGGCGGGTGCTGGCGGTGCGCCTGCACAAGCGCCATCCGGGCAACGCCGCAGGTGCGGCGCTGCGGGTCGGCCTACTCCTCGACGGAGTCTATCTGCCGGCGCAGTCGCTGTCTCTCGAGGCGGAGACCCCCAGCTGGTCGCCCGCCCCCGAGTTGCAGTTCGTTCTGCCGAATACGGGCGAGCCGGTCGGCAACATGGCGGTCAATCTGACGATCGAGAATGGGAGCGGCAGCATTCCGGTCCACGGCCATCTCGACCTCGATGCAATCGATGTCGTCGATCTGAGTACGACTCCCGAGACGCCGCTACTTCCCGAGGATCAGGGGCACTTTTCGCGAACGGACCATCGGGTCACCCACACGGGGGACTACGCCGCGACCGCGATCGATCGACTCGGCGGGATTGCCTGGTGGGGAAGCTCCTCACATTTCAAGACGGACGGATGGGCGTTCAGCGGCCCTGCGGAGAACTTCCCCGGCATGTTCTTTGCGGGCAAGACGCTCGGCGAAACGATCGCGAGCACCGACGACCGTGAGTCCGGGCTCTTTTACGGAGATCCGCTCTACCGCGCGTCGGCCGCAAATCTCTTCATTCCGGGCGACAGCCACGTAGATGGGAGGACGGCGCAGCCGTGGACCGTTGACGAGGTTCTCTGGCCTGCGGCCCCCACGATCGGTGCGGCAGACCACGATCGCTTCGACAAGATCTGGGTCGACGCGATGCACGGGAGCGCGAACCTTGCCACCGTTCAATGGGAAATCTCGGCTTGTCGCCGCTTCAACGTCAACCGTTGCGACGTGGAATCCACCTGGACGACGGTGGGTCCTCCCCAGACTGGCAGCGCCAAAGCGCTCGCCTACGACTGGCTGCCTCTGATCGACCCGGCCGTCAGCGGACCGGTGACGTTGCGGCTGCGCGTCTGGAACGGCGGCGAGCTGGAACACGCCCTCCATGACTTCGTCTACTTGTATTGGTGGCAGAATTCGCTGCCGTAGCCCGATGGGAGTTCGCGAGGCGCCACGCGTGCCTGCCCCCGCTGGCCGGCACCGGTGCGCCGCCGCATGCACCCGCCATCCGATGCCCCCGGCCGGCCCACGTTCGGGCCCTTCTTCGGCCCCGCAGGCTCTCCCCGTGCCGGAAGCGTTGCTGCCGCGCGCCTAGCGCTGGCCCTCGCGCAGGCCACTGGCCTCCCATTCCTTGCTCAGCTGCTGCAGCTTGCGGGAGAACTCGTCGAACTCGTCGTCGAAGGAGAGGATGATTTCGGTCGTGCGCGGAATGTCGTCGCTGTTGAGCAGCCCGCGGTAGCGATTCAGGTTGGCCAGGATGGCCTCGGCTACCTTGAGCGCGCGCTTCTCGGTCTTGATCAGCGGCGATTGCAGGGTGTAGACGTTGTTGCGGCCCCACAGGCTCTCGTCCCGCACGATCGCGATCTCGCGGTAGACGCCGTTGATGGGGTCGAAGTTGTACTCGACGCGGACCTCCTTGAAGATGTCCGTGTTGCCGGTGTAGAAGCCGCGCTCCTTCTCGACCTTGCCGAGTTGGCGGCAGCGGGGGCAGTAGAACGTGTCCCCGTGATTGAGCAGGAACACGCCCTTGGCGTAGTCCTCGCAATCGGTGTTCTCGCAATATCCGACGCCGCGCTTCATGCTGGCCATCCTTTTGGATCGCCTCCCGGGCCCGAGCCACCGGGGGGGGTGTGGCGAATAGACCTGAGATTCTCCCGGGCCCATACGGAGAACCTCGCAAACCCCGTGCCACCGCCGGGTGCGGTGGCTGATGTTTCGATCAGAGCCGGGCTTACGGGCCCGGTTTCCCCTGCGTTGCGCATCTGCGAAAACCCGGAATGAGCGGCTGCGGAGTGCGTAGAGCGGAACTGCGCTACCGCTTTCTGCCGGCCCACGCTGAGGATGCGCAAATTTCTTCGCAGCGGATCGCTTTCCGGCCCGCTGCGCGCACGCTTCCCCTCTGGGGGGATGGGACAGCGATTGCCTCCATGTTGGGTCGAAAGCACCCATCGTCACCGCGCCGCACCGAGCTAAAACTCAACGGTCACAGTGGCTTGGGCCACTGAAGCTTATACTCCCGAAAGGCCCTATTTGTCAACCGGCATCTCGCGCCTCGAGCCTGCCGAATGCGGTTTCAGAGGTCCGGCGGTGCCTGGCGGTGCTCGAGATCGGCGCGCACCAGCACCAGGTGCCAGAGAGCCGTCAGGCCGGTCACCACGCTCGCGGCGAAGGGCAGCGCGATGGCCGGGCCGAGGCTGTCTCCCTCGAGGTTGTCGGGGTGCATGGCCGCGCCCCCGAACAGCTCGATGGCGAAATAGTTGAGCGGGATCACGATCGCCCCCAACAGCCCGTAGACCGCCGCAAAGCGGGCCGTGCGCTCGCTGCCCTCCGTGAAGCTGCGCAGCAGCAGGTAGGCGAGATACACAAACCAGAGCAGCAGGGTGACCGTCAGCCGTGGATCCCATACCCACCACTGGCCCCAGGTGCCCTTGGCCCAGATCGGGCCGCTCAGGATGTTGAGTGTGCAGAAGAGCACGCCCACCTCGGCGGCCGCCATGGCGATGCGGTCGAAGCGTTCGTCGCGGCGCACGAGATACAAGGCGCTGCAGATGGCCGTGGTGAGGAAGCCCGCATAGGCGGCGAACGCGCACGGCACGTGTACGTAGAGGATGTTGGCGATGACGCCCTGCCTGGCGTCGACCGGAGACGTCGCGATGAGAACCGTGCAGGCGGTCACCAGCGCGGCCAGGAGGATTCCGGTCCAGCGGATCATGCGCTCACTCGTCGAGGACGTAGTCGAAGGTCAGGAAGCACACTATCAGATAGGCCACGTCGGTCACGACGAGAAGCTGGATCGGCTCGAAGGGCACGGAGCCCGTGGCGATGAGCACCGTGGTCGCGCGTACGCTGCCCGAAACGATCGGCACCAGCAAGGGCAGGAGCAGCAGCGGTAGCATCACCTCGCGGAAGCGCGTGCGCACCGCGACCGCCGAGAAGAGCGTGCCCACACTGCACAGGCCCAGCGAGCCCAGCAGCACGATGCCCGCCAGCGGCGCGGCCACCGCCGTGAGGTCCAGGGCGAAGAACAGCCCGAATGCGAACGCCGTGGCCGCCTGGGCCGGCGCCAGGATCGTCAGGTTGGCGAGGGCCTTGCCGAGGAAGACCCAGCCGCGCTCGGCAGGGGCCAGCGCCAGGCCCGAGAGAGCATCGTTCTCGAGTTCGAGGGTGAATGCCCGTCCGAGCCCGAAGAGCGCCGCCAGCACATAGGCTACCCACAGGAGCCCGGGCGCATAGACCTGGGTGTCGGCACTGGCTCCGCCGGGCAACGAGAACTGGAAGATCATCACCACCAGCAGCGAGAAGAGCAGCATGGCCACCACTCGGTCCCGGCTGCGCCACTCGATCAGCACATCCTTCCAGAAGATCGCGAGCCCGACGTTCATGCCGCGCGTTCCACGGCCGCGAGGTAGGCGTCCTCGAGGCTGGCGGCGTCTTCACCGCGGCCCGTGTGGACGGTGCGGCCCTTGGCCAGCACGAGCGACGCGTCGGCCAGCTGTGCCGCATGCGCGAGCTCGTGGGTCACCAGCACGAGGCTGCGCCCCTCGCGTCGCAGCGTGGCGAGCCGGACGAGCAGGCGCTCCGAGGCCGAGCGGTCGAGCCCCGTGAAGGGCTCGTCGAGGAGTACCAGCGCGGGGTCGTGCACGAGTCCCCGCGCGATGGCCGCGCGCTGCGCCATCCCGCGAGAGAAGCCCGCCACCTGCTCGTCCGCGGCTGCGCCGAGCTCGGCGTCTTCGAGCAGCTGCGCCGCGCGTTCGGCCGGGTCCGGCACGCCGTAGAGGCGCGCGGCGAAGACGAGGTTCTCCCGGGCGGTGAGCGCCGGGTAGAGCAGTGTTGCGTGGCCGATGTAGCCGATGCGGCGCCGCGCGCTGCGCCGATGCGCCGGTGCGCCGTCGATCTCGATGGTGCCGGCGTTCGGTCGTGCGAGCCCCGCCAGGAGCCGCAGCAGCGTCGATTTTCCTGCACCGTTCGGACCGAGCACGGCCAGGCTCTCACCCGGTGCGAGCTCGAGGCTGAGTTGGTCGAGCGCGACGGCGTGACCGAAGCGCTTGGTGAGCGAGCAGCCGGTAACCCGGGCGCCGTTCACGCGCCGTCGTCCGCGCCCGCAAGGCGCTTGCCGCAGTGCGGGCAGAAGCGCGGCTGAGCCGGCAGCTCCCCGCCGCACTGTGGGCAGAAGCTCCACGTCTTGTCGCCGCCTGCGTGCGGGTAGGGGCGGGCCAGGCTCGGGCGCGAAGTATCGGCCGTCGGCGTCGCTGCCGGCGGCGCCGCTGCCGGCAGCGACTCTGCCTGGTGCTCGCCCGCCGGCGTCGGCGGCGTTGACGCAGCGGCGCGTCGCTCTGCGCCGAGCAGACGCACCGCGCGAGCGCGCAGCTCTTCGCGTAGCGCGGTGTAGTCTGCTGCGGTGAGCTTGCCGGTGTCGAAATCTTCGTCGAGGTCGTGGATGGTGGCGTAGACGCTCTCGCGTTCTGCCGTCAGTCGTTCGGTGGTCGTCTCGCCGGCTGGTGGGGTGTCGCCGCCGCTGCGCAACGGTCCGCCGAGATATGCCAGCAAGCTTCCGGCCAGCAGAACGGAAAAGCCGACGGCGGCGCTCTGGGGCAAGCGCTGCGGTGCCTCGAGCCGCGTGAAACGGATCTTCACGGTCTCGTCCGGCTCCACCTGGAAGGCCTCGAGGTGCAGGTAGTTGCGCTCTGCCCTGCGCGCTCGGCGGCGCCGGTGCAGGCGCGTTGTCTCCGGCAGCACGCCGGTATCCGACACCAGCACCTTGAGCAGGGGTACGGTCACTCCGAAACGTCGCTCGAAGTCGACGCCGTCGCCCGACACGGGCAGCTGGTAGCGCAGGCCGATGAGCAGCTCCTCCGGCGGCAACGGGCCGTGCAGCTCGAGAGTCCCCGACAGGTCGCGCACGATCGGCAACGAGAGAGTGGCCTGCGAGAATCGCAGGTCCGTGGCGTCCGGCGGCAGCGCGATGCACAACAGCGATGCGGCGCCGGCGTCTTGCGTGGGTTCGAGCGCGAGCTTCTCGTCGATGGCGAGCGCCGCGTCGTCGAGCTCGATCCAGAGCTGCGCCTCGCGCAGTGTGGCCAGCGGCGGAGGGTCGCCGAAGCGGACGTGGAGTGAGACGCGCGCCGCGGCGCTGAGCTGGTCCTTCGTGAAGGCGCGATGGCTGCGCGCGAAGACCTCGCGCGGCTCGCCTTCGCCGAGCCCGCTGACGTCGACCTCCGGCAGGCTCGGATCGGCGAGAAACGCCACGCCTTGCGCTCCGGTCGGGTAGCCCCAGGTGGCGCTGAGCGTCGCATCTTCCGACGCCAGGCTGTAGGTGAACTGGAGCTTCTGCTCGCCGGGGTAGAGAGGACCCCAGAAGCGCAGCCGCCGGCCTTCGCGCACGAGCCCGATAGGGCTCGTGCCGAGAGGGCTCGCCAGCTCGCCGGCGCCTTCCGGAAGCTCGAGCTCGAGGATCGGCCGGGCGTCGGCGCGCGCGTCTTTCGGAACGAAGAGGACCGAGCGTGTGCGGTTGGCGAGCGCGTGGGTCTCGCTGACTCGTAGGCCGGAGCAGCTGCGCTCGAGGCGTACGTTGCTGTCTCCGCGTTGTGCCGGTGCGGTGTTCGCAGAATGTGGCGCGAACTGGACGTCGACGTTCAGCTCGAGGTCGCCAGCGGCGAAGGCCGCGCGTTGACTGTGGTGCACGCCCTCCTTCTCGGCGATGATGAAATAGACGATGCTGGGATCCGCGGCGATGGCCTCGAAGCGGAAGCTTCCGTCCGCGTCGCTGCTCGTGCGGCGCAGGCCCTGGCTGCCGGATGGCTGGAGGGCGATCAGGGAGACGGTCACGTGCGCAGCCGGTGCGCCGCTGGCCTGGGTCACGCGCCCGCCGAGGCTGCCGTCGCCCGCGGGCAGATCGTCCAGCGTCGGCGCGAGTTGTGCGAACGCGGCGCTGCTCAGCAACGCGGTGGCGAAGAGAACGGCGCAGGCGTGGGCGCGCTTCATTTGGCCGGCGTCTGTGGCAGGACTCGCTGCCGGCGGCGGGGATGCGGCCACATCACGCTGATCGTGCCGAGGACGAAGATGACACCGCCGATCCAGATCCAGTTGACCAGCGGGTTGCGGTAGATCTTCAGTGTCGCCGAGCCGTCCTGCTCGAGGGCCGTCAGGATCACGTAGAGATCTTCACGCAGCGTCGAGTGCACCGACGGAATCGACGCCGGCTGCTCCTGCAGCCAGTACATGCGCTTCTCCGGGGTCATCACACCCAGGGGCTGATCGCCGCGGTAGAGCGCGAGCCGCGCGCGGGCGCCGCCGAAGTGCTGCTCCGGGATCGCCTCGGCCGTCAGGTAGTGGATCCGCTTGTCGCCGATTTCGATCTCGTCGCCGGGCTTCACGTTCTCGAGTCGCTCCTCTTCGAGGATCGATCCCGCCACGCCGATGAAGATCAACACCATGCCGAAGTGCACGATGTAGCCGCCGTAGCGCTGCTGGTTCTTGCGCAGCAGCGTGCCGAAGGCCTGCAGCGCATTCTCCTCGCCCTTGCGCATCCGGGCGCGGATCGCGCGCCAGTATTCCTGCACGATCGTGGCGGCCACGAATGCGGCGACTCCCCAGGTGATGACGCCGTAGACGTCGGTGAGCTCCCATTCGCCGATGCCGTTGCGAGCCAGCACGAAGGTTGCGAGCAGAACGACGAGCCCCGTGAGGGTGGGGATCGTGAACTGCCGCCGCAGCAGCGAGCGCGACGCCTTGCGCCAGGCAATCAGCGGCCCGATTCCGGTCAACAGCAGCAGGAAGATGCCGAGGGGCCCGAGCAGCTGGTTGAAGAAGGACGGGCCCCACACGATGCGCCGCTCGCCGAAGAGCTCGGAGAAGACCGGGAAGAGCGTGCCGACGAAGACGACCGCCAGGATCACGATGAAGGCCCAGTTGTTGAGCAGGAAGCTCGCCTCGCGCGAGACCATCGATTCGAGCTGGCTGCCGCCCTGGAGCTCGCCGCGGCGGACCAGCAGCGCCGCCAGGAAGAGGCCACCCGCCAACAGCACGTAGCCCAGGAAGACCAGCTGGAAGAGGGGCGTCTGCGCGAAGGCGTGCACGCTCTGCACGATGCCGCTGCGGGTCAGGAAGGTGCCGAATAGACACAGCGTGTAGGTGAGGCCGATCAGAAGCAGATTCCACGTCTTCAACATGTTCCGCTTCTCCTGGATCATCACCGAATGGAGATACGCGGTAGCGGGAAGCCACGGCATGAACGACGCGTTCTCCACCGGATCCCAGGCCCAGTAGCCGCCCCAGCCGAGCACCTCGTAGGCCCAGCGCCCGCCCAGCAGGATGCCGATCGAGAGAAACAACCATGGCACCAGCGTCCAGCGCCGGGTCGTGCGGAACCAGGTGCTGTCGAGCTCGCCGGACAGCAGTGCCGCGAAGCCGAAGGCGTAGGGGATCACGAAGCCCACGAGCCCGAGGTAGAGCGTGATCGGGTGGATCATCATCACCGGGTGCTGCAGCAGCGGGTTCAGCCCGGCGCCGTCGGAGAGCACGTGACTCGGCGGCAGCTTCTCGAACGGGTCCGTCACGAAGACCAGCAGCACCAGGAAGAAAATGGCGTTGGCGTGCAGCACCGCGGTGACCCAGGGCATCAGGCGCCGGTTCTGGTGGCGTTGCGTCACCACGCAGGCACTGCTGTAACCCATCAGGATGACCAACCAGAGCAGCAGCGAGCCGGCTTGCCCGCCCCACACCGCGGCGAGCCGGTAGGGGAGCGCCATGTCGCGCGCCGAGTTGTTGGCGACGTAGGCGAGCTGAAAGTCGTTGGCCGCGAAGGCGACCATGAGGACTGCGATGGCCAGCGTGACGAGCAGCGCGACGGCATGCACGCTGCGCTCGGCGACCCGGGTCCAACGCGGCAGCTCGCGCACGGCGGCGACGACGCCCGCCACCAGGCCGAGTAGCGCGACTGGCAACGCGAAGCGAAGTGCGAGAGCGCCGAGCTCCGACATCCGGGCTAGAGCAAGGCCTGCTGGGTCGGATCCGCCGCCTCGAACTTCGAGGGACACTTGGCCATCACCTTGTCCGCGTGAAAGGTATCGCCGGCCAGCATGCCTTCCACCACCACCTCGGCGCCATCCTTGAAGAGATCGGGGGTCTCGAGGCTGGTGTAGACCACGCGCAGCTCGGGCCCCGGCGGGCCGCCCGCGTGGGGCGGATCGTTCACCACGTTGAAGACGACTCGGCGCTGCGCCAGGTCGCGCTCGATCGAACCCGGCGCCACGTAGCCATGCACCCGGGCGTGTTCACCTTCCTGCGCGGCAGCGGCGGCGCGAAACTCGTCCAGAGTCTGAAAATAGGTGAACGATGATCCCGGCTCGAGGTTCGTGAAGGCGTACCAGCCCACGAGGAACGCGATCACGGTCGCGCCGGCGGAGATCTGCTTGCCCTTGCTCATCGGCCCGGGACGGTATCCAAGCCGCTCGGACTCGTCAAAGCCGCCCGAGTCGAAAGTGGAGGGATTCCAATGGCTTGCATCCCCAGGCCCCTTGACGCGCCGGCCCTCCCTGGCACCCTCGCGGCGTGCCGCCTCGCTTTGCTGCAAGAGCTCTCGCCCTCGAGCCCTTCCTCGCCATGGAGGTGATGGAGCGCGCCTTCGCCATGGAGCGGGAAGGCGCCGACATTGTGCATCTCGAGGTGGGGGAGCCCGATTTCGCGCCGCCGCCGGCTGCGGTCGACGCCTGCAAGGCTGCACTGAGCGCCGGCGAGACTCGCTATACCGACAGCCGCGGGCTCGTCGAGCTGCGCGTCGCCATTGCCTCGGATCACGAACGCCGTTTCGGCACGGCGGTCGATCCCGACCGGGTGCTGGTGAGCAGCGGCACATCGGCAGCGATGCTTCTGGTCTTCTTGCTGTTGGTGGAGCCGGGGGACGAGGTGGTGATGGGAACGCCGCACTACCCCTGCTATCCGAACTTCGTGCGCGCCTGCGGCGGCACGCCGGTGCTGGTGCCGACAGCGCCCGCGGAGGGTTACCGTCTCGATCCGGATTTGGTGCGCGCGGCGCTCACGCCGCGTACGCGAGCGGTCGTGGTGGCGTCGCCGGCGAATCCGACCGGCGCCATCCAGTCCGCGGAGACGCTGCGTGCGCTGGCCGGGCTGGGCGTGCCGTTGGTTTCCGACGAGATCTACGATGGCCTCGTCTACGACGGTGCGAAGGTGACATCGGCGCTCGAGGTGAGCGACGACGCCTATGTGCTCGACGGGTTCTCGAAACGTTATGCGATGACCGGATTTCGCCTCGGCTATGTGATTGCGCCGCGCGAAGCCGCGCGTCCGCTCCAGGTGCTGCAGCAGAATCTCTTCATCTCGGCGAACCGCTTCGTGCAGCACGCCGGCATTGCCGCGCTGCGCGACGGCGAGGATACGCTGGTCGCCATGCGCAGCGCATACGACACGCGCCGGCGCCTGCTCGTCGACGGCCTGCGCGAGCTGGGCTTTGCGATTCCGGTGCTGCCGCAGGGCGCCTTCTACGTGTTCGCCGACGCGCGTCGCTTCGGCGCGGACTCGCGCAAGCTCGCATTCGACATCCTCGAGCGCGCACGCGTCGGCACCTGCCCGGGCGTTGACTTCGGCGCGGCGGGAGAGGGTTGGCTGCGCTTCTGCAGCGCGGCGTCGGAAGCGGGACTGCACGAAGCCCTGGAGCGGCTCGCGCGGGTGTTGCCGGAGTTCGCGTGAAACTCAGGAACGTCGAGTACATGCTGGCGGCGGCGAAACCCGACGGCTTTCCCGCGCCGCAGGCGCCGGAGGTGGCGTTTCTCGGCCGCTCGAACGTGGGCAAGTCGAGCCTGCTCAACAAGCTCGTCAACAGAAAGGCGCTGGCTCGCACCAGCAGCACTCCCGGCAAGACACGCTTGCTGCACTGGTTCCGCGTGACCCGCCCTCAGGACGAGCTCTGGTTCGTCGACCTGCCGGGTTACGGCTACGCGAAGGTCGCCAAGAGCGAGCGCCGCCACTGGCAAGACCTCATCGAGGCCTACCTCGGCGATCGCGACACCCTGCGTCTCGCCGTGCTGCTGCAGGACCTGCGGCGCGACGTCAGCGAAGACGAAACCCTGCTCCTCGAGTGGCTCGCGGAGCGTCAGGTCCCCAGCGTCGTCGCTCTCACGAAATGCGACAAGCTCAAGCCCATGCGCCGCGCCGCACAGGTGAAGAAGCTGAAGGCGCAGCTCGGCCTGTCCGCCGACCGCGTCGTCGCGACCTCCGCCGAAAAGGGGTTCGGCATCCCGGAGCTCTGGAGCGCCATCGATCGGCACCTCTAGCTGGCTGCTGAAATAGCTCGTCACGCTTCGCCCCCGGCCCAGCATCTCCGAGGCTTTTCCTTGCGGAATCAATGTGCCATCGCGAGGCAGCGCATGCGCACCCGCTGGTTTCTCGCGTCGCCCGCGTACCGACCGGCAGCTGAACATCGAACCCGGCAGGCGGTCGTCTTCGCGCATCGGTGCCCATGCCCTCAGTACCATGGCGGAGAGGGTTCTTCAGCGAGGGAATGGACTGCTCCCGCGACGAAGCGCGGCATCTGCGTGCCAGAGTCGCCTTGCTCCCCGGAGCGCTTCAACGAAAGAGATCGTTCGCGGGGTCGCGCAGGGTTTCGCCGAGCCGGCCGTCGCCGGCAAGAGGCACGCCGCTGATCCAGACGGCGGGGATGCCGGAGGCCTTGCCCATCAGCAGGCCGGCGGCGGCAGCCAGCTGGTCGGCGGTGGCGGTGGCGGTGACCTGGAGCTCGCGGCCGGCGAGATCGTGGTCACCGCGGTGGTCGGCGATGGGTGCGAAGCCGGCGCTGCCGATGGCGGCGTCGACGAGGCCTTCGCGCCAGGGACGGCCGAAGGTGTCGCTCAGCACGACGCCGAGCGGGCCGGCCCCGCCCGCGACGAGGGCGCTGTGCAGGCTGGCGGCGGAAGCGTCGCAGTCCTCCGGCAGCAGCACGGCCTGGTCTTCGCCCGGGGCGTTCGACAGATCGACGCCGGCGTTGGCGCAGACGAAGCCGTGATGGGTCTCGCAGATCAGCACGCCGTGGCCTCGGCGCACCACGCGCCGGCTCTCGCGCAACACCACCTCGACGTGGCGCGGATCCCTGTCGTCTTCGGCCGCTATGCGTCTGGCTTCTTCGGAGGGCGTGACGTCTGCGAGCGCGACGATGCGGCCCTGCGCCTTCGAGACGATCTTCTGACAGACGACGAGATGCCCGTCGGCGAGCTTCGTCGCGCTGCGCTCTGCCGCCGCGAGGATCAGCGCCGCCAGGTCGTCGCCCGGAGCCACCAGCGGAATGCCGGGCAGGGGGATCAGCCGGATGGCGTCGCTCACTCGTGCTGCTCGAGCTCGTGCAGCAGGCGGCGGGTGCGTCGGCCGCCGAGAGCGGTTTCGAGGAAGGCGTCAATGTCCTCGGGGGTGTCGAGGTCGAGGGCCAACGAACGCAGGGGAATCTCGCGCAGGGTTACGCCCGCCTGCTCGCAGAGTTCCCGGTGGCGCTTGGCGCTGTTGCTTCCGAAGTTCGCGGGGATCACGTCCCGGGGCCGGCGCAGCAGCGCCGCGGTGCCGCCGTCTTGGGCGGGAGCCAGCGCTACGCCGCGCTTCGGCAGGGCGCGGATCAGCCGGCGCAGGTCGTCCGCCTGCACTCCCGCCACGTCGCCGAGCACCACGAGCAGCGCGTCGTCCGGGTTGGGCAGCAGCTCGACGCCGGCAGCCTCGACCGAGGGATTGAGACCGGGATCGTGACGCAGCAGCAGCTGTGCGCCAGTCTCGTCCACGGTGGCCGCGACCTCGATGTCGGGGGTGGTGACCGCGACGACATCGATCTCCGGCACGGCGTGCAGCGCCTCGATCACGTCCTCGAGCATGGCGAGGGCGAGCCGGCGCGCGCCCTCGCTGCCGAGTCTCGGCAGCAGCCGGGACTTCGAGGCGTCCAGGGACTTGACGGGAACCACAGCCGCGATCATCGCAAGGAGTCTGCCAGCTCGAGTGCGTCCCGCGCCAATCGCTCGGCCACGTCGCCATCGCGCATCAGGGTGTCGACGGCGATGCAGCGCAAGCCGAGCGCAGCCACATCCGACGCTTCTTCCCGATCGCGCGTGTCGAGGACAAAGCCGTCGATCAGCTCGCGATACAGCCGCGCCACGCCGCGGGCCGACACCTCGGCTCCGATGCCGCGCAGCAGCGAATCCGCCGGGCCTTTCACCGGCGCTCCGGCCACGATCGGCGAGATGGCGATCACCGGCGCGGTGCTCTCGCGCAGCGCTTCGCGCACGCCGGGCAGCGCGAGGATCGGGCCGATCGAGACCACCGGGTTGCTCGGGCAGAAGAGGATGCTGCGCGCTGCACGCAGCGCGTCGAGAACGCCCGGCCCGGGCCGGGCGTTGCGCGCCGCCGAGAGGTCGACTCCCTCGACATCCGACGGTGCTCCATCGCGTACCAGGTATTCCTCGAAGTGCATGCGGTCGCCGCCCGAGAGCTCCACGAGCGTTGCACACGGGTCTTCCGACATTGGCAGCAGCCGGGTCGCCACGCCGAAGCGGCGGCGGATCTCGTCGGTCACTTCGGCGAGCCCTGCGCCTTCGGCGAGCCGCAGGCTGCGGTGCTGGCAGGTGGCGAAGTCGGCGTCGCCTAGCCGGAACCAGGTTTCGTGGCCGAGCGCAGCCAGCGCGTCGATCAATGCGAACGTATCGTCTGCCAGTCCAAAGCCGCGCTGGCGGTCCACCCGCCCGGCCAGCGTGTAGGTCACGATGTCGATGTCGGGTGACACGTGCACGCCGTAGAAGCGACGATCGTCGCCGGTGTTGATGATCGCGGTGACGTCGCGCGGATCGACGGCCCGCACCAGCCCGCGCAGGAAGCGCGCCGCACCGACACCCCCGGCCAGCGCGACAATCGGCGTCGGGGCTGCGGTGCTCACGGGCGTTGCGCTTCGGAGCCGCCCGTCGTCCCGCCCTCGAGCTCGCGCATCTCCGCCTGCAGCTGCGGCAGCCGTTTGGCGATCTCGCGCAGCTCGTCGGAGGGCTCGCTCGCACGGGTCTGGCCGGAACTGATCAACGCCTTGAGCGTGTTCTCGTCGCGCTCGATCTGGGCGGCGAGGGTATCGCGGTGTTCGCGCTGGGCTGCGCTGAGGGGCGGCGGATTGGGGATGGACGGCGCCGTCTTGGGAGTGGCGGTCGGCAGGGCGGGGGGCGCCGACGTCGCTGTCGGGGCGCGCTCGGCGCCGAGTGGTGCGGTGGCGCTGGGCTCCAGCGGCTCGGGTACGTCGCTGCCACGCAGTGTCTGCGCCCGATTGGGCGCGTTGAACGGGTCGGCCGCGAACGAGAACTCGTCGGCGGGCACATAGAGCGGTGCCGGCTCGGTGGGCGTTGGGGCCATCGGTGCCACGGCCATCGGTGCCACGGCGGGCATGCCGGGCTCGACCCGCAACAGCGAGCCGCGTCGTTGCCCCGGCACGCGTTCCGGGTTCGGCGTGTAGCGGACCACGCCGTCTGCATCGACCCAGCGCCACAGCTCGGCGCCGGCGGGTGCGCTGCACAGGGCGAGGAAGAGGGAGATCAGGAGCCGGGCCGGGAGGCGCATGGGAAGATTCTCGTGGCAGCAGCCGCGAGCGTCAACTCGCCGCGGCCTGTGGTCGCGGCCAGCGGTTCACACGCCGCCGGCAAGTTCCGCGCAACCTGCCCTGAAACCGGCGGGTTCGGTGGGCTTCCGCTGCCGCCAAACCTGGCACGCAGCTTGCTCCCCATCACGGCGTGCCCGTCGCCACCCGCATCGCGCTCGTTCTCGCATGGCTCGGGCTGACGCCGGCCGCGGCGCCGGCGGTCGGCTGGCGCATCGTCACTCCGATCTCGGAGGGAAGGGTGGCGCTGGCGTTCGATCCGGGCAGCGGTCGGCTCGCAGTGGGCGATGCCCGTGGCCTCGTCATCGGCACTCCGGGGGAGGCACTCCGGCGCGTGCCACTGCGGGGTCCCGTGCGCGACGTCGCGTTTGTCGCCGGCGCAGCGAGCTGGCTGCTGGCCGCCACCGATGCCGGGTTGTTTCGCATCGATGCGGGAGCGAGCCTTCGCGCCATCGCGCTGGCCCCCGGCCACGCGGCGCGGGAGGTCGTGCGCATCGCGACGCAGTCGGGTGCCGTCGCGCTGGCAACGGCCGGCGGGGTGTTCGTTTCGTCCGAAGGCACAGTCTGGCAGCGCGCCTCGCGGCGCTGGCCGAGCGATGCTGCGAGCGCAGTGGCGCTGCGGGCCAGTGCGTCCGGCTTCGACTGCTGGGCCATCGTCGCGGGGCGGGTCTGGAGTGTCGAGCTGCACGCCGTTGGTGGGGGATTCCGGGAAGCTGACGCCCGGCAGCTCGTCCTGCCCGATGCGCCCACCGGCAACGGTCCCGTGGATGTGGCCTTCGACATCGGCGGGGCGGATGCGGTGGTGCTCTTCGCCGACGCGCTCGCGGTGCGCGCCGAGCGCGAGAGCGAGTGGCGAGTGCTGCGCCCCACACTGGCGCCCGGTGCGCGCATCCAACGGCTCGTCGCCGCACACGGTGTCGCGTGGCTGGCGACCGACCGCGGACTCTGGTCGGCACCAGCGTTGACGGAGATCTGGACGCGTGCGGCGTCTCCCGTCGGTACTCGGCCTGTCGGCGACCTCGTGGGACACGGCGAGCAGCTCTTCGCCGCGAGCGACACGGCGGTGCGCGAAGCACACGAGCGTTCCCGCGCGCCGCTGGACCAGCGGCCCGCGCTCCCGATTCCCGATGGCGATCCGCCCATCGCCGCTCTGCAGCGCGCGGCCCTGGCGTACCTCGATCTCGAGTCGGCGCATATCCGGGCGCTGCGCCGCGGTGTCGAGCAGCGCGGCTGGCTTCCGGTGGTGTCCCTGCGCGTCAGCGGGGGCGGCGATCGCGATCGAGACGTCGATTTCGACGAAGCCTTCGTCTCGGGTGAGATGCGACACCTGGTTGATCGCAGCCACACTCGAAGCCACGACTTCGACGCGTCGCTGACGCTCAGCTGGGATCTCGGCGACGTCGCCTATCATCCAGAAGCCGTCGATGTCTCCCGTGAAGCGCGGGAAGTGCTGAAGCTGCGCGACGACGTGCTCGACGAGGTCAACCAGCTCTACTTCGAACGTCGTGCGCTTCTGGCGCAGCTCGCGATGGGTGGCGCGGCGCTCGCGCCCGAGGAGGCGCTGCGGTTGCGCCTGCGCGCTGCGGAGCTGGCCGCGGGGCTCGACGCCTGGACCGGAGGCTGGTTCGACCGCGTCGTCCCGGTCCGCCGGCCGTGATCTCATCCCGAACCCCCGAGGAGAAATCATGTTTCGAAACTCTCTCTGGCTGGCGTGGCTTGCGCTGGTCGCCTTTGCGGCGGGGCCGGCCTGCGCAGCGCCGCTGGTTTCCGAGGTCTTCTACGACGCGTCGGGTTCAGATGACGGCCTGAGCTTCGTGGAGTTGTGGGGAGCGGCGGGCGCATCGCTCGACGGTCTGGTGATCGAGGGCATCAACGGCTCGAACGGGTCTGTGACGCACACGCTCGTGTTGACCGGGGTCATTCCGGCCGACGGGTTCTTCGTGATCGCGGACGATCGCGGCGACGGCGCCAGCGATGTCGCTGGCGCTGATCTCGTGCGCGACTTCGACTTCCAGAACGGGCCCGACTCCGTCGTGCTGCGCGACGCGGCCGGCGTGTTCGACGCCGTCGGTTACGGCAACTTTGCCGTGGGTGACGTCTTCGCCGGCGAGGGTGCGCCAGCGTCGGACGCGCCGGCGGGCTCGAGCCTCGCGCGGCTCTTCGCGAACGGCGACAGCGATGACAACGCCGCCGACTTCGTCGTGCTGCCGGTGCCGACTCCCGGCAGCGGGGAGCTGCTGCCGGTTCCCGAGCCGGGTACGTCGACTCTGTGCCTCCTCGGCCTGGTGGGCCTTCGCGCCCGCCGTCGCAGGCGAGCCGGCTAGCGCTCTTCGGCGGCGGGTCGCACTTCCCCCTGCCCAACCACCCCGCCGCCCGGGCCCCGGAGCCAGACTCCGGGGCCCCCTGCCCGCCGCCGAACGCCGCAGCGACCCGGGCGCACCGCGCACCTCCAGGCACGGGTGGGCGTTTCGTGGGCAGCGCGGTCACCATCACTCGAGAGCCCCCCGCGGTGCGCCGGCCGGGGCTGCGGTAGCCTCGACTTCCTGCCGGAGGTGACCGTGTCCGAGCCGCTACTGGCCTTCGACGAAGGCGCGACCGCCAAGCTGAACGAGATGCGCGAGGCCGGTCGCTTCGACGGCTCAGCCCTGCGCGTGTCCGTGGAAGAGGAGGGGGCGAGCTTCCACTACCGGATCGAGGTGGTAGAGCGGGACTCGCGGGCCGAGGCTGACGCCCTGGCCGAGTGCGACGGCATCCCGGTCTACATCGACCCGGCGAGCTGGCCCAATCTCGCCGGCGCCACGCTCCAATACGTCGACAGCCTCTCCGGTGGCGGCTTCCGTTTCGAGAACCCGAACAAGCCGCGGCTGCTCTCGGATCCGCTGGCGGCCCGCGTGCAGGCCATCCTCGACGAGGAGATCAACCCCGGCGTGGCGGCCCACGGTGGCCGCATCGCGCTGATGAACGTCGAGGACGGCCGGGTCTTCGTGAAGTTCGGTGGCGGCTGCCAGGGCTGCGGCCAAGCCGACGTCACCCTGAAGGAGGGCGTGGTGGCCACTCTGACGCGGCAGATTCCGGAGATCCGCGAGGTGGTGGACGCGACCGATCACTCGAGTGGTGAGAATCCCTATTACTGAGCGCAGCGGGACTTTGTGTCCCCCGGGGGGGTTCGAGTCTGCGGTACAGCTCGCCCGTGGTCCTGCCGATCTTCCCACGGGAATTCCACCGCCCGGGCCGGTAGGCTCGGGCCGGGGGGGAGGCTGCGCGCATGATCACGGGCTTCAACACGAACGTCCGCCACGGCGGTCGCGTGTTCCACGTGCAGACGGAGGATTCCGGTCGCGACCACCCGCACGTGATCAGCCATCTCTATCACGGCGGCACCATCCTGGCTTCGGAGAAACGCGACTACGCCGAGCAGGTGGACGCGGCCAATCTCGGCGCCGTCGTGCGTGGACTGATGGACGAACAGCACCGCTCGATGCTGGAGCGACTCGCCGGCGGAGAGTTCGACCGGGTGATTGCCGAGCGTCTCGGTGTTGGCGAGTCGACGGACGGCAGCACGGAATCGAGCGGCGCAGACGAGCGCACGCCCGGGCAGAGCGAGGTGCAGCCGCCCGCGGATGAGGCGCGCGCGTTCGGTGCCGGCGTCGTCTCGGAGAAGCCCCTCGACGAAGTGATCCTCGATTACCTCGTCGACAAGTCGCGTTCCCGCGGCTCCCACTAGCGAGAGTGAAGCGGGCAGCGGTTCGAGCCTCCTCGCGAAAGCTCGCGCCGCGCGCGTCACCGGGCTCGGGTGGCGATGCCGCGATCCGCGCCTATCACGTTTCCAAGTCGTATACCGCGGGCAGCTTTGCACTCCACGACGTGAGTCTCGAGGTGGGCCGGGGTGAGTTCGTCTTTCTCACGGGTCCGAGCGGCGCCGGCAAGACCACACTGCTGAAGCTGCTGTTTGCGGCCGAGCAGCAGAGCGAGGGGCAGATCGTGGTGCTCGGGCGCAACATCGCGCGCCTCGGCGAGCGCGCCGTGCCCGAGCTGCGTCGGCGCGTGGGAGTGGTCTTCCAGGACTTCAAGCTGTTGCCGCGACGCACCGTGGAGGAGAACGTCGGCATGGCGCTCGATGTGGTGGGCACGCCGCGCCGCGAGGCCCGCGCCAAGGTCTTCGCGGTGCTCAAGCAGCTCGGGCTGCAGCATCGGCGCCATCACCATCCGCTCGCTCTCTCCGGTGGCGAGCAGCAGCGGGTGGCGATTGCGCGCGCGCTGGTCAATGAGCCGCAGATCCTGCTGGCCGACGAGCCCACGGGCAATCTCGATCCCGAGCTGACCGTCGAGATCATGGATCTGATCGCGAGCGCGGCGACGCGCGGCACGACGGTGTTGGTGGCGACCCACGAGCTGGGTCTGGTGAGCCGTTACGGCAAGCGCACACTGCGACTGGAAGCGGGTCGCGTGGTCGAAGACAGCCGCCCGCGCGGAGTCGTGCGGTGAAGCGCGTCGCCGCACGGGTGGTCTACTTCGGGCGTACGGCCCTGCGCGGGCTCGTGGCGAGTCCGGTGACGAGCGTCGTGGCGGTGGCCACGATCGGCACCAGCCTGGTGTTGGTGGGTGCGTTCGCGCTGCTGCTCTTCAACATGGAGGGCCTGCTCGAGCGTTTTGGCGGCAATCTGCACGTGACGGCGTACCTCGAAGTCGGGCTCGCGCAGGAGCGCCAGCGCGAGCTCGCGGCCACCGCGCGCACCGTCGAGGGGGTTGCCGAGGTGCGCCTGGTGACCGAAGCGGAGGCCCTCGAGCGCTTCCGCACGGGCGTGGCCCGGGGCGCGGCGTTTCTCGAGGGCCTCGACGAGAATCCGCTGCCCGCGTCGCTCGAGATCACCTTGGTCCCCGAGCGCCAGAGCGCCGAGGGCATGCGCATCGCAACGGCCTCTCTGCAGGGTCTGGCGGGTGTCGACGATCTGGCGTCGGGGCAGGACTGGGTCGAGGGCTACCTGCGCGCGGTGGCGCTGGTGCGCGGTCTCGGCCTGGGTATCGGCGTGATCCTGGTGCTCGCAACGCTGTTGATCGTCGCCAATACGATTCGTCTGGCGGTGGTGGCACGCTCCGACGAGCTCGAGATCCTGGCGCTGGTGGGTGCCAGCCGCGGCTTCGTGAGCGTGCCATTTCTGTTGGAAGGCCTGCTGCAAGGCCTGGCCGGCGGACTGCTTGCGTTGCTGCTCTTGTTCGGCCTGTTTCACCTGGTGTTGCCGGGCCTTGCGTTCGGGTTGGAGCTTCTGCTCGGCGGTGCGGTCCCGGCGTTCTTCAGCACGGGGCAAGCCCTTGCGCTGGTGATCGGAGGGGCGTTGCTGGGCGTGATCGGCTCTGGTGCGGCGTTGCTCGGGGGCCTGCGCGCGTGAGTTCCCCCTCGGTTCGCGCCTTGCTGGTGCTCGTCGGCGCGCTTCTGACCGCTGGCGGTGCGCGGGCGGATCGAGAGGCGGATCTGGCGGCGCTGCGCGAGGCGATTGCGGAGGGGCGCCAGCGCGTCACCCGCTACGAGAGCGAAGAGCGGGGCCTGCTCGAAGCGATCGAGTCGCTCGATCGCACCGCACAGCTTTTGGCGCGGGAGGTGGGGGTCGCGCGACGCGCGGCGAACGGTGCCCGCGACGAACTCCTCCGGCTCGAGGCCCGTGCGCACGAGCTGGAGGAGCGGGCCGAGACGTCGCGTAGGGTTCTGGGCGCCCGGGCGCAGGCGCTCTACCGGGCGGGTGAGCTCGGCAGCGTCGGGGTGCTGTTCGCGTCGCAGGATCTGCCTGACTTTCTGGGCCGGGTCTCGTCGTTGCGGCGCCTGCTCGATCACGACGCGGAGCTGTTGGCGCGACACCGGGAACAGTTGGCCGCGCTCGATGTGGCGCGGGAGGCGGCCATGGCATCCGCCGAGCGTCTGGTCACCGCCGAGAAGGAGCTCGAGGTGCGTTCCGCCGAGCTCGCAGCAGAGCGCGCGCGCAAGCGCACGCTGGTGCAGCGCCTGCACCGCGACCGCACGCGCGAGCGCGGCGCCCTGGTGGAGCTCGAGAAGGCGGCCCAGGCCCTGGAGGAGACCCTCGCCTCGCTGGGCGACGACCCCGCTGCGGGCTCGGCTGGGACGGAGGGGCCGCCCTTCACCACTCTGCGCCGCGCGCTCGCGCCGCCCGTAGAGGGTGAGCTGATCCAGGGCTTCGGACGCCGGGTGGATGCGGAGTTCCTGACCGAGACGTTCCACTCGGGGGTGGTCTACGCCGCGGATCGCGGCACGCCGGTCGAAGCCGTCGCGCCGGGAAACGTGCGTTTTGCCGGCTGGTTTCGTGGCTACGGCCGGCTCGTGATTCTCGATCACGGGGACAGCTATTTCACGGTCTCCGGGCATCTCGACGAGCTCGACGTGGCGCTTGGCGACACGGTCCGCTCTCGCCAGCGCATCGGCAGCGTGGGGGAGACCGGCTCCCTGGCCGGCCCGCGGCTCTATTTCGAGGTGCGGCGCGGAGGCGAGGCCCTCGATCCCGGCGGCTGGTTGCAGTAGTCGAGCGCGGTAGACTGGCAGGGCATTCAAGCGGGTCGGTGAAGCCGCCGAAACCTGCGTGGACATGAACCCGACACTCCCGGCTCGTTGCCGGGGCGGAGAGACCGGGCCGGATGCGTCAACCCCCGAATCGCTTTTCCTCCTTTGCCGCGGGCTTTACGACCGCTCTTGCCATCGTCGCCGTCTTCGGCGCGGTCGCCGTCTCCGCATCCACGCGGTACGACGATCTGAGCCTCTTCACCAGTGTGCTGAGCCACGTGAAGCGCAACTACGTCGACGAGGTCGACGAGCGCGCGCTCGTATACGGTGCCGTGCGCGGCATGCTCCAGGAGCTGGATCCCCACTCGTCCTTCCTCGATCCGGACGCCTATCGCGAGATGCAGGTCGACACCCGAGGTGAATTCCACGGCATCGGCATCGAGATCACCAAGCGCAAGGACGGCTTCATCGAGGTAGTGGCGCCCATCGAGGGCACGCCAGGAGATTCCGCGGGCATCAAGGCCCGCGACAAGATTACGTCGATTTGTCCGACCGAGACGCCCGCAGACTGGGACGAGCCGTGTCGGCCCACCAAGAACATGTCGCTGGTCGAGGCCGTGAACCTGATGCGCGGGAAGAAGAACACCGAGATCACCATCGATATCTTCCGCGAGGGTTTCGACAAGCCCGAGCCGTTCGTGATTCGGCGCGACGTGGTGAAGGTGGTCTCGGTTTCCGGCAGGCTGATCGAGCCCGGTTATCCGTTGGTGCGTATCCGTGCTTTCCAGGAGCGCACCGTCGACGATCTGCGAGCAACGCTCGAGACGCTGCACGAGCAGGCCGAGAGCGGCTTCAGCGGGCTCGTGCTCGACCTGCGCGACAATCCCGGCGGTTTGCTCGACCAGGCCGTGAAGGTCTCTGACCTGTGGTTGGACGAGGGGTTGGTGGTCTACACGAAGGGTCGGGTGGACACCCAGCGCCATGAGTTCCGAGCACACACCACCGGCACCGAGCCCGACTACCCGATCGTGGTGCTCGTGAATGAGGGCACGGCCAGCGCGTCCGAGATCGTCTCCGGCGCGCTGCAGGATCATCACCGCGCGCTGGTACTCGGCGCCAAGACGTTCGGCAAGGGCTCCGTGCAGACCGTCTATCCGCTCGACAAGGAAGCGGGTCTGCGGCTCACGACGGCGCTCTACTACACGCCCGCCGGGCGCTCCATCCAGGAGGTGGGCATCATTCCCGACATGCCGGTGAAGCCCTTTCCGGTGGCCGACACATCGGGCGAAGCGCGCCCGCGGCGGGTGCGCGAGCGAGATCTGCGGGGGCACTTCACGCATGGCGAAGCCGAGCCCGGCACCGAGGCCACTGATGCCCCCAGCAGCGCGAGCGACGAAGACGTGCAGCTCGCCCGTGCTGTCGAGGTGCTGAAGAGCCGCGTCTACTTCGAGCGGCTGGAGCAGACCTCACCGCTGGAATCGGTGCAGGCCAGCGCGGCCGAAGCCCAGTAGCCGCCAGCGTGGCTGAGCCGGCCAGCTCCGGCGTCTCTGTCTATCGAGTCGGTGATCTGGTCGCCGGCCTGCGCGGACTGCTGGAAGAGCGGGTCGGCCGGGTCTGGATCGTCGGCGAGATCAGCAACCTGCGGCGTCCGCCGTCGGGGCACATCTACTTCACCTTGAAGGACGAGCGTGGCCAGATTCGCGCCGCCTTGTTTCGAAGTGCCGGCGCCCGACTCGCATTCCAGCCGGAAGACGGGCTCGAGGTGATGGCCTACGGCGATGTCACCGTGTACGAGCCGCGCGGCGATCTGCAGGTGATCGTGCGGCAGCTCGAGCCGCGGGGCGACGGCGCGCTGCGGCTGGCCTTCGAACAGCTGCGGCGCCGGCTCGAGGCCGAGGGTCTGTTCGAGCGCAAGCGTCCGCTGCCGGCGTCGCCCGCGCGCATCGGTGTCGTGGCTTCGTCCACGAGCGCCGCGTTGCGCGATGTGCTCCAGGTGACGGGTCGACGTTGCCCGAGCATCCCGATTCGGCTGGCGTCGACTCGCGTGCAGGGGGAGGGCGCCGAGCACGAGATCGCAGCGGCTATGGATGCGCTCGGTGCCCACGGCGACGTCGACGTGATTCTGCTGGTGCGCGGCGGAGGTTCCCTCGAGGACCTGGCGGCCTTCAACACCGAGGAGGTGGCCCGGGCCATCGCGCGCTGTCCGGTACCGGTGGTCAGCGGCGTCGGACACGAGATCGATGTCAGCATTGCGGACCTCTGTGCCGACGAACGCGCGGCGACACCCTCGGCGGCGGCGGAGCGCGCGGCTCCGGATCGAGCGGAGATTGCGCGCCTGTTGGGCCGCGACTGGGGGCGTCTGCGGCGCGCCATCGCCGCCAGCGTCGAGCGCGCCCGCGCTCGCCTGCTGCGCGAGCGCGACGCCGTCAGCATGCTCTCGCCGACGGCGCAGTTGACGCTGCGCCGCTCGCGTCTGCGCGAGCTTGCGAGCGCGCTGGTGCGCGAGGGCGCGCGCGGTCCGGCGCAGGCTCGGGCGCGGCTCGCCGGGCAGGGCCAGGCCCTGCCCCGGATTGCCAGCTCGACGCTCGCGAGGGAGCGCTCGCGGCTCGCGGTGCTGGCTCCAGCGCTTCCCCGGGTGGCGCGTACCCGTGTCCACGCCGGCCGCGCGGCGCTCGGCGAGACGGCCGCGTGTCTCGAGGCGCTGTCGCCCCTGGGCGTGTTGGGGCGTGGCTATGCGTTGGCCCGTCGCGCCGCGGACGGCGGCATCGTGCGCCGGGCAGACGACATCGCCCCGGGCGAACGGCTCTCGGTGCGCGTGGCCGAGGCCGAGATCGAGGCCAGCGTGGAACGCGTCGAGGCTCGGGAAGACAGCTGAAAACGCTGTGATCTCAGCCGGTTGGGTCATGAGCCGCGTTGACGCTCCAGGGGCCCCCCGGTAGCCTCCCGGCCATGGCACGCCGCCGCGCCGCCGAGTCTGAAACTCCCGAGCCCCAGCGAGCAGAGGGGGAACCGAGCTTCGAGGCCGGGCTCGAGCGGCTCGAGGCCATCGTCGATCGTCTCGAGCAGGGGGAGTTGCCCCTGGAAGAGGCCCTCGCCGCCTTCGAGGAGGGGGTCGCGCTGACCCGGCGCTGCGCCGGGCAGCTCGAAGTGGCGGAGCGTCGCATCGAAGAGCTGGTGAAGGACGGGGACAACTGGCTCACGCGCCCCTTCGAGGCGGCGGACGAGGACGAGGCCTGATGGACGCGCGGGCCTATCTCGTGGAGCGCTCGGTTCTCGTCGATCGCGAACTCGATGCGGTGTTGCCCGCAGCCGGTGCGCCGCCCGCATCGCTACACGGCGCCATGCGGCACCTGGTGTTTCCGGGCGGCAAGCGCTTGCGTCCGGGGTTGGCGTTGGCGGCGGCCGAAGCGGTGGGCAGCCCGCCCGACGTGGCGTTGCCCATCGCCACCGCCGTCGAGCTGGTGCACACCTGGTCGCTGATTCACGACGATCTGCCGTGCATGGACGACGATGTCGAACGGCGCGGTCGGCCCACGGTTCACGTGGCCTACGACGAGGCCACTGCGCTGCTCGCCGGCGACGCGCTGCTGGCGCTGGCCTTCGAGGTGGCGCTTTCCCGCGGCGCAGCGCCCGCCGCGCTGCGACTCGAAGCGACCCGCGAGCTGGCGACGGCGGCCGGGGCGGTGGGCTTGGTCGGCGGCCAGGTCGACGATCTCTTCTGTGCGCGGAGCGGCGGTGATGCGGCGTTCGTCGAATCCATTCATGCGCGCAAGACCGCCGCACTCATCACCGCCGCAATCGTGGGCGGTGCTACTTTGGCGGGCGCGGCGGAGCCCGACCGCGAGCGGCTGCGCCGCTTCGGCCTCGGGGTGGGCGTGGCCTTCCAGATCGCGGACGATCTGCTCGACGTGGGTGAGGATGCCTGCTCGCTGGTCGGCGCCGTGGGCGAGGAGGCCGCCCGCGCGCGAGGCGAGGTGCTGCTCGACTCGGCCCTGGCGGAAGTCGCGGCGTACGGCGCCGGTGCGGAGCCGCTTCGCGCCCTGGCGCTTTTTGCGTTGAGGAGAAAAGAGTGAGTCCCGACAGGTTGCTGCCGGGCATCGACCGGCCCGAGGCCCTGCGCCGGCTGCCGCGCGAGGTGCTGCCGCAGGTCGTCACCGAGCTCCGGGAGGAGATCGTCGAGCGCGTTTCGCGCACCGGCGGTCACCTGGCGTCGAGCCTGGGTGCCCTCGAGATCATCACCGCGATCCACGCCTGCTTCGAAACGCCGGCGGATCGTCTGGTGCTCGACGTCGGGCACCAGGGCTACTCGCACAAGATGTTGACGGGGCGCCGCGAGGCCTTCAAGAACATCGGCAAGGCCGACGGCATCGCCAAGTTCCTGCGCCGCTCGGAGTCGGAGTACGACCACTTCGGTGCGGGCCACGCGGGCACCTCGATCTCGGCGGCCCTCGGCATGGCGCGCGCCATGCAGCATCACGGCACGGATCGCTGCGCCATTGCTCTGATCGGCGACGGCGGCATGACGGCGGGCATGGCCTTCGAGGCGCTCAACCACGCGGGCGACCTCCAGCAGAACAACCTCGTGGTGATCCTCAACGACAACGAGATGTCGATCTCGCCGAACGTCGGCGCCATGTCTTCCTACCTCTCGCGCAAGCTCTCGGCGCCGATGACACGGCGCCTGAAAGGCCTCGCGAAGGACATCCTCGGAACCTTGCCCGGCGATATGGTGAACTGGGCGCACAAGGCCGAGGAGTCGGTGAAGGTCTTCTTCTCGCCGGGGCTGCTCTTCGAGGCTCTCGGTTTCCGCTATATCGGGCCGCTGCAGGGCAATCGCCTCGACGTGATGCTCGAGACCTTCGACAACGTGCGCGAGATGCTTCGCAACGGCGATGGTCCGATCCTGGTGCACGCGATCACCGCCAAGGGTTTTGGCTACGAGGTCGCCGAGGCGGATCCCGTCAAGTACCACGGCGTTGGCCAGTTCGACCCGGCTTCGGGCCGCTTCAGCTCTTCGAAGCCGGGGCCGCCGAGTTACCAGGATGTCTTCGCGGACACGCTGGTCGAGCTGGCGCGCGAGGACGAGCGCATCGTCGGCATCACGGCGGCGATGGCGGACGGCACCGGGCTGTCGCGCTTCCAGAATGTCTTTCCCGAGCGCTTCTACGATGTGGGCATTGCCGAGCAGCACGCCGTGACGTTCGCGGCCGGGCTCGCCACCGAAGGCATGAAGCCGGTGCCGGCCATCTACTCGACGTTCCTGCAGCGCGCCTTCGATCAGGTGCTCCACGACGTCTGCCTGCAGAACCTGGACGTCACCTTCGCCATCGATCGCGCTGGCCTGGTCGGTGCGGACGGTGCCACCCACCAGGGTTTCTACGATCTCACCTACCTGCGCGCGTTGCCCAACATGGTGGTGATGGCGCCCAAGGACGAAAACGAGCTGCGGCACATGCTGGCGACCGCGGTCGGGCATCCGGGCCCGGCGGCCGTGCGCTTCCCCCGAGGTGCCGGCTTCGGCGTGCCCCTCGATCCCCGCATCAAGCCCCTGCCGCTGGGGGAGGCGGAGCTGTTGGCCGACGGTGACGATGCGGCGCTCGTGGCGCTCGGCACACTGGTGCACCCGGCACTGGAGGCCGCAGCCGAGCTGGCGGAGAGCGGCCTGCGCGTGGCGGTGCTGAATGCGCGCTTCGCGAAGCCCTTGGACGCCGACCGCATCCTGGCGCTGGCGCGCCGCTGCGGCGCGATCGTGACGCTGGAGGAGCACGTCGGACCGGGTGGCTTCGGTGCGGCGGTGCTCGAGCTGCTGGCCGAGCGCGGTGTGACCGTTCCGGTGCGGTGCCTGGCCATTCCCGACCGCATCATCGAGCACGGCGATACCGATGCGATCAAGGGCGAGCTCGGGCTCGACTCCGCAGGCATCTCGGCCGCGTTGCGCGACCTCATCGGACGGTGAGCCCGCGCAGGGCTCGTCTCGACGAGCGCCTGGTTGCATTGGGGCTCGCCGGGACTCGCAGCCGCGCCGAGGCGTTGATTCGCAGTGGGCGGGTGCTGGTGGACGACGTACCCGTGGAAAAACCGGGTACACAGGTGCGCGAGGATGCCGCTGTGCGCGTGCGCGGGGACGATCGCCGCTTCGTCTCCCGCGGTGGCGAGAAGTTGGCAGGTGCTCTCGAGGACCTGGGCGTTGATCCGACGGGCAAGCTCTGCCTCGACGTCGGGGCATCCACCGGCGGCTTCAGCGATTGCCTGCTGCAGTCCGGGGCGAGCCGTGTGGTGGCGGTGGACGTGGGCTACGGCCAGCTGGCGCAGAAGCTGCGCAGCGATCCCCGTGTCAGCGTGCTCGAACGCACCAACGCCCGTTACCTGAAGCCCGGCGACGTGCCCGCGGGCATCGAGCTGGTGACCCTCGACGTGTCGTTCATCTCCGCGCGCCTGGTGCTGCCGGCGCTGTGCGCCGTCGCGCCGGCCGCCGACCTGCTGCTGATGGTGAAGCCGCAGTTCGAGGTCGGGCGGGAGCAGGTCGGCAAGGGCGGGGTGGTGCGCGATCCGGCGCTGCGCGCCCAAGCCGTCGCGGACGTGTGCCAGGCGGCCGTTGCGCTCGGCTGGCGCGCCCGTGGCGAGGCGGATAGTCGCCTGGCCGGGCCCAAGGGGAATCGGGAAATCTTTCTCTGGCTTTCTCCGCAAGGTGCCGAAAAGGCAGGGGAAAGCCCCTCCGTGCGTTGACGCCTTGGCGGCCGGGCTTAGACTACCCGGGTTCGCCCGCGAGAGGAGAGCCATGTTGATCGAGGTGACCGAAGCCGCCCGGGGACGCATCCGCGACCTGCTCGAGAAAGACGGCAAGCTCGCGACCCACGCGTTGCGGCTCAAGGTCGTGGGTGGGGGGTGTTCGGGCCTGCGCTACGAGCTCGTCTTCGACGACGCCTTCACGGATGCGGATACGGAAGTGGACGCCGGTCCGGTGCGCGTGGTGGTGGACGAGAAGAGCGCGCTGTACATCGTGGGCACCACCCTCGACTTCGTCGACACGCTCCAGGAGTCGGGCTTCAAGATGCAGAATCCGAACGCCTCGAACACCTGCGGCTGTGGCGAGTCGTTCGGCGCCTGAGCGCGCCGGCGGCGCGTTGTCGCAAGAGCATGGCCGCTTCTCCGATCTACCTCGACCACCACGCCACCACACCCTGCGATCCGCGGGTGCTGGACGCCATGTTGCCGTGGTTCACCGAGCGCTTCGGCAACGCCTCGAGCGCGACGCATCGCTACGGCTGGGAGGCGGATGCCGCCGTCGAAATGGCGCGCGAGAGCCTGGCCCATTCTCTCGGTGCTGCGGATCCCCGTGAACTCGTCTTCACCAGTGGCACCACCGAGAGCGACAACCTGGCGCTGCAGGGCCTCGTGCGCGCGGCGAGCGCTGGCGAGCCGCACTTGGTCACCACGGCGATCGAGCACCCCGCAGTGCTCGATGTGTGCGTTGCTCTCGAGCGCGAGGGCGCACGGGTGACGCGGCTGCCCGTGGCCGGCGACGGCCGCGTCGATCCCGCAGCGGTGGCCCAGGCGATCACACCGCAGACGTTGCTGGTCTCGGTGATGGCGGCGAACAGCGAGATCGGCACGCTCCAGCCGCTGGCGGAGATCGGCCGCATCTGCCGCGAGCGCGGCGTGCTCTTTCACACCGATGCGGCCCAGGCTCTCGGCAAGCTGCGCCTCGACGTGGAGGCCCTGGGCATCGACTTGCTCTCGGCCTGTGCGCACAAGCTCTATGGGCCGAAGGGTGTGGGGCTGCTCTACGTGCGGGACCGGCGGCCGCGCATTCGGCTGCTGCCGCTGCTGTATGGCGGCGGGCATGAGCGCGGGCTGCGCTCGGGTAGTCTGCCGGTGCCGCTCGTCGTGGGTTTTGCGCGCGCCGTCGAGCTGTGCCTCGAAGAGCTGCCGGGCGAGGCCGACCGGCTGACGGCGCTGCGCGAGCGCCTGTGGAACGGGTTGCGGGCGGGGCTGCCGGACCTGCGCCGCAACGGCCACCCCAGCGAGCGCCTGCCGGGGAACCTGAACGTGTGCATCCCAGGGCTCGAGGCCGACGCCCTGATCGCCGCGCTGAAGGACGTGGCGCTCTCCTCGGGCTCCGCCTGCGCGTCGGCCAGCGGTGAGGCGAGCCACGTGCTGGCGGCGCTGGGCCTCTCGGACTCGGCTGCCCGGGCGTCCCTGCGTTTCGGCCTCGGACGGGGCACCACGCAGGCGCAGATCGACATCGCAACCGCGCGTGTCGTCGAGGAGGCTCGGGCCCTGCGAGAGCGGGGGCCTCGGTCCGCGGGTCTCCGCAAGCACTAGGCGCTATTCTTCGCCTCCACCCTGGGGGGTGTTCCACCGCTAACCGAGAAGGAATCCGACCCGTGGCTGAGACCAAGGCAACCAACATCACCTGGCACGAAGGCACCGTCACCCGCGCCGAACGCGAGAAGAAGCTGGGCCAGCGCGGCGCGACCATCTGGCTCACTGGGCTGTCCGGCTCCGGCAAGTCGACGATCGCCGTCGCAGCCGAAGGCGCGCTGCACGAGCGCGGCAAGCTCGCCTATGTGCTCGATGGCGACAACGTGCGCCACGGGCTCAACAAGAATCTGGGTTTCAGCCCGGAAGACCGCACCGAGAACATCCGTCGCATCGGCGAGGTGGCCAGGCTCTTCACCGATGCCGGCATCATCGCGCTGACGTCGTTCATCTCGCCCTACCGCGCCGACCGCGACGCGGTGCGCGCGATCGGGGAGCCCGGTGACTTCGTCGAGGTGCTGGTCGATGCATCGGTCGAGACCTGCGAGGGTCGCGACGTCAAGGGCCTCTACAAGAAGGCGCGGGCCGGCGAGATCCCGGAGTTCACCGGCATTTCCGCTCCCTACGAGGCGCCCGAGAAGCCCGAATTGGTGCTGGATACCAACTCCCAGACGGTCGAAGAGTCCGTGAGGCAGCTGATCGGCTACCTCGAAGAGAAGGGGTATCTCGGCTAGTGAGCAGGGCGCGCGTCCGCTGGATCGCTTGCGTTGCGGTGCTTCCGCTGATCGGCGGGTGCGCGAGCCTCCCGCGGTTGCCCTCGTTCGGGACCGCGGTCGAGCGGGACGGTCCGGTGGTGCGGCCGGACGCGCCGGCAGAATACGATCTGATCGTGGCCCAGCTCCTGATGTCGGAAGGGCGCACGGCCGAGGCGCTCGAGGCCTTTCTGCGCGCGGTCGAGAAGGATCCGGAATCGGCGTTCCTGCAGCAGCGCGCCGCTGCCTCGCTGGCCCAGAACCATCGCCTCGACGAGGCCCTCGAGCACGCCGAGGCCGGGCTGGCCCTCGACGCGAGCGACGAGCAGGCGCGTCTGTTCGCCGGGCAGCTGTACCGCATCCGGCGCCGCACGGGCGATGCGGAGCGGGTGTTGACTGCCGCCCCGGGCGAGCCCGTGAGCCTCGACTCGGCGTTTCTGCTCTACCAGATCTACCTGGATGCCGGGCGCTCCGACGATGCGCTCCAGACGGCCGAATGGATGGTCGCCGAAGCGCCGGATCTGCCGCGGGGTCGCATTGCGGTCGCCAATGTCTACAACCGCCTGGGCCGGCGGGACGAGGCCGAGGCCGTCTTGCGCGACGCGCTCGCCGCGAGTCCGGGCAACCTGCACCTCTACACCTCTCTTGCGCACATGTTGCACACCCGGGAGGCCTACGTCGCCGAGATCGCGCTGCACCGCGAGGTCCTCGAGCTCTATCCGGGGCGACACGCGTCGATGATGGCGCTTGGCGAGGCGCAGCTCAGGGTCGACGATCCCGAGGCGGCCCTGGCCACCTTCATGGCCGTCGAGGCGAGCCACCCGAAGGATCTCGACGTGCGGCTGCGACTCGGCTTCTTGTTCTTCGAATCGCACCGCTACCTCGAGGCGCGGGAGCGTTTCGAGCACGTGCTGGTGCGGCGCCCCCGCAACCACGAGGTGGCATTCTTTCTCGGTGTCGTGGACCGGCGCATTGGCGACGTCGATTCCGCCATCGAGGCGTTCGCACGCATCCCGGAGGAGCACAAGTACTTCGCGGACGCGCGCTCCCAGATTGCTTCGGCCCACGAGCGCCGGGGCGACTACGCGGCCGCTCTGGAGGAGGTCGAGCGCTCCCTGGCCGTGCGCGAGGCGCGGGAGATGCAGCTCTACGCTGCCACCCTGCGCGCGAAGACCGGCGACCTCGAAGGCGCGGTGCGGGCGGTGGAGGAGCTGATCGAGCAGGCGCCGGACGATGACGAGCTGCTCTTCAACCTGGGAGTCGTCTACGGCGAGGCCGATCGCAGCGACGAGGCCGTGTCGTATATGCGCAAGGCGTTGGAGGTGAACCCGGAGAACGCCAGTGCGATGAACTACATCGGTTACACCTTCGCCGAGCAGGGCGTGCACCTCGACGAGGCGGAGCAGCTGATCATGCGCGCCATCGAGCTGCGTCCCGACGACGGCTACATCGTGGACAGTCTTGGCTGGGTCTATTACATGCGCGCCCGCCCGTTGGTGAAGAGCGGTCGCTCCGCCGAAGCGCGGCCCCTGCTGCAGCGGGCCGAAGCGGAGCTGTCGCGCGCCCACGAGCTGACCGGCGGCGATCCGGTGATCTCCGAGCATCTGGGCGATCTCTACCTGCTGTTGGACGAAAAGGTGCGTGCCCTCGAGAAGTTCGAGGAGGCAATCCGCCTCGAGCCGCGCCAGGGCGAGCAGCCGATGCTGGTCGAGAAGTTCGAGACGCTGCGCCAAGAGATCCGCTAGCGGTGCGCCGGTCAGCGCTCACGGCGCTGGCAGTGGCGCTCGCTAGCTTCGCGTGCCGCACGCCGTTGCCGCCGCTCGCGCCGCTCGCGCCGGAGGATCCGCGCCCGGCCCAGCTGCTGGCGAGTTTCGCCGTCGAGGTGGAGGCGCGTCGCGGCCTGCGCGGTCGTGCGCGCCTTTCGGTCGACGCCGCGGGCGGTGACGTGCGGCTGCGAGGCAAGCAGGTGATCGTTCTCGAGAAGCCCGAGCGCCTGCGCGTGGAGATCAAGGCGCTCTTCGATCAGACCCTGGCCGTGCTGGTGACGGATGCCGGCCAGTTCGAGCTGCTGCGCGCGGACGATCAGAGCTACCGCCGCGGCGCCATCGAGCCGGGGCTCCTATGGGAAACCGCCTGGCTCGACCTGACGCCGAGCGATGCGATCGAGTTGCTGCTGGCCGCGCCCAGCATCGGCGAGCGCGCGACGTTGCGCGCGGCGCGCGGCGACGCGGAGGGTGGGGTCGAATTGGATCTGGCCGGCGGCGACGGGCAGCTGGGCTGGCGCCTGCGCTTCGACGCCGAAGGACGCCTCAGCTGGCTCGAACGCTTCGATGCGGCCGGCACGCGGGAGTGGCGCGTGGAGTACTCGGACTACATCGATGTGGGTGCGTCGATGTTTCCGCACCGTCTGCGACTCATCACCGCGGCGGATACCCGGGCCGAGGTGAAGCTGAGCGACGTCGAACTCAACCCTGAGCTTCCCGGTGAGCTCTTCCGGCTCCGGCCGCGCTGACCGCCGATCTATACGTTGAAGCGGAAGTTCACCACGTCGCCGTCCTGGACGACGTAGTCCTTTCCTTCGACGCGAAGCACGCCGGCGTCGCGACAGCTCGCTTCGCTCCCGCGCTCGATGAGCTCCTGCCAGGCGATCACTTCCGCGCGGATGAAGCCGCGTTCGATGTCCGAGTGGATCTTGCCCGCGGCCTTCGGTGCCGGGGTCCCGCGGGCGATCGGCCAGGCGCGGCATTCGTCGGGCCCGGCGGTGAGCATCGAGATCAGGTCGATCAGAGCGAAGGCCGCGCGCACGAATCGATCGCTGGCGGGCTCCTCGAGTCCGAGCGAGCTCACGAACTCCAGCTGCTCGGCCTCGTCGAGCTGAGCGATGTCCATTTCGACCGCCGCCGAGAGCACCACCAGCCCGAGGCCCCGCTCCCGTGCAGCGCTGGTGACCGCGGCCGGCGCCTCCTGCGCGATCGCGTCTTCGGCGACATTGAGCACCAGCAGCAGCGGCTTGCCCGTGAGCAGGGCGTAGCCCGCGAGCTGCTTGATCTCAGCCTCCGAGAGTTCGAGTGAGCGGAGCGGCTTGGCGTCTTCGAGATGGGACTGCACCCGCTCGAGCAGCGCGAGCTCGTTCGGGTTGCTGCGGTCCTTGCGCAAGCGCTCGACCCGCTGCTCCACCACCTCGAGGTCGGCCAGGATCGTCTCGGTCTCGAGACCTTCGAGCTCGCGGCAGGGATCGCCCTCTTCTCCGGCGTCGTTCGGGAAGGCACGCAGGACCTGGCACAGGGCGTCGACGCTGCGCATGGCGTTCAGCGCCGTGCGGTCGATGCCCTCGCTCTTGGCGGCGCCGAGGTCGCTGAAGGTGATCTCGGCGTAGGTGGTCTTCTTTGGCTCGTACAGCTTCGAAAGCGCCTCGACCCGCGGGTCTGGAACCTTCACGGTCCCGAGATTCGCCTTGTCGCTGCGCGCACCGTAGCCCGTCTCCACGACCAGGCCCGTGAGGGCGCCGAAGACGGTGCTCTTCCCGCTTCCCGGATAGCCGACGAGTCCGATCTTCACGGCTTTCGCAGCCCGCTCTCGACGAGGTGGTGGACGACCCCGAAGTGCTGCAGCGACCAGGCGGCGCCGGTCGGCCCTACCGCTCGGGCGTGCACCACGGAGTAGGCGGCCAGCTCGCTCTCGAAGCGCAACCACTCCCAGGGAACCGAACGTACGTCGAGCAGGTGCGAGAGCGCCACTGCGTTGGTGCCGCCGTGGGCGACGATCGCCAGGTGCGGCGCATCCCCCTCCCAGTTCCAGACGGTGAAGTCGCCCACTCGGCGCGCCGTCATGCCGTGGCGTTCCAGCACGTGGCGCAGCGCCTCGGTGACCCGGGTGTGGAACTCGTGGAAGGTTTCGGCGCCGGGCCAGCCGTCCCAGTGCTCCTCCAGGGGGCGGCGCGTTCCCGCCACGAAATAGCGGTCCACGTCCTCTTGGGAGAGGCCCTCCACCGCCACGCTGATCTCTGCCAGACCCTCGACAGTCACCGGCTCGATGCCCGTGGCCGCGGCCAGCGGAGCCGCCGTCTCCTGGGCGCGTTGGTAGGGGCTCACATAGATGGCGTCGAGGGGGCGCTGCGAGAGATGCCGCGCCGCGGCCTGGGCCTGGGACCGACCGAAGGGGGTGAGGCCCGGATCGTTCACACTCGACCCGCCGCTCGGCGACCAGTCCGGCTCGCCGTGGCGCAACAGCACCAGGTTCGGGTGGGCGTCGTCGCGCACGCCGCTCTCGCGTACGAATGCGCCCTCCGGCGCTGCTCCTGTGGCTGCCGTCTCTGCTTCGTTTCTCATGGGAGCCGGAAGTTAGCTACGCGGAGGCCGGAATGCTGACCGTATCGGTGTCGACCCCGGGACGGAGAATCTTGCCGGGAAACGCTCCGGTCAGATCTGTTCCGCGCACGATCTCCCGGCCGTTGACGAAGACGTGGTCGATGCCCACGGCGTCGGCGAAGAGGCGCGGCGAGCCGCACGGCAGATCGTAACGGAGGTGGATCGGGCCCGTCGACCGAAGAGCTGGGCGGGAACTTCGGTCAGCTGGTGCACCGCCTCCTCCGTGGTGATCAGCTTGCGTCGGCGCCCCTCGCCGAGGATCTGCGTGCTGAAGGCGAAGGTGTCGATCATGTCCAGATGGGCGCCGGCATCCGAGGCGCCCACGACGGTTCGATCGTCCACCCAGGCCTCCCCGCGCATGCGCCAGCTCTCGTCGTCGTTGCCGAAAGTCGGCGGCTTGAAGTAGGTCTTCAGGTCATCCGCGACCACCAGATCGAGCAGTGCATCGAAGGGCCGCTTTCCCTGCTGGGCTGCAATCTCGGCCACGCTCATGCCCACGAAGGGCCGATGCTCCTCCTTG
>JAFDDG010000101.1 GCA_019310965.1 Deltaproteobacteria bacterium
CGCAGCGCGGCCGACCCGCGACGCCCCGCGCGGTGTTTCGACGAGCGCCGCCTCGAGCCCGGCGCGCTGCAACAGGCCCACCAGGTACGCGGCCAGCGGGGCCTCGTCGCCGGGTGGGTTCACCGTGGGTCGGCGAATCGCCTCGCCGAGAACGCCCGCCGGCGAATTCGACAACTCGGCTCCTCCCCGCCGCGCCGCATCTGGGTTGTTTTGCACACAGCCCAGAGCCACCACGAGGAGCCCCGCTGCGATCGCGTGTATACCGACAACCAGTTGTTTCAAAAGGGTATTTGTCATTTTTGCTGTGCCGCGGAGGCCGTTCTGCGGGTTCGGATGTGTCATCGCTGGCTGCTGGCAGAGCCCGCCGTGCGGGTCGAGCCAGAGTATTACCGTGCGAATCCTCCTGCTGAAAGCTACCTATGTGCGGCGCCATTTCTGCACACCGCCTGGCGGAACCGTGCCATACGAATGCTGCGCCACGATCTCACATTGTTGGGGTTGGTGGCAGTGCTCGTTGCCGTCTCGGCCGGCGCGATCACCGCAGCGGTGCGCGAGACGGAGGAAGTGGCTGCCGTCGTGGCTCCCTTCGAGGAAGAGCTCGCCGTGTTCGAGCGACCGGCCGAGTTCGAGTTTCTCGCCTTGGCGCCGGCGTTGGAGGATCTCGAGGTGATCCAGGGCGCGATCCGGCGTGGCGACACGCTGGCCAGCGTGCTCGCTCGTCACGACGTGCCGGCGGCACTGGTGCACGCGATCGATCGCGGGCTGCGCCCGCTCTTCGATTTTCGCCGTGCGCGCCCAGGCCACGAGTTCCGACTGGCCCAGGACGGCGAGGGTGGCCTGATCGAGTTCCGCTACCAGGTTTCCGATCTCGAGGCCTACCTGCTGCGCCGCGCGGGCGACGAACTCCACGCGTTCCACGAGGAGGCCGAGTTGACGCCAAAGGTGGCGCGCATTGCGGGCGTCGTCGTGTCGAGCCTGCACGAATCGGTGGTGCAGCTCGGCGAGCACGGGCAGCTGGCCAACGACTTCTCGGACATCTTCGCCTGGGACATCGACTTCACGCGGACGGTGCAGCCCGGAGACGAGTTCCAGATCCTCTACGAGCGGCTGTATCGCACATCCGATGCTGGCGAGGAGTACGTGCGACCTGGCCGCATCCTGGCGGCCAAGTACCACGGCTCCGCGGGCGATCTCTCCGCCTACTACTTCGAGGCGGAGGAGGGTCGCGGAGGCTACTACCGACCCGACGGGCGCAGTGTCGAGGGTCAGTTCTTGCAGGCGCCATTGCGCTATCGCGCGATTACCTCGCGTTACGCGGATGCCCGGCACCATCCCATTCTCAAGATCACGCGCCCGCACCACGGCATCGACTACGCTGCGAAACGCGGCACCCCGGTCTGGGCCGTGGCCGACGGCAAGGTGATCTACCGCGGTCGGGCGGGCGGCTTCGGCAATCTAGTCAAGGTGCGTCACCCCAATGGCTACGTGTCGTATTACTCGCACCTGCAGGGTTTTGCCAAGGATGTGAGCGTGGGCCAGAGTGTTCAGCAGAAGCAGGTACTCGGCTACGTGGGCTCCACGGGTCTCGCGACCGGGCCGCACGTGTGCTTCCGAGTGGCCAGGGACGGAAAGTACGTGAACCCCGCGCGCGTGCCGGGGCCCCTCGGGCCGCCGGTCCCGCAGGGCGCGATCGCACGTTTCGAGGTCGAGCGCGACGGGTTGCTCAACGGGTTGCGCGGCGGGCCGATGGTCGCGACCCAGGAAGCTCTCTAGGTCGCGACAGCTGCTAGCTTCTGGTCGCGCGCCGCATCTCTGTGCGAGGAGGAGCGCATGCCCGCCTCTCCAGCTCCTGATCTCGGCAACCGCCTGGCGGCGCTCGGCCAGACGCTCGGCGAGCGCGAGGCCGAACACGCAGCCGGCCTCGAACGCGCGCGCGCCTGCGCCGCGGCTCTGCGCGACCAGGTGTGCGACGCGTTGGAACGCTTTCACGCGGCGGCCAGCGCGGCGGGTGCGCCCCATCTGCGCATCGAGATCTCCGCGGTGCGGGTAGATGACAAGCATCTACGCGCCGTCGAGTTCGAGCTGCTGCGCGGGCGCCACAAGGCCATCGTCGTCGCCAAGGCGCACGGTGGGGTGACCCTCGTCGGTCCTTTCCACGCGGGCAAGGACGAAGGGCCGTGCCGTTCGTTCCCGGCAGACGCGACGACCGAGCTGGACGAGGGTCTCGTCGCCTTCCTCGAGCGTTTCGCGGAGGCGGCGGCAACACCGTGAGCGCCGGTGTCCCCGAGCCGATCGGCTCCGTAGATGAGCTGGTCGACTACCTGCGCGGCGGCGAAAAGCCTCCGGAGCAGTGGCGCGTGGGCACCGAGCACGAGAAGATCGGCCTGCGCGAGATCGACCTTTCGCCGGTGGCCTACGAGGGCGACTGCGGCATTCGCGCAATTCTCGAACGCGTGGCCGAAACCGGCGGCTGGGAGGCCGTCGCGGAAGCCGGCAACGTGATCGAGTTGCGCAAGGACGGCGCCAGCATCACCCTCGAGCCCGGCGGGCAGCTCGAGCTGTCGGGTGCGCCGCTGCGCACCATCCACGAAACCTGCGACGAGTTCCACACCCACCTCGCGCTGATGAAGCAGGTGTGCGAGCCGTTGGGCATCGTGTGGCTGGGGCTCGGCATACACCCGCTGCACGCGGTCTCCGAGCTGCCGGTCATGCCAAAGGCGCGCTACAAGATCATGCGCTCGTACCTGCCGCAGCGCGGCGCACTCGCCCTCGAGATGATGTTTGCCACTGCGACCGTGCAGGCGAACTTCGACTACTCGAGCGAAGCCGACATGGTCGCGAAGCTGCGCACGGCGCTCGCGGTACAGCCGCTCGTCTCCGCAATTTTTGCGAACTCGAGCCTCGCCGAGGGCAAGCCGAATGGTTTCGTGTCGCGTCGGCTGCACACCTGGGAGCAGACCGATCCCGATCGCTGCGGTGTGCTTCCCTTCGTCTTCGAGCCCGATTTCGGCTACGCACGCTACGTCGATTGGGCGCTCGACGTGCCGATGTTCTTCGTGGTGCGCGACGGCCAGTACATTCCGGCCGAAGGCCGCACGTTCCGCCAATTCCTCGAGCGCGGTCTCGGCGAGCATCGTGCCAGCCTCGACGACTTCGATCGACACCTGACCACGCTATTTCCAGACGTGCGGCTCAAGCGTTTCATCGAGGTCCGTGGGGCCGACGCCGTGCCGCCGGGTCTCACCTGCTCGCTGCCCGCGCTCTGGAAGGGCATTTTGTACGACCCCGAGTCGCGCGAAGCGGCCTGGCAGCTCGTGGCCGGCGCCAGCCAGGCCGAGCGCGAGGCGGCCTGCAGGGACGTGGCGCGCCGTGGCCTGCAGGCACGCTACGCGGGGCGCCCCGTGCTCGAGCTGGCTCGGGAGTTGGCGGAGCTATCGCGCGCGGGCTTGCGCAGCATTGGCCATGCCGGCGATCGGGATGCCGACGAAACCGGCTACCTGGACGCCGTCTTCGCGCAGCTCGACCTCGGCGTCAGCCCCGGCACAGACGTGCTCGAAAGGTGGGAAGGTGCCTGGGAGCGTTCTGTGAGTCGCTTGATCGAGTACGCGCGCTACTGATACAGTCGCGTTTCTCCAGGCGCCCGGGTGCCTCGGATGACGATGGGTCTTCTGTTTCGCAGCGGCCTTGTCCTAGGATTCCCGAGGGGACTCGATGTCGAAGTTCAAGGTCACCTTCACGCTCGACGACACGGATGCGAACTACTTTCGCTCGCTGTATCGCCAGTCGCAGCGCAGTGCCAAGGATCTCGACGCCGCTGCGGTGATTCGCGACGCCCGCGGCATCGTGAGGCAGGTGCGGACTTCGAAGAAGACCCCGTCGTTCGTGATCGATGCGGTGAAGGTGCTGACCGATCTCGTCGACCTGATTCAGGACGAGGAGTACGCTGCGCCAAAGAAGGTGCGCGATCAGGTGCTCGCGGGCCTCGCCTACTTCTCGAATCCGGAAGACCTGATTCCCGATCACATTCCGGGGCTCGGATTCCTCGACGACGCGATCATGGTCAAGTTCATCGAAGAGGAGTTCAAGGACGAGCTCTGGGGCTACCGCAAGTTCCAGAAATTGCGCGACAGTGCCGAGCAACGCCCCTGGGCGACGCCTGGCAGCCAGCGCCTCCGCCAGCGGCTCGAAACAGACCGCAAGCGCATCCGGGGGCAGATCGACGCACGCGAAGCCAAGGCCGCCACGAAGAGGAAGGCAGGCAAGAAGCTCGGTTGGTGATGAACGAAGAAGCCAGCCGCCCCCGCATCTTGGTCGTCGACGACGAGGAGGCCATCCTCGAGACGATGACCTTCACGTTCCAGGACGATTACGAGGTCTTCACGTCCTCGGACGCGCGCCGCGCTCTCGACCTGCTCGACGAGCACGCGCCGATCGCCGTCGTCCTGACGGACCAGCGCATGCCGAACATGAGCGGCGTCGAGTTTCTCAGGGAGGTCTGGCAGCGCCATCCGACCACCGTGCGCATGATCCTGACCGGCTTCGCCGACATGGAAGCCATCATCGAGGCCATCAACGACGGTCACGTCTACTCCTACATCACCAAGCCCTGGGAGCCGGACCATCTGAAGCAGGTGATGAAGCAGGCGGCGGATCACTACGCGTTGGCCGTCGAGAACGAGAAGCTTCTCACCCATCTCAAGCATGCGAATGTCTACCTCGAAGCTGTGATGGATCAGCTCGACACCGGCGCGTTGGCGGTGGACGCCGGCAGCGTGATCCAGGCGATCAACAAGCCGGCGCGCGACTACCTGGCCCTGGACGGCGATCCACGCGGCGCTTCGCTCGATGAGGTGCTGCGGCGCCACGGGCTCGACGAAGTCGGGAGCACCCTGGAAAAGCTGCGTGGCGACGAAGCGGTCTCCTACGAAGAGGCCGACGTGACGGTGGCAGACCGCAGCTACCGCATCCGCGTGGCGCTCCACAATCTGGCGGACGCTTCGGGGGAGACGTTCGGGCGGGTGGTGCTGTTGCGCGAGATCTCACACGAGCCGCTGCGCCGCCGCTTCGAGCAGGTACTCTCGCGCGTGGTCGAGGCGGACTCCGAGCTGCGCCCTGTGCTCGAAACGGCGCGCGCCGAGCTGCGCGGACTCGGTGACGAATTGCACGAGCTGCACGTGGATTCCGGCGGCGTGGGCGAGCTGGAGGAACGCTTGTCGCGCACGCTCACAGCGATCGACAACTGGCTCGACGTAGACGACGCCATGGCTCGGGAGGTCTATCCCGAAGCCCAGCTGCTGCAGGATCGCATGCGGGTGGCGCTCGCCCGCTGGCCGCTGCCGGATCGTCTGCCCGAGCGGGTGAAGCTGCTGGGCCGCAGCGTCGAGGCCTACTACGAATCCGGCGAGAACCCTCAGCGGCCGGTTCTCTGAGCCGATGGCGGCCAGTGCCCACGGCCTTGCGCGCCTCACGCTGCGTCTCGAGCGGCTGCAGCTGACCTTCCGTTTCACCTATGCGTTTCACGCCCGCGAGGTGCGTTTCGAGCGCGATGTTGGCGCGGGCTTCGAGCGTGTCTTTCCCGAGACATTCTCGTTTCACGCCGAGCGCCACGATCCGGCAGAGCTGACGCTGCAGCTCGACGATCTGGCGCGCAAGCCGTCGCTGCTCGCGCCGCGGGCGAACCGGCGAGACGCTCATCTTCTGGTCGCGCGGCTGGCCCTCGGCGTGCCGCGCTACCTCGAGGAGCTGGTTGCGCGCCTCGAGGCCGAGGGCGAGCTCGGGGACAAGGTGCTGGTGCGGGTGCACGAAGACGTCGCGCTGATGGCTCAGAGCTTCATTCGCTTCCTGGCCACGCTGGCGCCGGATGACCGGCCCGGTCTCCAGCTTGCCAGTTTTCATCTGCGCAAGCTGATCTTCTGCAGCCTGCAGAAGTTGATGCGCGTGCGGGTCGACTCGGACTACCTCGAGCGAGTCCTCACGGGCGACGCCGATCCGGTCGATCCAGCCGACGACCTCTCGGACTCGGGTCTCTTCTACACCCTCGAGGGCGACGATCAGGATGCCGTGAACCGCAGCCTGGTGCGGCTCACGGAGCGGGCCTTCTATCGCTGGCTCGAAGATGTTTGCCTCGACGAGACGAATCGCGCGTTCGAGGTCGAGGAGTCGCCCTTTGCGGATCGCGAGGCCGAGGTGATGGGCGCGGTGGCCTGTGAGCCGGGCAGTCCGATCCGGCGTACGGCGGATCTCTCTCCCTTTCTGCGGCGCGCCCGGCACCGCGACTGCAGGCGCGTGCTCGAAAAGCTCGCCGGCTGGTTCCTGCGTCAGTACGACGTGGAGCATGCGGCGGCGATGATCCACCACGCCGACGCTCTCGACAGCGGACGGGCCGTGACGGATCGCGTGCTCTCCCGGCACCGCACGCGCAACTACGTCGCAGCGCTCCTCGCGCTGGCCTCGCCGTTCCTGGGTGCCACCGTTGCCTACGCGAGCGCGCCTCGCTTCTTCGACCTGGTATGCGCCGGCGAGTTACTGCTTGCGGGCGGCGTGACGTTCTGGTTTCTGCTCTACCGTTTCTGCTGGCGTCGTAATCTCTCGGTCTTCCACGCCGCGGTGCCGCGTATCGCAGCCGGCATCATCGTGGGCTTTCTTCCGATCTTCTTCATCGACGAGATCTGGGGCTTCATGAACCGCTCGTTCCCGGTGCTGGCGATCACTTCGGCGCTGCTCGGGCTCACGACGCTGCTGTACCTGTACACGGAAGTGCAGGGCCGCCTGCGCTCTCCCGAGCTGGCGTTTGCGCGCTCGCGCCAGATCTTCCTGCTGGGGCTGCTCCAGGCCTACGCCGCCGGGCTGATCATCACTGGGCTCACGGGTGGCTACATGGCGTCGCGCAACTGGGCGGCAGGCGAGGGGGCGGGCCAGCTGGCGACCCTGCGCGAGACGCTGCCGGTCTTCGTCGGACAGCTGCCGCGGGTGATGGGTGTGGAGCCCTTCTACACCTTTCCGGCGGCCGTCTTCGTGATGGCCTTCTTCTCGTTCTTCATCGGGACCTTCCTGCAGCTGATGTGGGAGGACATCCCGATTACCGAGCCGCTCTGAATCCTCGTGGAAGGCTCGGCATCGAATGGGTACCTTCCGCGCCCGTTCTGGAGGTCTCCCCTGATGGCCGATGTCGTGATCTATTCGAAGTCGTGGTGCCCCTATTGCGACCGCGCCAAGGCGCTGCTCACGGCAAAGGGCCAGGAGTGGACCGAGATCGACATCGAGGCGGATTCTGCGAAGCGCGACGAGATGATCGCGCGCGCGAACGGTCAGAAGACGGTTCCGCAGATCTTCATCGGCGGGCAGCAGGTGGGCGGCTTCGACGAGCTCCAGGCGCTCGAGGATCGCGGGGAGCTCGACGCGCTGCTCGGTCGCGAGAAGGCGGTGCAAGGCGGAGTCGAGCACCGCAGGCTGATCATCATCGGCAGTGGCCCCGCCGGCTATACGGCGGCCGTCTATGCGGCGCGGGCGGAGCTCGAGCCCCTGGTGCTGGCGGGTCTGCAGTTCGGCGGCCAGCTGATGCTGACCACGGATGTCGAGAACTACCCCGGGTTTCCCGAGGGCGTGACCGGTCCCGCCATGATGGAACTCTTCCAGAAGCAGGCCGAGCGCTTCGGCAGCCAGGTGCTGATGGAAGACGCCATCGAGCTCGACGTGTCGGAGCGGCCGTTCACGGTGAAGACGGCCAGCAAGACCTACACCGCCGACGCGCTGGTGATCGCCACCGGCGCCTCGGCCAGGTGGCTCGGCATCGAGAGCGAGCAGCGCCTGCTCAACCGCGGCGTCTCGGCCTGCGCCACCTGCGACGGTGCGCTCTTCCGCGGGCATCCTCTGGCCGTGGTGGGCGGCGGTGACACGGCCCTCGAAGAGGCGCTCTTTCTCACCCGCTTCGCCACGAAGGTGACGTTGATCCACCGCCGCGATGAGCTGCGAGCTTCCCGCATCATGCAAGACCGCGCGCGCGGCAACGAGAAGATCGAGTTTGCTTGGAATTCGGTGGTCGACGAGATCCTGGGCGACGAGGCGGTGACCGGCGTGCGCCTCGAGGACGTGAACACGGGCGAGAGCCGCGAGATTCCGGTGGAGGCCGTTTTCATCGCCATCGGCCACAAGCCGAATACGGAGTTTCTCCAGGGCCAGATCACCCTGGACGACGTCGGCTACGTGAAGCTCGAGCCCGGCACCACCCGCACCAACGTCGAGGGTGTGTTCGCCTGCGGCGACGCGGCGGACCCGGTCTACCGCCAGGCCGTCACCGCCGCTGGAACCGGCTGCATGGCCGCCATCGACGCCGAGCGCTGGCTGGCGGAGCAGGGTATCGGCTGAAACCTCCGCTCCGAGCCGTTGCGGGGACGCCCTTGCCCATTGCCTTTTTCAGGCAACTTCTGGTCGACACCGCAGCCGGGCAAGAGGCAATAAGCAGGGGCGTCCCCGGACACCGTTGGGGGGGCGGTTGCCGCCCGTTGCAGCCGGCTCTAGGCTTTTCGGTATGACGCTCAGCAAGGAGCGGCTCGAGCAACTCGTGGCCCGCTCGAGTGACGTCGTCGTGGCCACCAGCCGCACGGGCGAGGTGATCTACACCAACTCCGGTGCGCAGCGGATCCTCGGCTACTCACCCGATGAGCTCGACGGCCGCTTTGTCGGCGAGCTCTACCCGAGCGTGGCAGAGGCGAAGCGCGTGAAGCAGGCGATGGCGAGCCGCGATCACGGCGGCCCCGACATCGTCGACACGTTCGAGACCACCTTCCTTGCGAAGAGCGGGGAGGAGATTCCGGTCGCCATCAGCGGCACGCTGCTGCGCGACGAGCATGGTGAAGTCGACGGCACCATCGGCTTTGCGAAGGACTTGCGCGAGATCCTCGCCAATGACCAGCTCGCCACGCTCGGCGAAGTCGCCATCGGGCTCTCCCACGAGATCAACAATCCTCTCTCCGTGGTGCTCAACCAGACCGAGATGCTCGAGAAGGATCTGGCGCGGTTGGTCGGCGACCGCGACGTGTCGGTGGAGTTCGAGCGCCTCGATTCGATGCGTCGCGAGATCGGCCGCATCTCCGAGATTGTCGAGCGCCTCTCGGAGATGGTCGAGCAGGAGCAATACTCGACCATCCAGTACATCGGTCCGGCCAAGATGATCGACCTGCGCCGGCGCTGGGAGTCTGTGGGCGACGAGATTCTCGACGGGCTCCAGGTGCTGGTGGCCGACGACGACCCGGGCATCTGCCAGACGCTGAAGGAGATTCTCCAGGCCGAGGGCTGTGCCGTCGAGACAGCGGCGGATGGTGCCGAGGCGCTCGCCAAGGTGAGCCTTCGGCGCTTCGATGTGGTGCTGAGCGACGTGGTGATGCCCAACATGGACGGTCACGAGCTCTTCATGGCGATCCGGCGGCAGCAGCCGGAGCTGCCAGTGTTGCTGATGACTGCCTTCCACTACGACCGTGGTCACGTGATCAAGCGCAGCAAGCTCGAGGGCCTCGAAGGTGTCGTCTTCAAGAAGCCCGTCGACGCCAAGCGCCTGTGCCAGGTGATCGGGGATACGGTGCGCAGCCGCGATGCGCGTGACGCGTCACGCGCCGAATCTTCCAGCGGGTGTCGCGGCCAACGCGATACCCACGATGCGTAGCGCGCCACAGCGGCGCAATACCCGAGCCGCTTCTGCCAGCGTGCTGCCGGTGGTGACCACGTCATCGACGAGCCAGATGCTGGGGGGGACGTGGCGCGCGCAGGAGAACGCATTGCGCAGGTTGCTCCGGCGTCCGCGTCGATCGAGGCCCGTCTGACTCGGTGTGTCGCGTACCCGTCGCAGAGTGCGCGCATCCTGTGGGAGATCGAGGGCGCAGGCCAGGTGATGCGTCAGCAAGCCCGCCGGGTTGAAGCCGCGGGCGCGCAGCCGCCGCGGGTGGAGGGGGATCGGAATCACGAGATCCGGGCGCGGGGCCGGAGCCCGCATTGCAGCTTCGAGCGCAAGCGCGCGTGCCACGGCGCCGCTGGCCACGTCGATGCCCGCGATGCCCGGGCGCGGATACTTGAAGCGGTGGATCCAGTCCTCGATTGCTCCGCGAAACTCGACGGCGACGATGCACGCGTCGAGTGAGGGGTGTGTCGCAACGGGTTCGTCGCGTCGCGGGAGCTGTGCGTCGCAGGGCGCGCACAGCGGAAACCCACCCGCGTGGGCGGCGCCGCAGCCGGCGCAGGCGGGGGGCAGCAGAAAATCGAGCAACGCTTCGAGAGCGCGCACGCGGAAGCTCCGCGGGACAGTCTTGGGGCGAGGATCAGTTGGCCGAACGTTGCAGGTCGTCCGGCGGCGGCAGGTCGAGCTCGACCCGGGGGGCGTCGCTCCAAAGGCGTTCCAGATCGTAGTGCTCGCGCACCTCGGGCTGAAAGATGTGCACGATCACGTCGTTCCAGTCCATCAGCACCCAGCGTCCGTCGTCCAGCCCTTCGACGCCGAGGGGCCTCTCGTCGCGTTGCTTCAGGGCCTGCTGGATGGCTTCGGCGATCGCCCTCACCTGGCGATTCGAGCCGCCGGTGAGGAATACGAATGCGTCTGCAAAAGAGACGACCTCGCGCACGTCGAGCACCACCGGATCTCGAGCCTTGCGGTCGAGGCCGGCCTTGGCTGCGACGCGAGCCTTCTCGATGGCCGTGAGTTCGCTCATGCTGGTGCATACACCCCGCTCTGCTCGACCTTGCTGCGAATTGCCTCTGGAAGGAGGTAGCGCAGGGAGCGCCCTTCGCGCAGGCGGCGGCGCACGTCCGACGAGGAGACGTCCAGGGCGGAGATCTCGACCAGGTCCAGCTTCGTACCGACCTCCCGGTGGCGTCCCGAGCGGCCGTCGGGGGCGAACTCGATCGCCCCGGCGAGCGGTCGCGGCAGCCAGTCGCGAAGTGTGCCGCGGTCGGCCGGCGGCCGAGTCATGACGGCGAAATGGGCCAGGCGCAGCAACGTTTCGGGCTCTCGCCACTCGTCGATTTCGCAGAAGGCGTCGCAGCCGATCACGAAGACCGGGAGCTCCGACGCCAGCCGCGCGCCGATCTCCTGCAGGGTCTCGTAGCTGTAGGAGTGCCCACCGCGCTCGACCTCGAGCGGGTCGACCGCGAAATGGGGATTGTCGGCGATGGCGTCACGCACCCACGCCAGCCGCAGCTCCGCCGGCGCGATGTCCGAGCTCGTCTTGTGCGGCGGGCTCGCGCTAGGCACGAAGAGCACGCTTTCCAGCTCGAGCTGCTCCGCCACTTCCTCGGCCGCTCGCAGGTGTCCCCAGTGGATCGGGTCGAATGTGCCACCGAAGACGCCGACGCTCACAACGGCTCCCGCAGGACCAGATCGTTGCGGTGGATCACCGCATCGCCGTTCGAGTAGCCGAGCAAGGTCGAAATCTTGCTGGCTGACTGCCCGGCGATGCGTTTGATCTCCTCGGACGAATACGCGACGAGGCCGCGCGCCACGGAGGCGCCGTCGGGGCCGACGCAGCTGACCGGGTCGCCGATGTTGAATCGCCCGCTCACCCGAGTGATGCCGGCGGGCAACAGGCTCTTGCCGCCCTTTACCAACGCGCGTGCGGCACCGGCGTCGACGTGGAGCTTGCCCCGCACCCGCGCTGTAAACGCCAGCCAGTGCTTGCGGCTCTGCATGCGGTCGCCGGAGCGGAACAGCGTGCCGATGGCGTCGCCCCGGCATGCGGCCAGCAGCGAGTCGCGCGCCAACCCGTTGCAGAGCACCGTCGCCGCCCCGCTGCGGGCGGCTGCGCGAGCAGCTTCGAGCTTCGTCGTCATGCCGCCGCGGCCGAAGGCGCTGGCGGAGCCTTGTGCGGCGCGCTCGATGCTGGGCGTGATCTTGTCCACCACGTCGAAGAGAGCGGGCTTCGGCTGGCCTTCGCGCGGTGCCTCGTGGTACATGCCGTCGACGTCGGTCAGGATCACCAGCAGCTCGGCTGCGACCAGATTCACGACCGTGGCCGAGAGATTGTCGTTGTCGCCGAAGCGAATCTCCTCAGTGGCCACCGTGTCGTTCTCGTTGATGATGGGCACTACGCCGAGCTCGAGCAGCTTGCGCAGAGTGTGCCTCGCGTTGAGGAAGCGTTCGCGATCGTCGAGGCCGGCGCGGGTCACGAGCACCTGCGCCACGGTCACATCGTGGCGCGCGAAGCGTTTCTTGTAGAGCTCGCCGAGGCCGATCTGTCCGACGGCGGCGGCGGCCTGCTTTTCGGGGATCGAGCTTCCGGGCTCGCTCCATCCGAGCTCCCGGGTGCCGACGGCAATGGCGCCGGACGACACCACGAGCACGTCGCGACCCTCCTCACGCAGGGTGGACACTTGACGCGCGATGTCGCCGAAGGCTCGCGTGCGCAATGCGCCGTTGGCGCTCAGCACACCGCTGCCCACCTTCACGACAACGAGTCTGGCGCGGGCGGCCTCGGGCCGAGCGGTGGCGCGGGTTCGCGTGCGTCGCGCCGTCATGTGATCGCACCTCGTGCAGCGGGCGCGTCGAGCCGGCGTAGCGCCGCCCGCATCAGTTCGGGCACACCGGCGCCGGTGGCGGCTGAGATGCGGAACACCTCGCGACCGTGCGTTGCCAGCTCCTTCTCGAGCGCTTCGAGCACACTCGCGTCGTGCACCACGTCCATCTTGTTGATGGCGACCAGCTCGGGCCGCTCCGCCAGCGACACCTCGTAGGCTTCGAGCTCGCCGCGAAGCGTGTGCCAGTCCGCAACCAGGTCACGCTCCTCGGTCAGGATCGCGCCCGCGTCGAGCAGGTGGATGATCACCCGGGTGCGCTCGATGTGACGCAGGAAGCGGTCGCCGAGCCCCGCGCCCTCGCTCGCCCCCTTGATGAGTCCGGGTACGTCGGCCACCACGAAGCGCCGCTCGTCCATGTCGACCACGCCGAGCGCGGGCACAAGCGTGGTGAAAGGGTAATTGGCGACCCGGGGACGTGCGGCAGATATCGAGCGCAGCAGGGTCGACTTGCCCGCGTTGGGAAGCCCCACGAGCCCGACGTCCGCCAGCAGCTTGAGCGAGAGCGTGAGTTTGCGGCGCCCTCCCTCGCGTCCGGGCTCCGCGAAATCCGGCGTTTGCCGCGTGGACGTCTTGAACTGCGTGTTGCCACGGCCGCCGCGCCCGCCTTTCGCGACCACGATGCGTTGACCGTCCTCGGTGAGGTCGACCAGCGGCGTGGCGGGCTCCGCGCAATCGATGGCGAGAGTGCCGACCGGAACCCGTACTGCGATGCTCTCGCCGTTTCGGCCGGTGCGGTTGCGCTTCTCGCCGTTTCGGCCGTCCTCGGCGTGGTACTCGCGGCGTAGCCGCTGGTCGAGCAGCGTGGCGAGATTCCGGTCGGCCACCAGCACCACGTCTCCTCCGCGCCCGCCGTCACCGCCATCCGGCCCACCGCGGTCGACGAACTTCTCGCGGTGCAGGCTCACACAGCCGTCCCCCCCGCGCCCGGCGGTGACCGTAATGCGAGCCTCGTCTACGAATTGCTGGCTGGTCATGGCTTGATTACGGGGACGCCCTTGCCTCTTTGTCCTCTCGCGGTGATTTCAGCAGTTGAGCTGCTGAAAAGGCAAAAGGCAAGGGCGTCCCCGTGATGAGGACGAAAAAGCAGAAGGCGAGGGCGTCCGTGCCGCCGGCGTCAGCTGGCAGCGGAGACCTTGGCGATCTTCTTGCCCTTGGACTTGCCGTAGTCGACGGTGCCGTCGATCAGCGCGAAGAGCGTGTAGTCCCTGCCGACGCCCACGTTCGGTCCCGCGTGGATCCTGGTGCCGACCTGGCGCACGAGGATCGAGCCGGCGCTGACCTTCTGGCCCGCGAAGACCTTGACGCCGCGGCGCTGACCGTTGCTGTCGCGGCCGTTGCGCGAGCTTCCCTGACCCTTCTTGTGTGACATGGCTCAGCCCTCGATCGCGTCGATGCGAACTTCGGTGTAGGCCTGACGGTGGCCCTGTTTGCGTCGGTAGCCCTTGCGCCGCTTCATCTTGAAGACGGTGATCTTGTCGCCGCGGCCCTGGGCCAGGATCGTTCCGCGAACCTTGGCGCCGTCGACGAGCGGCGTGCCGACGCGCGGCTCGCCCTCTTCGCCCAACATCAGGACGTCGGAAAGCTCGATGCTGTCGCCGACGTCGCCGGCGAGCTTTTCCAGGCGCAGGGTGTCGCCGGGGGCGACGCGGGCCTGCTTGCCACCGCTGCGGATGACGGCATACATCAGGAGGACTCCTCAGGCGTTACAGAGCGCGGAAGTATCGGCTTTTCCGCCTCCGCGTCAAGCGTCTCTGGCTCCGGCTCGGCGGCGGGGGGCGCTGCCGGCCCGGGGCTGCCTCCGGCTACTGCCAGGTCGCGCGGTGGCTCGTCGAGGGCTTCGCTCTCTGCCGGCCCGTCCGGCACCTCGAGGTCGGCTGCTTCATCCCGCGGGGGCTGTGAAGTCGCGTCCCGCGACGTCTCGACTGCTCCGGTGCCGCCGAGTGCGGCCACCGGCTCCGCTGCCGGTGCCTCCGCCGGCTCGGGCGGCTCGTCGCCTGCGGGCTCTGCCTCGGCCGCTTCTGCTGGCTCGGAGCCCGCCGCAGTGGCCGGCTCGGGCCTCAGCGCGGCCTCCGGCGGCTTCTCCGGCTGCACTTGCGATAGCCACGGCAATGTCAGCTCCACCGGCGGTCCCGCGTCCAGCGCGGTCAGCTCGAACTGCTCCTGGTGCTGGCCGGGCCGGGCCCGCACCTCGATCTGCCGGCCCAGCTGCTCACCGAGGGCGGCC
>JAFDDG010000037.1 GCA_019310965.1 Deltaproteobacteria bacterium
CGAGCCCGTGAGCGTCACCGACGTTCCGGCGATGCCGCTCGCCGGCGCCACGCTCGTCACCGTCGGCGTCACCTCGATCGTGAAAGTGGGGCCAACGCCGGTGCCGGCGCTGTTCGTCACCGAGATCGCGCCGGTCGTAGTCGCCACCGGCACCGTGGCGTCGATCTGGGTGTCCGAGACCAGAGTGAAGCTCGCCCCCGGCGCGCTCGGGAAGTCGACGGCCGTGGCCCCGGTGAAGCCCGAGCCCGTGAGCGTCACCGACGTTCCGGCGATGCCGCTCGCCGGCGCCACGCTCGTCACCGTCGGCGTCACCTCGATCGTGAAAGTGGGGCCAACGCCGGTGCCGGCGCTGTTACCCGTCGCAGCGCCCACCGGCACCGTGGTGTCGATCTGGGTGTCCGAGACCAGCGTGAAGCTCGCCCCCGGCGCGCTCGCGAAGTCGACGGCCGTGGCCCCGGCGAATCCCGAGCCGGTGAGTGTCACCAACGTTCCCGCGATGCCGCTCGCCGGCGCCACACTCGTCACCGTCGGCGTCACCTCAACGACGAACATCGGGCCCACTCCGGTGCCGGCACTGTTGGTCACCGAGACGGCACCGGTCGCAGCGCCCACCGGCACCGTGGCATCGATCTGGGTGTCCGAGACCAGAGTGAAGCTCGCCCCGGGCGCACTCGTGAAGTCGACGGCCGTGGCCCCGGTGAAGCCCGAGCCGGTGAGCATCACCGACGTTCCGGCGATCCCGCTCGCCGGCGCCACACTCGTCAACGTCGGCGTCACCTCGATCGTGAACGTCGGGCCCGAGACCAGGGTGAAGCTCGCCCCGGGCGCGCTCGCGAAGTCGACCGCCGTCGTCCCGATGAAGCCCGAGCCGGTGAGGGTCACCGACGTTTCCGCGATCCCACTCGCCGGAGCGAGACTCGTGATGCTGGGAACGACGTCGATCGTGAACGTCGGGCTGGCTCCCGTGCCGGCACTGTTGGTGACGGAGATCGCGCCCGTCGCAGCTCCCACCGGCACCGTGGTGCCGATCTGGGTGTCCGAGACCAGCGTGAAGCTCGCCCCCGGCGCGCTCGGGAAGTCGACGGCCGTCGTGCCCGTGAAGCCCGAGCCCGTGAGCGTCACCGACGTTCCCGCGATGCCGCTCGCCGGCGCCACACTCGTCACCGTCGGCGTCACCTCGACGATGAACGTCGGGCTGACTCCGGTGCCGGCACTGTTGGTCACCGAGATCGCGCCGGTCGATGCCCCGACGGGTACGACCGCTTCGATCTCAGCGTCGCTCACGATCGCGAAGCTGGCCCCGGGCGCGCCCGTGAAATCGACGGCCGTGACCCCGGTGAAGCCGACGCCCTGAATGTCGATCTGCACGCCCGGAGCGCCGCTTGCGGGGGCGAGCGATGCGATCGAAGGCACCATCTGGATGATGAAGGCGATTTCACAGGTGCTGCCGGTGCCGGTCGCATTCGTGATGGCGACGCCCCCCGACTGGCTGCCGCCCGGGACGGTCACATCGATCTGGGTATCAGAGACGACACTGAAGCTGGCGCCGGGGGCGCCCGGAAAGTCTACGTCGGTGGCTCCAGTGAAATTCGAGCCGCTGATGCTCAGGCTATTGCCTGCAACGCCACTGGCCGGCGAATAGCCGGTCAGCGTCGGTAGGCCGGCCGGGGCCGGTAGGTCTCGACAACCGTGGTAGTACCTCTTGTCCCCTTTGGCCGCGGCGATCACGATCATCTGGCTGCCGGACGTGAGGGCCTGCTTGAAGCCGCTGGTGTCGTTGAGGTTCACGTCGAGCTCGCTGATCACCCGATCCCCTGGGGAGCCGACGTTGAAGTTGATGGAGTCCAGGCTGGTCCGCTTCACGTAGATTTCGCGGTCGCTCCCGATCCGCGTCGAAAAGACGAAGATCTCGCGACCCGCCAGGTCGATGCCAACGACGGCGCGCGTCAGCGCGCTCGTCGAGATCAGATGGTTGTTCCAGTGCCCGTTCGTTTCGCAGGTGCTGCCGCTGCACACGACGAGGTATTGCGCGTCGGTCTCGGTCTTGATCGTGACGAAGAGCTTCCCGGCCGAGTCGCCGATGAGCGCCTTCATGTTGATGTGGTCGTCGGCGCCACCGCCGAAGACCACGGTGACAGCACTGGTGGTGGTGTTCCAGCTGCCGGCGGGATCAGCGTCGACATGGGCGGCGAAGTACATCTTGGAATCGTTCTGGTGGCTCCACAGGACACCCACGCGGCCCTGGTAGGCAGCCACGCTGGAGATGTCGTCGGCCGACAGTCCACTCGCCTCGCTGAACGGAAGCACGAACGGAGTGGCATTCCAGCTGGTATCGCTGCCCCCGACCGTGTGGTTCACCATCACCTGGCCGCCGAGGACGTAAGTGACCCATAGGGTGCCGGCGGAATCCTGCGCGATCGTGAGGGTCTCGGTCTCTGCGTCGGCGACGACCACCGGAAAGCCCGAGTCGAGGCTCCAGCTCTCGCTGGGCGCGTCGTAGCTGTAGCGATACAGCTCGGCGCTGTCGCCGGCGCTCGCAGGATGGCTCGTCTCAGCGAAGACGTGCGAGACCACGTAGAGATTCGCCCCGTCGAGAAGTGCGTCGGCGCGGCTGTCGATCCGGTCGTCGAGGGCCGTGCCGGTGTCGATCCAGCTCTGGCTCATCGAGTCCAGGCGATGGATGTGGAAGGCGTCTCCGCTATCGCTCCAGAGGCTCGCCCACCAGCTGTCGTCGTGATACCAGAGCTTGCTCTCGGGCTTCTCGCCGGTGGCCCGGCTGTTGCCCCCGACTCCCTTCGGGAAGCTGAAGTCCCGATAACCGTCGAGCACCGGTGTCGACGCGGCCGCGGTGAGCGCTGCGAATGCCGCTCCCAACACGAACGTGACGAGGGCAGACCGGTGCCGTTGCCGGGCGAACGACGTCATGCGTTGGGGAGATGGAGCGCGCCGGCCATGGTTCTCCGCTCGTGCAAATTTCCGGGTCCGGCGGCGCACGCCCCTGCGCCCCTTACGGCTCCTTGGGCAGCACCGTGCACCCCAAGTTCGTGTCTCCCCCAGCCTCCGTCGAGGCTGGAAAAATCCTCTTGGCCTTGATCTGGCGATCCGCGGATGCCGCTCCCTCGCTATTGATCGTGCGGCCGGCCGGATGCGCCTGGAAGTCGCCGCCGATGATTCTCTCGAAGCGGAGCGACCGTACGATGTTGCCGTCCCGTTGCCCGATCTCGATGTCCAGGTTCCTGGTGCCGGCCGCGAGTCCAGGAATCGGGCTGATCTCCTCGGCACCGGGTTGCACCGGCTGGAACACGAGCAGCAGGAGTACAAGCAACACAGAGCAGCAGGGCTCGAGCTCGGTCTACACATCGGCTCCATTTTGCCACGCTTCGGCCCCGCCAAACCGTGATTTTCTACTTCTCAATTAGCGCAAAGATACCGGTACCCCTGAGATTTTTTGCCCTTAGGCAACGCGGCGGCAGGCCAGCAGAAGGGGCACGAGGCCGCTGGTGAAGGCGATCGGGCGAACGGAGGGGAACCCGGCCTCACCGAGGGCCCTGAGGGCCTCCAGGCCGCCCTGAGGGCCCAGGAAAATGGCGGCAGCTCCCGTCGTCAAGCCTTCCGGTGCATCGAACCCCTCCGAGCGACCCGCGGCGAGGGACGCCACGACGTCGAAGTCCCCGCGCGGTGTGGGGTCGATCTCGAGATCTCCGCCGATCGCTGGAGCCAGCTCCTCGACCAGCGCTCGACAGCCGGCATCCTGCGGGCGCACGACCACCCGGGCCCCATGGCTCGCGGCCAGCAGACCGAGCCAGGGTGCCGCCGAGCCGGTATCCAGGATCCGGAGCCCGGCCAGGGGACCCAGCTCGTCGCGGATCGGATACCAGAGGTTCGCCAACGGTTCGGTGCCTGGAAAGCGATGGCCTGCCACGCCCAGTTCGAACGGCGCGCAGCGGCCCGAAGTGTGCCGCGCGATGCAGCGCACCAGGTCATTGGCCCTCCGCGTCAGGCCGGCGCGTTCGATCAGCGCACGCAGGTCGTTCTTGGCCCGGTCGTCGCCCGCACCGCCCAGGTCGGCACCCTGCCACTCCGGTGCATCCGCCACGGTCTGGTCGAAATCGATCAGCACCGGCCTCCCATCTGGCCGCACGATCACGTTGCCCGGGTTGAGATCGCGGTGGGAGACGCCGAGCTCGGCGAGGCGACGCACCATCTCGTGCAGGTCGAAGAGCAGTCGCAGCCAATGCGTGCGGTTTGCGGCATCGGCGAGCCACGCGTCGAGGGGCGTCCCCGGCTCGTAGCGGTACGAGAGCCACTCGTGCCCTGGCCCGCATCCCGTTCCCGTCACCTCAGGGAACCAGCCGCCCTGCCCGCCCAGTCGGCGCATCAGGAAGTACTCGTCCTCGAGCAGCGTGGGCTTCGGATCGTGGAGGCCCTTGCGATGAACCTTCACCACCTGGTTGCCGCGTCGGTAGACCCGCTTCGGCTTGTCCGGGCGCTCGTCACCCTCGAGGAGCTCGAGCGCCACATTGCCGATGCCAGACTCCAGCTCGGCGATCGGCAGAGGCGTCGGACTCGGTGGATACCGCAGCGACACCCGCCAGCCGGCCCCGGATCGCTCGACCGCGACATCGATGCCCGCGCGCAGCATTTCGCGCAGCTCGTCGAGCACCGGCACCGCGACAGCAGGCGCTTCGCTGCGCTCGGCGCCCTCTGCGAGCAGCACGAGCTCTAGCGCCCCGTCCATTGCGCGGGATTCCACCTTTACGCGCCCGCCGCGGGCGAGGCGCATAGTCAGTGCATCGAGCAACGCGCAGGGAGCCGCGCAGCGGACGCCAACACCGTCGAGTGCCTCGGAACGCGCGAGCCCTTCGACCTTGATGTCTCCGCCGCTCCGCTCCGACAGCTGGGACAGGTGCGCCTCGACGAGCACGGCTGCGGTGGCCCAGGGCACGCTGCGGTCGAAGCGTTCGTCCCAGCGCAGGCGCAGCTCCCGCGCCTGCGCTGCAAGTCCGTCTGCGGCCGCCGTATCACCCCGCTCCCGCGCCGCCTCGGCCAGATCGTCGAAGCGTTCGACGACCCGGCCGAGCTGAAAGCCACCCACTGGCAGCAGCACTCGCGAGGCGGCCCGCGCTCGCTCCCGGACGTCGTCCGCGTGTTCGACCATGGCGCGGAAAGCCACGCGCCCGGTGAACGCGCGGAACAACAAGACGAACAACTGAGCTGCCGCGAGCAGCAGTGGCGTCCCCCGGATCTCCAACGGGCCGACCGCGCGAAAGGGATCGAGGAGCAGCGGAAGGCCCAGTGCCACGACTTCCCCCGCGAGGGCGAGGGCTGCGCCGGCGGCGACCAGGGCCAGCGGGGGGCGCGCCCCGATGAACCAGGCCCGGTTCGAGATCGCATAGAACGCTCCCTGGATGAGCATGCCCAGGCCTAGCACGGCACCGAGGGCCGCGGCCGACGGCGCCGGTTGCAGCGACGTGCGGAGCAGGAAGAGCGTCGGAATCCACAGGAGCCCGGTCACCCCGATCCCGTTGCGCAACCACGATGCCAGCCGTCCGCTCATTCCGCAGGCCCGTGGTGCGCCGCCGCGCCTTGCGCCCCCAGCAGCATGCGCAGCCGTGCCAGCGCGTCTTCCACGCTGCCGCCATTCTCGACACGCAAATAGCCGACGCGGGGCCGCTCGCTATAGAAGCGCGTCATGTCGGTATCGAAGCGCGCGTGTGCCGGGGCGGAGATCTCCTGCTTGCGCTGTGCGAGCCGTGCGTGCGGCGCCGTGAAGTGAACCACCGGGACGTCGACGTAGCAGAGCCGTGCCAGCCACTCGCCCCGAAACCGAGGCCAGTCGCCCTTGCGCCCCACGTAGAGAAAGTCGCCGAGATAGCGGTCGAGGATGAGACCGCGCCCAGAATCGACGCCCAGGCGACGCCGCAGTCGCAGCGTCGCCACGACGTAGGCCAGACCACACAGGGCTTCGTCGATCCGCTCTTGGCTCACGGGTGCGCCGAGGGCGCGGTTCAGCTTGTAGAGGCCGCGAAAGACCAGGCTGCGGCGGTAGAGCGACTTGCCGAGAACATGCTCGTCCCATTCGCCACCCGCAGCCAGCGCCTTTGCCAGCGTGGACTTGCCGATGCCGTCGGGGCCTACGAATGCAATGGCGCGGGCGTGAGCCGGCGGCTGGAGACGCCGCGATTCGAACCGTTGCGCCAGGTCCTGGATCTTTCGAAACGGCGCGCGCCTCCGCACGCCGGAACCGAGCGAGCGGGCCAAGGTGTCCGCTGCCGCCGCCAGATCCTCACGGGCAAGCGCGATCGGTGGTCTTGCGGCCAGCCGTTCGAAGACATCGGAAAGCGCTGCCCCCTCGGCCCGCAGCCGAGCGGCGTAGTGCGCAACGCGCGATTGCACGGCGAAACTCGCCAGGTCTTTGCGCTTGGCGTGCAGGTGTTCGAGGTAGACGGCGGCCTCGACCACCGGCGGCAGCCGCACGATCCCGGCGTCGCCCCGGCAGAGGCCCGCCACGTCGCTCCAGCGCAGCGCCATCCGCCCGGCCTCCAGTTGCCAGAGATCGGTCCAGAGATCGAGCTCCACGGTCTGCCCGGAGTCCCGAGCGTAGAGGGTCACCCGGGTCTTGCGCGGCCCGGTTCGTTCGACGCCGAGATCGAGACCGAGCTCGTGGCAGAGCCGGTCGAGATGGGCGACGAGCGAGCGCACGTCCGACCTCCGCCCCAGCACGTCGATGTCCCCCGCATCGATGGCGCCGGCGTCGAGCGGCGTCTCGCGCAACAGGACGAAGCGGTAGCCCTGCCCGCCTCCGCATATGCGCTCGAGCGCGCGGCCCAGCAGGGCGCGACCGCCGGTCCCGCCGTCCGGTGCGGCTGCAGCTTTCGCCGAAGGCTCAGTCACGACCGGATCCCGGCTGCATGCGCCGCGGGGCCAGCAGTTCGTGGAGGCGGGTCACGAGCCCGGCCGCCTGCCGGCGGAAGTCCGCATCGACGCCGGCGAGAACCGCCACGCCCACGACACCTCCCACGGCCACCTCGATCGCGAGCTGCAGCGGCGCGGCGAACCCCGGCCCCATCGCCACACGCGCGATCCACACCGCCGCCGCGACTCCCAGCGCCCCGACCCCGGCCGGGACCACGGCCCGCAGCAACGAGGTTGGCGTGTTCCCGCTGAAGTGCAGCAGCAAGCCCAGGCTCACCGGCATGTAGAGCAGAACGAAGGCCCCCGTGCGCACCGCTGCGATGCCCTGTATCTGTTCCAGCACGGGCGCCTCGCGCAGAAAGAGTCCGACCCCAGTGAACGTCACTACGTTCACTACGGCGAGCGACCATTGGATCGCTGCCAGCAGCCCCGGCCGACCGACGGCCTGGAGCAGCGAACCGGTGAAGAGCGTGAGCGTACGGGCCGCGCCCAGGATGCAGAGAATCTCCAGTACCGGCGCGACGGCCTGCCAGCGCTCTCCGATCAGCGCGACGAGCGGTTCGCTCACCAGGGCGAGCCCGGTGAGCGCCGGGATTCCCAGGATCGCACTCGCCTTGAGTGTCGCCGTGCCTGCTCTGCGCAGCTCGTCCGGATCGTTCTGCAGCCGCGAGAAGTTCGGCAGCGCCACCACCGCGATGGGGCGCGTGCAGAGCTCGATCGCCAACTGCATCAGTCGCTCGCCCATTCGGTAGAGCGCGAGTGCCACCGGCCCGAAGAAGTAGCCGAGAATCACCGCGTCCGAGCGCCGCTGCGCAAAGAGGCCCAGGCGACTCAGCAGCACGCGACTCGAGAACGAGAGGAGTTCGCGGGCCAGCGGCGGAGAGAAGCGAAGTCGCGGCCGCCAGGCACTGAGCTTCCACAGCAGCGCCGCCTCACAGAAGGTCGTGATCAGCTGCTGAGCCACCAGCGCCCAGAGTCCGAAACCGCTCGCCGCCATGACGAGACCGACGATTCCGCCGCCCAGCACCGCCAGGTTGCTGCGAATCGCGAGCGCTCGGAAGTCCATGCGCTTCTGGAGAATCGCTTGCTGCACCACGGAGAGCCCGCGGAAGAGCAACGTCGGCGTCAGTGCGCGAATCGCGTCGGCGAGGGCGGGCGTTCGGTTGGCAGCAGCCCAGGGTTCGGCTGCGAGCAGACTCAGCACCACCAGGGCGCCGGTCGTCGCCATCACCAGCCAGAAGGCGGCATCCAAGTGCCCCGGCTCCAGATCGGTCCGATGGATCAATGCCCCGGTGAGGCCCATGCCCAGGAAGAGCTGGAAGAAGGCCAGGTAGACCATGGCCATCGCCACCAGCCCGAAGGCCTCGGGCCCCAGCAGCGCCGCCAGGATGAGCGTGATGACGGACTGCCCGCCCTGGCGGCCCCAGTTCATCACGAACGCCCAGCGCACCGCTCCTGCAAAGCTCGATCTCGGCATCTGCGGGTACTGCCCCCCCCCGGCATGAAGCTACCCGGATCGGTCCTTCCCGCGCTCGCCTGGAGCCTGCGGGACTCGGCTCGAGCCTACGGGCCGCCCGGTGGGGTTTCCCAGCCCGCATCGGAGAATTGCAGGAAGGGCGGCCGTGCGTGGGGGCAGTCCGGGCAATCACCGGTGTTCGAGGTGGGCGTGAAGACGTCGGTCAGCGCGTTCTCGATGCTGGTGTAGCAGTAGCAGGGTCCGCTGTTGGCCCCGCCCGCGCACCCACTCGGGATCAGGCCGTCCGGGCACACGCCCGGCCCCCCGGCCCCCTCGCCGTCCAGCGGATGGGGCCAGCCATTGAAGAATTCGGTCGTACCGCCGCAGCCCGTGGTGCCGCAGCCCGTATTCACGATCACCACCTTCCCATAGGTCGTCACCATCTGCGCGAAGCGGGTCGGTCCCCACACGTCGATCAGCCAGATCTCGTCTGCCTGGTAGCCGACGCGCGCGCGATTGATCGCACACGTGTCGGTGCTCGAGCCCCGCGCCAGGCAATCGTCGACCCAATTGGTCGCGGCACCGAGGGGCGTATTGAACTGGCCGAACTGGACGCCCTGCCAGAGCACGCTGCCGTTGGGGGGGTAGTCCGACTGCGACTGGTGGAGCAGCAGGTTGATATGCGCGTTGGCGAGCACGCTGTCCTGGAGGATGAACCAGCCTCCCACGCTCGGCTGGCCGCGCATCTGGATCCCGTCGGTATGGGCGCCGGAGAGCTGGCCGGGAGCGCACTCGATGCCATTGGGGCCCTGCCAGCCACCCCCGCCGTCGCACTTCCACGCGTTCAGGATCTGCGTGTCCTTGAACCAGAGATTCACGAGCGGGGTGCCCTCGCCGTACGTAAGGATGTCCGAGTTCTCGCAGGCCGGGTCCAGGTAGTTGTCGAAGGTCACGTCCCAGAAAATGAGTGTGCACGGGATGCCCAGGGTCCTGGACGTGCAGCGCCCATAATCGTCCATCTTGTGGTCCACCACCGGCGCCGTCTTGGGGACCCTGTCGCAGCCCTTGATGATCCCGGTCTGGTGGAAGACCTCGTACTGGAATTGGACCAGGGCTTCGCCGTTGCCGGGATCGACGAGCAGGCAATCGTCGATGTCGCGCCCGGTCGCGAAAGGCGGAATCTCCGTGACCCCGTCGTCGCTGCACAGGGCGGGATCGATGGCCAAGGCGGGCGTGCCGAGCCCGAGGCCCAGCAACACCCCGGCGAGGATCGCCGCGGAAATGCGCCTTCGCGCTATCGCGCCACTCTCGACCCACATGCCAGATTCCCTGTTCGGGCCCGCGCGCCAAGGCGGCGACCCGTTCCGCACCGCATTCCTCTCGAAAGATTACCAGCTCGACGACCGCGCGGGTGAGCTCACTGGCTCGCCCCGGCGCGCCAGGGAAGCTCGCGGCCGAGCCACGCCGCGAGCGACCGGTCGCTGGCGAGGAAGTCGCCCTCTAGATCGCGGCGGGTCGTCTCGGCCAGCCGCGGCGCGCCCGAGTAGACCCGGAACGACCGGGTGAGTCGCCCCAGGTGCTGGGCCGGGCCCGCCAGCGCCGGCGCGTGGCGCTGCAGCCCGTCGCGCAGCATCCGGATTGCCGCATCGAGGCGCGGCCAGCGGGGAAAGTCGGCGCGGTTGGCGTGCGGCAGAGCGAGGTCGATGTCCGGGCCCGCCGCCGCGATTCCGATGTGGGCGTACAGCGTCTCGAGCACGGGCCTCGGATCGCGGCGCAGCTCCTCCAGAAACACGACGCACAGCGCCTCGCGGCCGAACTGGCTCGCATAGCGCTCGAGCCCCTCCACGTAACGTCCGCGCGCCCGGTAGGCGAAGCGCACCTGCGTCGCGGGGTCCCCAGAGGCGAGCCGCGTGGGCTCGGCCTCGAGAGCCTCCTCGAAGCCCAGCGATTCGCGCCCGCGCCGCACCTGGTGCCAGTAGTGAGACCACGCACGGGCGACTGGGTCGCGCAGGATGACCAACAGCCGCGCGTCCGGGAGCGCCTCGTGGATGCGCTCGCAGGCTTCGGGATCGAAGAGGTAGCTGGGCGTCGCCTCGCCACAGCGCTGCCCCATCGCGGCGCCCGCGAAGAGCTCCCCGTAGGCTGCGAGCCCGCCCGTCGCCAGGCGAAGCGCCCCCTCCCCCCCGGCGTAGCTCGAGAAGAAGTGAGTCTCCTTGCGCTCGGGAAAGTGCACCTCCGGGTGCCGCTCGAGTAGGCCCCAGAGCGTCGTGGTTCCGCAACGCATCTCACCGATGATGAGAAAGTCGGGAAACCGGTCGCTCACAGGCTCTCGCCGGGCCGGAGCCGGCGCAGCCAGCGCCGTGCACGCCCTCGCCAGCCCAGATAGTCCCGGGGATCGGTGCTGCACGTCTGCAGACGGCGGGCGTGGAGCGGCTGGCGACGCCGGCTCTGCTCGAGCGTCTTCACTCCGAAACGCTGGGCCGAGAGTCCCCGGCGGCTCTGGAAGTCCTCCTCCGTGCGCACGTCCGTGTACTCGGAGCGCGGATCGCTCATGTTCTCCATGTACAGGAACGGGTAGTACCAGCCGTGGATCCATCCCCGGGCCGCCAGTTGGACGCACCAGTTGGTGAACGTCTGTCCGTCGGCGAGCGCTCCCTGCTCGTCGATGCAGCGGCGCTTGAGCAGGTGGCCCGTGCCGGCGACCCAGCAGTTCTGGAGCAGCCTGTGGCCGCCACCGAGCGGCCGCACCTTGCGGGCTGCGAGCTCCGGCAGGTGGTCCTCCGGGCGGAACGACCAGCACCCAATTACGCCGAGGCGAGGCTCCGCCTCGTGCGCTGCACGCAGCGTCTGCCCCCAGCCGTCCGGCATCAAGTTGTCGTCGTCGACTTTGGCCAGGTAGTCGCCCGTGGCCCGCGACCAGAACCAGTTGGTGGGTTCGCGCAGGCGCACGTTCTCCACGCTGTGCCGAAACTCGTGGACGCGCGGGTGGGACGCGTTGGAGCGCACGATCTCGAGCGTCTCTTCGTGGGTGCCGTTGTGCCACAACCACACGCGCATCGACTCGTCGCACGTGTCGAGCAGACGCGGAAGCGACAAGCGGGTGTGTCCCGGGCGGTCATAGGTGACCATCAGAATGTCGATGGGGCCGGTCCTCATCCGGGGTTCAGGATCGTCCTCCGCTCACGGCGGCTTGAGCGAGCCGAGTACACAGCGGAACGCGCCCGCGTGCAAGCAGCGCGGGCGCGTCGAGCCGAGGCCGGCGGGTCTCCCCGCCCTTTCGCGTCGATCTACTCGAGATTGACCGGCATCGGGCGGGTGCTGGACACGCCCTCAGGCGGGTTCTCCCAGCCCGTTGCGCTCAGGTGGACGAAGGGCGGCATCTTGTGCGGGCAATCCGAGCAGCTGCGGTCGTCCCGGGCGTTCTCGAGACTCGTGTAGCAGTAGGTCCCCCCCGAGGCGTAGCCGCCGCCCACCGGATTCTGCTTGATGCGACCGTTGGGGCAGTTGCCCGGCCCGTCATTGCTGCCGTCGATGGGCCAGGGCCAGCCCTGGGTGTACTCGACCTCACCGTTGCAGCCGTTGGATCCGCAGCCGGTGTTCACGATCACGATCTTTCGGACCTTGTTCTTGATCTGGAAGCGCGCGCCCCCGTGGCCGCCGCCCGACACGTCGACGAACCACAGCTCGTCGATGCCCTCGGGACCGCCGTAGCTGATTATGTTCTTGTTGGTCGTGCAGTAGAGGTCGTTGGTGTCGCGGTCCCGGCAGTCCTGCTGCCAGTTCTTGGCCAGGCCCAACGGTGTGCTGAAGATGCCCGTCTTCAGCCCCTGGAACAGGAAGCTGCCCTGCGGCGGGAAGCTCGTCGGATTGGTGAAACGCCCGAGCGCGTTGCCGGCGTTGGCCAGGTAGCTGTCCTGCATGATCATCCAACCGCCGTTGCTCACCTGGCCGCCGCGCGCCTGGATGCCATCGGCGTGGGCGTTCGAATTCTCGCCATTGCTGCAGCCGATGCCGTTCGGGCCGCTCCAGCCGCCGCCGCTGCACTTCCAGCCGTTGATGATCTTCGAGTCCTTGAAGTACCAGTACTTGAAGCCGTTGCCCGAGCCGTAGAAGAGGATGTCCTCGTTCTTGCAGGCCTTGTCGCGGTAGTTGTCGTACTCGATGTTCCAGAAGAGGATCGTGCAGAACTTGCCCTTGCCCTTCGTGCGGCACTCGCCGAACTCGTCGGCCTTGTGGTCGATTTCCTTCGAGCTCGGACCGCCGCAGCCGATCGAGATGCCCGACTTGTCGAACTGCTCGTACTGGAACGGGATCACGTCGTCGCCGTTGCCCGGGTCGATGTTGAGGCATTCGTTGCTGTCGCGGCCGGCGCCCGGGCCGGAGTCCGCCACCCAATCGGGCACCTTCGTGACGCCGTCGTCCGAGCACAGCGCAGGGTCGATGGCCTCGGCCCGGCCCGGCAGCAACAACTCGACGACGAGCCAGGCGCCCAGTAGCGCGGCGGCCGCCGGGCGGTTCGCCCGGAGGCGTGCGGCTGCGGATCGGTGGGTCACGCTGTTCATATCGGATCTCCTCTCGTGAGCTCGACGGCTCGCGCGCAAGAGAGTTATCGGACGCAAGTAGGATTCCGAAGTGATGATCATCACACGCGCCTTCCCGGGTTGCGCAGCGCGGCCCCGAGGCCTCCGAGCGCCGGCGTTCCGGGTTTCTCGGGTTCCTCGGCCTCCTCACGAGTCGGCAGCTCCCGGCTTGGCTTGCCCCGCTGGAGCGCCGATGCGAACGAGGCGATCATGGCCAGGTGCAGGTAGAGGATCGGCAGTAGCTGTCCGAAGTACGAGACCCCGATGAACGCGGTGCTGTGGGTGAAGAGGCAGACGCCGAGCCCCCAACCCAAGATGGCCGCAGTGCGCCGATCGGCCGGGCTCCAATCGTCGCGAGCGAACGCGCGCCGTACGGATCTGCCCACCGTCTGGAAGCCCACCACCAGAATGGACACGAACGACAACAACGTCGGCAGACCCCCGCGGACCCCCTCCAGGATGTACTGATTCGTGATGTCCTGGGCGCCGTGCCCGCCCTTCCAATGACGAGTCGTGTAGGTTCCGAGCACCGCCCATTCCTTGAAGTGTTCGAAGAAGTTGGTGATCAGGGAAACCCGGTGGTATCCGGTCCCCCCGGTGATCGAGCTGAGCCGGCCGATCAGGTGCCAGACGGGCTGCTCGCGCACGAAGTGGATCACCGTGAGCGCCGCCACCGTGGCCCACCGGATCGGAGACAGCCACTCCCGGAGCGGCCACAGCCCCCAGGCCAGAATCGCGGAGGCCAGCGCCAGCACGGGGCCACCCGACGCGGAAAGCACCGTGATGCCGGCCGCAGCGGCGAGGGCAACACCGTGGCGCAGCCGCTCCTTCGGAAAAGCCATCCACAACGCGCCCAGCAGCGCCGCACTCGTAGCTCCGAAATTTCCCGCCATGATGGGGTGGGAAAACGAGGCCTGGCAGCGCAGCCGGCCGTCGCGCATCGTCGTTCGCTCGTTCACGCCGCCGAGCGCCGAGAACACGTTCCGGCCCGTCAGGTTCTCCAGGATCATGGGGCCGATCATGAGGATACTGATCCAGCCGAAGGCAACGATCGTGCGGTGCAGGTCGCGCACGTCGCGCAACAGGATTCGAAACAGGAAATAGGTGGCGCCCGCGTCGAACGCGCTGCCGAGGCGCTGCACGAATCCGCCGGGATAGGAAGAGCGCGGCCCGATCAAGTACGCCAGAGCGCCGAAGAACAGCCATACAGGGATCGTGGCGTCGAGAGGTTGGAAGCGATAGTTTGAAGTTTCCCCCTTGGCCAACACGCGGATCCAACCGAAGATGATCACGATGCGAAGCATCGAGAAGTCTATGCTCGCGACGACCACCCGCTGCGCGTGGGTCACGAGACAGGCCACCAGCAGGAACGCGAGCACCGCACGATCGCGCCGCGCCGTAAGCATCACGACGCCCATCAAGAGCGTCAGCGCCAGGCCGACCGGGTGGATCTCCGTCTCGCCGTATTTCCCCATCCATCGAGATGTTCGGTCAGATCCGGTGCGGGCTCAAACCAGCTGGATCGAGGGAACGCGCTGATCCTTCCTGGGTCCGGCTCGACACCGGATCGGAGGTCGCTGGCATGGCGGAGTTCCGCGCGGTTTCGCTGACGCTGCTGATCCTGTCCGGCCTGTTGAGTTTCGCGATCGCGGAGATGTTTCTGCGGGTGGCTACACCCTTCCCCATCAGCGCTCGATCGAATCGGCAGCCGCATCCCGAGTTGGGGTACGTGATCGATCCCGCGCTGCCCGACGTCGATGCCGCGGGCTTTCGCAACGCCGGTACCAGCCTCGCCCGGGCGGAGCTCGCAGTGATCGGCGACTCACACACCTACGGCTACAACGTCAGGCCGGAAGAGAGCTTTCCGGCGCTGCTGGCCCGTAGGACCGGGCACCGCGTCTACAACCTGTCGATCCCCAGCTTCGGCATCTATCACTACCTGGTCCTGCTCGAGCGGGCCGCAGCAAGCGATACCCCCCAGGTCCTCCTGGCACTGTATCCGGCGAACGACCTCGTACTCCACACCTCGATCACGCGGCTGCCGACCTGGCCCGCGCGCGCGCGAACGCTGGGCCTCGACTGGCCGGCGCCCGACCCCGACGCACCGCTGCCGGCGGCCGTGCGCCCACCGGCGCTGTTCTCGACCGCCTGGCTCAGGGAGAACAGCGCGGTGGTGAGCGCCTTCCAGCACCTCGTCTGGGAGCGCCTGCGGGTCGAGCCGGTCTTCACCTTTCCGGCCGGGCAGCAGGTCGCGGTCGGGCGCGTCGAGAAACACGCGCGCGCAAGCTCGCTCGACGACACTGCGATCGAGCGGGCGTTTCGGCATAGCATCCGCGTATTGGAGCGTGGACACTCGTTGCTCCAGGCCGCCGGCAGCCGTCTCGCGGTGCTGATCCTCCCCTCGCGCGAGCGCGTCCTGTTGGCGTGGGCGCAGGCCGCTGGGCACCCACTCGATCCGCGGTTCGAGACCCTGGTGGCGAACGAGAACCGGCTCGTGCAGGCCTACCTCGAGTTCCTCGCCGAGCGTGGTATTCCCCACCACGACGGGATCCACGAGGTCGCCCGTGCCTTTGCACGTACCGTGGAGGCCGGCGAGGCGTTCTATCCCGACCACGACGACGCCCATCCGTTCCCCGTGGGCTACGCCGCGTACGCAGAGGCCGCCGAGCGGCTCCTGGTGCCGAAATCTGCGCGCTGAGCGCGCGCCCGGATCACTCGACGTAGCCGAGGGCGCGTAGCGCCTCGCGGTGCTCGTCCGAGAGCTCACCCGGCACCGCTTCCCAGGGAGCGAGGCTTGCGCCGTCGCCATTGAGGCGCCGGACCAGATCGGCGTCCAGCTGCCGAGCCCGCGCCCGCCGGTCGTCGGAGATCTCGCGCTGCTCGCCAGGGTCGCTTCCCAGATCGTAGAGCCGCAGAGCCCGGCCCTGCTCCGAGTAGTCCACGATCAGCTTCAGCTCGTCGTAGAGAAGCGCGGCGCCGGCGATGGCTCCATCCTCCAGGGTGCGCTCGCTCACGACAGCGCGGCCGCAGGAGGGTCGGCCGCCGCGGGCCGGTACCAGGGACGCGCCGTCGATGCCGTCTGGCCGCGGCACCCCGAGGAAGTCGGCCACGGTCGGCAGCACGTCGACCGTCGACGCCAGGCACTCGTCACGTCCGGAGTTCGCAAAGCCGCGCTCACGCGCGAAGGCCTCCGGGTAGTGCACCAGAAGCGGCACATGAATCTCCTCTTCGTAGACGGTGCGTCCGTGGCTCACCGCCTCGTGTTCCAGAAAACCGTCTCCGTGGTCCGACGTGATCATGACGAGGGTGTTCTCGGGAAGTCGCGAGTCGAAGAAGCGCTCCAGAAAACCCGCCACCGCTTCGCGGTCGACGCGCCGCGCCTTGCCGAGGGCCACGTGCCGGAGGTGCGCCACCTCCGCCTGCGAAAGCCGCAGGCCCTCGGCCACGGCCAGCTTGTAGTCGATCTTCGAGAAGTCGAGATCGCCCGGATAGGCAGGTGCGGTGAGCAGCGCCACGAGGTCGTTGTCGTCGTAGTAGGGGTCGTGGGTCCCCTGGAAGTGCACGTAGGCGAAGAATCGCTGGGGACGCTCGGCATCGAGCCACGCGAACAGCTCGTGGAGCAGGCTCTTGGAGCCCCGCCGCGCATTGTCGACGTAGTGGTCGAAGCCCTGGTCGAAGGCCTGCCGGCGGGTCAGGTGCGGGTTCCACACGAACCCGGCGGTCGCGAAGCCCTGCTCCTGGAGCAACTCGGCGATCGTGAGGGCCTCGCTCGGGAGCTGGCTGCCCCCGCCCCCGGTCACGTAGTGGCGCCGCACGTGAAGGCCCGTGAAGAGGGACACGGTGGACGGCTTCGTCCAGGAAGCGGCGGCGTAGTAGCGGTCGTAGCTCCAGGCGTCCTCCGCAAAGGACCGCAGCCGCGGCGCCGCCACATCGAGGTAATCGCGACGGAAGCAGTCGAGCACGATCACGATGGCATTCGGCCCCGGGTTCGGGAAGTCCGCCACGGAGGGCGGCGAGGGAATCAACGCGTCGCGGGCAAAGCTGCGAAGCGAGCGGTAGGCCACATAGCCGGAGATCCCGAATGGACCGGACAGGCGCAGCTCGAGTGCCGCGAAGGACGCGACCACCAGCAACGCCACGCCGACCAGCCCCGCGCGAGCCATTCGGCGCCAACGGGGCCTCTCCCTGCCTTGAGCCATTGCTCGAACTCCCGTCTTCAAAGCAGTGAGCCTGCAGTGGTTTTGTCCGCGTTCTGCGCGATCGCACGGTCCAGCTCGTCCGCCAGTGCCCGGCTCAGCGCCCGGCGCTCGAAGCGCCGGATCGCTGCATCCACGGGGGTCGTCGGCTTCTGGTACCGCCCGGCGTAGCGTCGTCGCGCGATCGCCTCCATGGCTTCCACCTCGTCCGGTCCACAGACCTCACCCAGGCCGCTTGCCAGCACGAAATCGCGAGCGTCGCCCTCGGGCACCGCCGCCAGGATCGGGCGGCGCGCGCCCAGGTACTCGTAGGCCTTGCCCGGGACGATTCGGGCGCGCTCGCCGGGAGGCAGGCCGTGCATGGGAAGGAAGAGTAGATCGGCCCGCTGGAGCCAGCGGATTGCCTCCGCGTGCGAGACGTAGCCCGGCATGCGCACCCGATTCCGCACGCACGAACGGGCCACGGTGTCCCGGTCGGCGGCACTGAGGTCACCGGCCAGCACGAGCTCCACATTCGCCACCTCGTCCGGCCGGTCCCGCTGCCAGCGCTCGAGCGCTCGGAGCAGGTGGACGTGGGAGCGCGCCAGGATGTCGACGGGTACGCGCTCGCCACCCACCCAGCGGCGCAGCCGCCGGCGCCTGCGGTTCGCCGCGCCGAGCGCCGCGTGCAGCGACCCCACGTGGACGATGCGGAAGGGATCCCCAGGTGGACGCTGCGGCGGGGGACCGAAATCCTCCGGATCGAAGCCGTTGGGGATCACCGCCGTGCGCTCGGCGAGCCCGGCAAAGCGCTCGCGGAGTGCTCGACCGGCCTCGGGCGTATTCATCACCACGCGCGACGCCGACGCGAGCCGCGCGCCCATGCGCCGTTCCGCGAGCGCCCGGTGCCAGCGCGTCGGGTAGACGGTCATCTCGTCCAGCGCCCAAGGGTCCCGCAGATCGGCGACCCAGGGCACGCCGAGCTCGGCCGAGAGCGCGGCCGCCGCCCGGCTCGTCTCGAAGGGCGACATGGTGGCAAAGATCACGTCGACCGGCGCGCTGCCGGCAGCGCGCCGGCCGGCGGCGATGCAGCCCGCGGACCAGGCCTGCTCGAACGTGCTCGGGCGCTGGAACCAGCGGGCCCAGCGATCCGGGCGCGAGTCATCGGGCAGGTTTCCCTCCATCCGCGCGATCCGAGTGGAGGCGGCGAGGCTCTCGTCGGACGACACGTCGAGCGGTGCATGCCGGGTGCGCCCGCGCGCGGGTCCCGTGACGACCACGGGCTCGTATCCCAGCTCCGGGAGGTAGCGGACGAACTTCACCGAGCGTTGCACGCCCCCGCCGCCGAGCGGGGGAAAGTAGAACGCGAGGAAGAGCACCCGGCGCGCCGGGTTTGCCGGCGACTCGGCCAATGCGTTCACCGACGGGGTACCCGCAGCACGTTCACGACCCACGACCAGGGCTTCCCACCGATCGGATAGCGGGCCTCGAGGGCGAGCAGGTCGGCGTGGCGGGGCGCGGCGCCTCCGCGTGTGCGCTGCACGACCCAGGAGCCGGGCGGGAGGGCGGCGACCGAGTCGCGACCTTTCGGGAGACGCTCGATGTCGCGCTCGAGGTAGAAGCTCGCCTGGAAGCGGCCGCCCACGCTGTACACGGAGTCGGCAGCGCTGGCGTGACGCGCCACATGGTCGAAGCCGTCGCGCCAGCGCTCCCGGGCTCCGGCGCCGTCGTAGGCGTAGAGAAAGGCGGAAAACGCCACGGCTGTCGCGAGCACCAACGCACCGCCGAGCCCGGCAATGCCGCTGCGCGGACCTGCCAGACGTCGGTCGACTTCCGCCGACCAGATCCCCGCCAGCAACAGCCATGCGAACAGGCAGACGAAGAAGTACCGCGGGGCGACGGGGTACCGGAACTTCAGGACGAAGAATGCGAAAGGCGTGAGCACGGCCACCGCCGCCATCAGGCTGCCCACGGGATCCCGGCCGCGAACCAGCCAGACGGCCGAGAGCAGCCCCACCGCCAGCACCACCATCTCGACCCGGTACGCCGTCCCCAGGATCATCACTGCCAGCGACGGATCCCAGCCCTGCCGGGCGAAGCTTCCGAGCCCGCCCCATTCGCCGCCTGCCAGCTCGCGAACACCGTAGATACCGGCGCAGCTGACGAGCACGGCGGTCAGACAGCCGGCCGCTCTGCCGAAGGCGATGCCGGGGACGCGAAGCCACCAGCCCAGCGCCAGCACGCCGCCGCAGATCCCCACCACGACCAGCGCTGTCGGGTGGGAGAGATAGGCAAGCACCGCGGCAAGCGCCGCGGCGGCGAGCACCGGCCGCGAGCCACGGCTGGCGCCCCAGGCGAAGCCCATCAGGAAGAGGTTCGCGAACAGGAACTCCGTGGTGTAGTAACGCGCGGTCTGCGACCAGTAGACATGCCACGGCGCCAGCGCGAGCAGCACCGTGGCGACCGCGGCAGCGCCGTTGCCGACGATCGAGCGAGCCGCCAGACCGAGGATCGGGATCGACACGATGCCGATCCAGCACGGCCCCAGCCGCGCGGCCCGCTCCGTCACCCCGAGCGCCTGCCACTCGCGGATGTTGTCGAGGCCGATACGGCCAAGCTCGGCACCGTGCCAGGCCAGGGTCGCGCGGGTCGGCGCATAACCGAAGGCGCTCGTCCAGTGCAACGGCTCCCGCCCGGAGCGAGCAATGGTGAAGAACTCGTCGACCCAGAGGCTCGGCGAGTCGAGGCCGTGCAGGCGCAGGGCCGCCCCCACGAGCGTCGCCGCCAACAACGCGCCCCAGAAGAACCAAGACCTGTCGAGCAACCCAGTGCACGCCACGGGCATCGGACCTCGCCGCGTGCCCGCTCCCACCCCTGGCCGGACCCGCCATCGGAGAGCGTATGACGGGGTTGCCCAGACCGCAAAGCCTGGGCACTCGGATCCGGTGCGGCGGCTATACTTTCTCCTCACCAGTTTCGAGACCCGCGCACACCGAGGGGGTGTGCTGCCGCGGAGAGTCTCGTACGCGAGGATTATCGCGTCTTGAGCCCGAACGAGATCTCCCGGCTGTGGAATCGCGCCCAGGAGCACCTGGATCAGCGACGTTTCCGCCGCTCCGCGTGGTATTCGGCTGACGCCGTGTGCCGGGATCCGGGCGTGTTCGTGCTGGGCTGCGGCCGCAGCGGAACGACGCTGGTACGCGAGATGCTCTGCCGCCACGGTGCGCTGGGCGGTGGGCCCGAGACGCTCTTCTTCGTGAAGACCCTCGACCTGAAGTATCTGAGCGTGATCTCCGACATCCCCCTGGCGGAGCTCGAGGCACTGCGCACGCGCTCCGAGCACGTGGTGCGCTTCGCCGAGGCCTACTATCGGCGCATGGCGGAGCGCGAGGGCAAGCGGCGCTGGATCGACAAGACTCCCATGCACGTGCGCGCCCTGCCACGCCTGCTCGCGAGCTTTCCCGAGGCGCGCGTCGTCCACGTAATCCGCGACGGCCGGGACGTCGCATGTTCCCTGCGCAACCACCCGCGCCAACGCGTGCACCGCGGAGGCATCGTCCCCAACCGGGTCGATCGGCCGATTGCGCTGTGTGCACAGCGTTGGCTCCGCGACACGGGTATGGGCCGCGTCTACGCGGGCCATCCGCGTCTCACCGAGTTGCGCTACGAGCAGCTCGTGGCCGATCCGGAGCGAGAGATGCGCCGGCTGCTGGAGTTCCTGGGGGAGCCGTGGGAGTCCGGGGTACTCGAGCCCGGCACGGAAGCCGGAGGGCGCTCCGGGGTGTTGATGAACAACGCCAACGCCGTTGCACCGATCTCGGGTGCCGCGACCGGTCGCTGGAGGCGGGACCTCTCTGCGGCCGAGCGCCACAGCTTCGATCGGGTCGCCGGCGACCTCCTGATCGCCCTGGGCTACGCAGAGGACCGCGGCTGGGTAGACGACCCGCCGATCGTGCAATGACGAGCTCCACCGCATCCCAACGAGGCAATCCGCGTGTGTGCGTCGGCATCGTCAACTGGAACACTCGGGAGCTTCTCACCCAGTGTCTCGACAGCCTGATGCCCGATTGCGAAGCCGGCGTCGTCGAGGTCGTCGTCGTCGACAACAGCTCGAGCGATGGCAGCGCCGACCACGTCGCCGCGGCGTACCCGGCGGTACGGCTGATCCGCAACCCGCAGAACGCGGGCTTCACACGAGCCGTCAACCAGGCGTTCGACGCAGCCGATGCCGAATACTTCCTGATGCTCAATAGCGATGCCCGCGTGACGCCGGGAGCCATCCGGCACTGCATCGAGTATCTCGACGTGCAGGGCGACGTGGCGGCCGTCGGTTGCCGTATCACGTATCCAGACGGCCGCCCCCAGAGCAGCTGCTTCCGCTTCCCCAGTCCGTGGGGCGTCGTGCTCACCACAGCCTGGCTCTCCCAGGCGTTTCCGGACTCGGCAGTGCTGAACTGGGGGCGTTACGGTCGGCGCGATTGGGAGGCGCCGCGAGACGTGGACTGTGTGATGGGAAGCTTCCTGCTGCTGCGCCGCACGGCGATCGGTGGCCCGGTGCTGCTCGACGAGGGCTTCTGGATGTACGGGGAGGAGGCGGACCTGTGTTTTCGGCTGCAGCGCGCGGGCTGGCGCGTCGTGTACCTGCCGGACGCCGGGATCGTGCACCACCACGGCGCCAGCACGCGGGACGCGGAACGCGCGGCGTGGGGCTACGCAGCGCGCCAACGGGCCATCCTGCGTTTCATCCGCAAGTGGCGGGGTGACGTGGCGGGCTGGCTCGCCAATCTCGTGATGGCGCTCGGCATGCTGCCACGCGCCGCCGGCTGGTGGCTCGCGGATGCCGCCTCGCGCTTCCGAGCGGGCAAACACAGCGGACGCCACCTGCGCGCGCGCGTATTGGGCTTCCACCTGGCGGCCTGTGTGCGGCCGTCGCGACTCGAGACCAGCTGGGAGCCGGCCGGCGTGAGGCTCGCCTCGCCACGCGAGGCGAGCCACATCATCGCTCGAACGTGATGAACGGTGTCCCCGGCTTGCCAGGTGCGGCGGTGCTGGCGTTCGGGTCCACCACCCGGAACTGCAGCGTCACGGAATCGCCGACTTCACCCGTGCAGTTGTCCCCGTCATAAGGTGTCACCGTGAGCGTGTGGGCGCCGGGCGCCCTGAGGCTCGGCGCGCACTCGAAATGGCCGGGCCCCGAATCTCGCTCCCATGCGAAGGGCGGGGTGTTCTCGTGGGTCACGCCCGGGGTGGTGCAGCCGCCCAGGTCGTTCCCGTCCAAGACCTTCTGGATGCTTCCCGGCTTCGAATTCACCAGGTAGGAATTGCCTACGATCTCGATGGCGCGGCAGGAGTCGGCGGAGATCTGCTCTCCATCGACGAAGTCGTTGTCCAACACCGTGTCGTTCGCGGCGTCCCAGAGCCGGAAGCCCTTGATGGCCGCCGAGGCCGTGGAGCCGCTGTCGGGGTCCCCACCCGGATCCCCGCCGGGATCTCCACCCGGGTCCGTGCCGCCATCGCCGCCGCTCCCAGCACAGTCCCCCTCCGGGCCCAGGCACTTCTCGTTCGAGTAGAAGCTCTCCTGGTCCTCGTTGTAGGCCGTTACCGTCACCCACACCTCCTCGCCCGCCTCCAGCAGGAGGTCGTGGACGTAGCGGCCGTCGTTCTGGGCCGGCACACCCACGTCCAGGTGCGTGGTGTAGTCCCGAGAGGAGGACCCGTAGTGGACGTTGTAGCCCGTCACCGCGATCGTGCTGTTCGGGTCGGTCCAACGCAGCTGTTCGGTCCTGGTCTGCGCCGCCGCCCCCAGTGCCACCGAAAGTGCCACCACGAGCGAGAAGGCGAAAGAAAGTGTTCGCCGGGTACCTGACATCGGAATCCCTCCCATCGGGGTCGTAAGCTGCTTGGCAGAGAATCGGTTCTCTGGCAGAACTCTCAGTGACGTTCATCACCGGAGACCGTGGGCTGGGCCCTTCCCGCGGGCACATCCCCAGAAAACTCGGCTTTTCGGACTCAAACTTGCGCATGAATGTGGCCGCCCCCCCCCGCCCCCAGAAAAAGGGGGAGGCAGGCAGGCGGCCGAAATAGCTAGGTTGGGGCGGCAGCGCGTCACCTGCGGGGGCGTTTCGGGCACACTACTCAAGCGCCGGGGGAAGCGGAACGCGTCCGCCGTGCGTGCGTGCGGGAGGCGTTGGCAATGATCGCAGACTCAGCGGCAACACGGGTGCAGATACCCTCCGTGCACATGCCTGCCGCCAGGCCCGCCCCCGAGGCGCGCCGAGTCCTGATCGTCACCTACGAATACCCGCCCCTCGGGGGCGGCGGCGGCGTCATCTTCCGCGACCTCGCCGAGGAACTCGCCCGCTCGCTCGACGTCACGGTGCTCACCACGCGGGGACCGGGTCTCGCGGCCCGCGAGCAGCAGGGGCGTCTCGAGATCGTGCGCGTCCCGGTACTAATGCGCAACTCCGAGAGCACGGCGAGCCTGCCCTCGATGATGAGCTTCTTCCCATCGAGCCTGTCGGCGGGCGCGCGGTTGCTCCGCGAGAAGCGCTTCGACTTGATCCACACGTCCTTCGCCGTGCCGTCGGGTCCGTCGGGTCTGCTGCTGGCACGCCTCTTCGGGCTGCCGCACGTGCTCTCGCTTCACGGGGGCGATATCTACGATCCGAGCAAGGCGCTTTCACCTCACCGCACGCCCGGTCTCAAGCAGACCGTGCGCCGCGTGATCCACGGAAGCGACCGGGTGGTCGCCCAGTCGAGCGACACGCGCGGACGCGCACGGAGCATCTACGGCGAGCGCGAGATCGACACGATCCCTCTCGCCGTCAGGCCGCCGCCGTTCGACCCGGTACCGCGTTCGGCCCTGGGGCTTGGCGACGAAGAGTTCGTCCTCACGACCGTGGGCCGGCTCATTCCGCGCAAAGGCCTCGGCGAGCTGATCGAAATCGTCGCCGCGCTCGGCGATCCGCGCTTTCGTCTGGTCGTGATCGGTGATGGGCCGGAGCGCGAGAATCTCGAGACGCGGGCGCGGGAGCTCGGCGTGGCCGACGCCGTGCACTTTGCCGGTTTCGTGCCCGAGGTGAAGAAGTGGCAGCTTCTCTCGGCATCGGATCTCTACGTGTCGACTTCTCTTCACGAGGGCTTCGGCATCGTCTTTCTCGAGGCGATGGCCTGCGGCCTGCCGGTGCTCTGTTACGACCGCGGCGGCCAGGTAGACTTCGTGAGCAACGCGGTGGGCCGGTTGCTTCCGCTGGGCGACGCCGGGCGCTTCGGCGGCGAGATCCTCGCACTCGCCTCCGACCCGGAGCAACGCACCCAGCTCGCATCCGCGGCTCGGCGACTCGCGGCCGAATATTCGATCCAGCGCTACGCCGAGCGCTACCGGGACATCTACGCCGAGTGCCTCGTGCAGCACGGCGCATCCGAGGAGATCGCGCGATGACGCCGACTTCGATTCTCCGCGAGAAGGAACAGGCCTCCGGGGACTTCTTCGACGGCTGGGCCGAGGGCTACGAGGACCGGCGCATCTCGCCCTGGTTTCAGTACACCCAGACGCTCGCCATCGACGCGCTCGACCTGAAGCCCGAGTCGCGCGCACTCGATGTGGGCTGCGGCACCGGTTTCGGCGTGCGCACCATGGCGCTGCGGGTGCCCGATGGCCGGGCGTGCGGCATCGACATCTCGCCGGGCATGGTGGAGCAGGCATGCCGCCGGATTCCGCCGGAGCTCGCGGGGCGTGTCGAAATCCAGCACGCGAACTCGGCAGACATCCCCTACCCCGACGCGACCTTCACCCACGTGATGTGCACGAACTCGTTCCACCACTACCCGGAGCCGGTGGCAGTGCTCCGTGAGATGCAGCGCGTCCTCGTGCCGGGCGGGCGGATCGTGATCTTCGAGAACGCGCCGGACCTCTCGCTGTACACGCGGTTGTGGGACCTCGCGCTGCGCTTCTACGAAACCGGCCACGTCAAGTACTACACCTCGCGCGAGCTGCGCGAGATTCTCGAGGCGGCGGGCCTCGAGCAGTGCGAGCTCCTCGCGCTGCGCAACGAGTTCCGCAGCCACGGAAAGCTATTCGCTTCGATCCAGCTGTGGAGCGCGCGCACGCCGGCTCGCGGAGCCGCCTGACGCGCGTGTCGACACCGCGAGTCGCCAGCATCGAGAGAGACGGCTCCAGCCGCGGCGGGCCGCGGTGGCTGCCGGTGCTGAAGTTCGTCGTCACCTTGGGCATCCTGACCGCCCTGCTGACGCAGGTGGACATGGCGCAGCTCGGTGCGGCGATTCGCAGCTCGCTGGGGCCATGGCTCGCACTCGCGCTTGCAGCCAACAGCCTGATGCTCCTCACGTCGACCGTGAAGTGGGAGCGGCTGCTGCGCTCGGTGGGCATCGTGCAGCGCTTCGGTGCCCTGCTGCGCCTGTATACGATCGGTTTCTTCTTCAGCTCCTTCCTGCCGGGCACCGTGGGCGGCGACGTGGTGCGCTGGCACGCGGCCTCGGCCACTCCAGATCTGCGGCTTCGGGTCGCCGGCACGATCCTCGCCGAACGCGTCACCGGTGCCGTGGCGCTCGTGCTGCTCTGCGTGCTGCTGGTGGGCGCCGATGCAGAGCACTTTGCCACCGCCCCTACCCTGCTGCTGCTAGCCGGTCTCGGCAGCGCCCTGGCTGGCGGGCTCTGGCTCGCCTGGAACCCCCGGCTTGCCGAGCTGTTGGCGCGCGGGGCCCGCGGCCGGGCGGGGTGGGTGTTGCGGCCCGTGGCCAAGCTCCACGCCGCGCTCACGGGCATACCCACTCCCGCACTGCTTGCCAGCGTCGCCTGGTCCCTCCCCTTCTACGTCTCCGCCGGGCTGCTCTTCTACCTGATCTCCCTGGCTTTTGGCGTGCAACTCAGCTTCGTCGAGGCCGCGACGGTGCAGGTCCTGATCTGCCTTCTGACGCTCGTCCCCATCAGCCTGGGAGGGCTCGGGCTGGCGCAGGCGGGTGACGTCTACCTGCTCGGACTGCTCGGCATCGAGCCCGCGACGGCGCTCGGTATGTCCTTCCTGCGCCAGGCCATCTGCTACGCCTACGCCGCACTCGGCGCGGTGCTCTTCGCGGGCTGGACGGGCCATCCGAGCGTTGCCGAGCTGCGCTCACTTCCCGACGCATCCATGGCGGTCGACGCCGACGCGGGAGGGTCCTGAGCGTGTGTGGCATCTGCGGCATCGTCGCCCACGAGCCCGACGCCCGTGTCGACGAGCATCTGCTCGTTCGCATGCGCGACACCATGGTGGCGCGCGGCCCCGATGACGCCGGCGCGGTGACGGAGGGTCGGTGGGGCCTGGGGCACCGGAGGCTCTCGATCCTCGATGTGTCCGCGCGAGCGCGCCAGCCCATGGACAGTGCCAGCCGGCGCTACTGCCTCACCTATAACGGCGAGATCTACAACTTCCAGGCACTGCGCGAGGAGCTGCGCGGTCGCGGTCAGCGCTTCCGCAGCGACGGCGACACCGAGGTGCTGGTCGAGGCCATCGATGCTTGGGGGCTCGATGAGACCGTGCGCCGCCTCGACGGAATCTTCGCCTTCGCGGTCTGGGACCGACGCGAGCAGCGCCTGCTCGGGGCGCGCGATCCCTTCGGTGTGAAGCCCTTTTATTACGCCGTCACATCCGAAGCGTTTCTCTTCGCGTCCTCGATCCGCGCTCTCTGGGTCGCCGGGCTCGAACGGCAGATCGATCCGGAGGTGCTCGAGGAGCTTCTGGTCTTCCGCTACGTGGCGGGCGAGCGCACGCCGTTCCTCGGCGTGCAGGAGCTTCCGCCCGGTCACACACTCGAGCTGTCCGGGGCCACGGTGCGCTTGCGGAGCAGCTGGTCGCCGTTCGACCACGTGGGGGGCGACCCTGTCGCGGGGACGGCCTGGGTCGAACGCTTCCAACACGCCGTGCGGGCGCAGCGCGTGAGCGATGTACCGCTCGGGACATTTCTCTCCGGCGGACTCGATTCGAGCACGCTCACGGCCGAGCTGGCCGAGAGCCAGAACGAGCCGCTCGACACTTTCACGGTCTCGTTGCCGGAGTCCGAGGGCACCGACGAGTGGCCTCACGCCGAAGCCGTGGCGAGCCGTCACGGCTGCCGGCCCCACAGGCTGCAGATTCCGGCGGACCGGGTGCTCGACCGCTTGCGCGAGGCGCAGCGACAGCACGACGAACCGCTCGCACACGGCAACGACCTCTACCTGTACGAGCTGAGCGTTCTCGCCAAGCATCACGTGACGGTGTTGCTCTCCGGCGAGGGAGCCGACGAGACGCTCGGCGGCTACGTGCGCTATCAGCCGGTGCGCTGGCCCGCGCTCTGGCGCCTCGGCGCCTCTGCGCCCCTAGCACCGCTGCGAGCCTTGCTCGGCGCGCGCGGCGGACGCGCCGGACGTACGCTCCAGCGCATGCTCGAGTTTGAGAGCCTGCAGGACGTGCTGCTCTACAACGCGGCCGATGTGCTGCCCGCGGATCTGCGGCGCATCGGCTATCCGGTCAACGCCGGCTACGAGGCGCGCCGCGATATGCTCGAGCAGGCAGCACGTGCAACGAGCGAGCCGCTGCGACAGCTCATGCTCTACGACCTCCAGACGTTCCTGCGCTCGCTGCTCAACCGCAACGACCGCATGACCATGGGCGCGTCGATCGAGTGCCGCGTGCCCTTCCTCGCCATCGAGGTGGTGGAGGCGGCGCTCGGGCTCCCCACGCGCGCGCTCTTCGAGGGCCGGATCGGCAAGCGCGTGCTGAGGCAGCACGCGCGCGACCGGGTTCCGCCGGCAATCCTCGAGCGCCCGAAGTGGGGCCTCGGAATCCCCTGGGCCCGTTATCTTCGGGAAGATCCGGCCTGTCGCGCGATCGTCGAGTCACTGCCACGCAGCGAGATTGGCCGAGCGCTCGGCGCCGGTGGCTTCGAGGCGGCGGTGCGGGAGTTCCTGGCCGGCCGCGACGCTGTCACGCCTCTCGTCTACCAGGTCTTCTCTCTGGCGATATGGTGGGAGCAAGTGGTCGAGGCGCCGCTCGAGCAGGACTTCGAAACGACGCGGGTGGCGGAGGCAAGCTCGTGAGGGCGAACTGGCGGCGACCCTTGATCCACGCGCTGCTGCGAGTCACGGGCAGCCCGGTGCCGTCTGCCCTGGACGACGCCCGGCGGGCCGCCGCCCTCGCCCCCGAGGCGCTGCGAGCCCTCCAGGAAGAGCGGCTCGTGCAGCTGCTGCAGCATGCATGGAAACACACCGATTACTACCGGCGCGTACTCGAGGAGGCGGGCGTCGTGCGCGCTGGCGCGGTCGATCTCGCGTGTTACGACCGGTTGCCGCTTCTCACCAAAGAGGTGCTGCGAAGCGAGGCGGCCGCACTGCGCGCGCGCGCGCTGCCTGACAGCCGCAAGCCCTTCGTCAACCGCACCGGCGGGTCCACCGGACAGCCCTGCGAGTTCTGGCAGGACAGCACCTACGACGCCGTCAACACCGCAGACAAGCTCCATCACTTCGAGCTGTTCGGAAAGCAGATCGGCGAGGCGGAGCTCAAGATCTGGGGCGCGCAGCGCGACCTGGTGCGCGATACCGGAAGCACCGCCGCGCGGATCAAGAACTTCCTCTATCACCGCAACGTCGCCAGCTGTGCCACGCTCTCGAGCGAGTCGATCCGTGAGATCGTGGAGCGCATCAACCGCATCCGTCCGCGCCTCATCTGGTCCTATGTCGACGGGGCCTTCGCGATCGCGCGATACGCCGAGCAACACGGCCTGGCAATCCATGCGCCCGCCGCTGTCTTCTGTGGCGGTGGCACGTTCCTGCCGCCGATGCGCACCGCCATCGAAAAGGCCTTCGGTTGCCCTGCGGTCAACTTCTACGGCTCGCGCGAGATGGGCGTGGTAGCCGGCCAGTGCGCCGAGGGTCAGGGGCTCCACATCACCAGCCATTCGCACGTGGTGGAGGTGCTCGACGAGGCGGGCCGGGCCGTCCTCGACCGCGACGGTGATCTGGTGCTCACTTCTCTGGCCAACTACGCCATGCCCTTCCTCCGCTATCAGATCGGCGACCGCGGCCGGCTGGCATCGAAGCCGTGTGCCTGCGGCTCGCCCTTCCCCGTGCTCGAATCGGTGTCGGGCCGGAGCATGGAGAGCCTGCTGCGCGCGGACGGCTCTCTCGTATCGCCCATCTATCTGATCACGCTGCTGGGCGGCACGCTCGGCTCCGGTCCCGTCGAGCGCTTCCAGATCGTGCAGGAGGCGATCGACCGGGTGACCCTCAAGCTCGTAATCGACGGCTCCTTCGCCGAGGAGCGCGTCTCGGCCGATGTGGCCCTGGTCCAACAGAAGCTGGCCGACGCCATGGGCGCCGGCTGCCAGGTGACAACCGAACGCGTGGCGGAGATCCCGCGCCAGCCGTCCGGCAAGTATCTCTACACCGTATGCAATGTCTCTCCGATGGCGCCCTCACTGGAAGGCCTGCGGGCAGCGGGCGAAGGGGGCAGCTGAAGCATGCGAGCACTGACCCGCCTGCATACCCTGGACGCGCTGGATGCCACGGTGCCGTACGACGTCTGCATCGTCGGCTCGGGCTTCGCGGGCACGGTGCTCGCCAGCGAGCTGGCGAGTGCGGGGGTGCGCACGCTGATGCTCGAATCGGGCGGCAGCCTGCAGCGCTGGTTTCTCGATCCGCGGATCAAGGCGCTCGCCGCCTACACGGTGTCGGGCGACGCCGACTACCCCACGCTGCACACCAAGGCCCGCGCGCTCGGCGGCAACTCGAACTTCTGGACCGGGCGCTGCGAGCGCTACCACCCATCGGATTTCGAGCGCCACGCCTATACACCCGGCGACAACCCGTGGCCGGTCGCGTACGGGGATATGGAGCCGCTGTACGAGCGCGCCGAGCGGACGCTGCGCGTGCGTGGTGGCGAGCCTTCGTCCCACGCAGCGCCGAGACGTCACGCCTTCCCACGCCGCACCCGCAAGGATCTGTCCGGCTTGCGCGCACTCCTGGGACACGCAGGCGTCGACGTCGATGATTCGCCGACCGCGACCCCCGAGCATGCACTGCGCTTCTTTCGACTCCACAAGGAGCTGCTGCCGGGCGTGCTGGCATCGCCCTACGTAACGCTCGTCTCGGGCCTCACCGCCACCCGGCTCGTGCGCGACGGCGAAGACCGGGTGAGTTCGGTCGAGGTACGCAGTCTCGACGGCACGACGCGGCAGGCGCGAGCGCGAATCTTCGTGGTGGCTTGCGGCGGGATCGAGACGCCGCGGCTGCTGCTGCTCTCGGCGGACGAGCGCGCCGCCGCAGGCATCGGCAACGCCCACGGGCGCGTGGGCCGCGGCTTCAACGAGCATCCCGGCGTGAACTTCTACGCCAAGCTCCGCCACTCGCGGGAGACGCTGCACCTTCGCCATAACCTGGGGCGAAGCCACCAGTTCTACGATGAGCTGCGCCCGGAAGGTCTCGGCAGCGTACTGCCGGTCTTCATCCAGTCGTGGGCGTTCCCGAACCACCTGATCCAGCCGAAGCTCTCGGATCTGCCGGGCACGCTGGCGGCCTTCGCGAGCCGCATCACACGCCCGAGCCTCTACATCGGCGCCACCATCGAGATGCTGCCGCGGGACACGAACCGCGTCACACTCTCGCAGGATCACCGCGATCGCTTCGGCAACCCGATCGCGCATCTGTCGCTCGACTTCGCCGACGAGGACCGCCGCACGCTCGAACGCACCCGCAAGCTCATTCAGGGCGTCTTCGAGCGCCTCGGGGCCGACGATCTCGAAGAGGGGGAGCTCACCTGGTCCCGCCACCACATTGGCACCTGTCGTATGGGCGCCGACCCGAAGACGAGCGTGGCGGACCCCACGCTGCGCGTGCACGACACCCACAACCTGTATCTGTCCGGCAGCGAGACGTTCGTCACGGGGGCCGCCGTACCGCCCGTGCTGACGATCGTGGCCCTGGCCCACCGGCTCGGCGACGAGCTCGTGCGGCGACTGCAAGAGGAAGCAAGCTGATGAAGCACACGCTCGATGACGTCCAGCAGTACTGGGATTCCCATCTGAACCTGACCCAGTTCTTCCCCGACGAAGAGGTCGCGGTGGGGTCGGACGAATTCTGGCGCCAACTCGACGCGTCGATGGACCGCTACGCCTACAAGGAGGCGGTGCTCGAGCGCTTCGCGAGCGAGGCCGGTGGCGGCGAGCTGCTCGAGATCGGCTGCGGTCTCGGCCTGGAGCTGAGCCGGCTGAGCAAGCTCGGATTCGACGTCACAGGCCTCGACCTGGCGCCCAACGCCGTGGCCGTCGCACATGCCAACCTGCAGCGCCAGGGCCTCACGGGCAGAGCCGTGGTGGGCAATGCCGAGGCGCTCGAATTCGCGGACGAGACCTTCGACGCGGTCTATTCGTCTGGGGTGATCCAGCACACGCCGAGCATCGAGGCGGCGATCGCCCAGATCTGGCGGGTACTGAAGCCCGGTGGCCGCATCCTCATCATCCTCTACCACCGGCACTCCTGGTTCAATCTGCTGCAGCGCCTCTCCAACACCAACGTCGAGTTCGAGAGCGGCGATGCGCCGATCATCAACTCCTACTCCCGCGGCGAGCTGAGGAGCCTCTTCCAGCGCTTTCGCAATCTCGAGATCGAGACGGAGTACTACTACCCGAAGCCCACCACCCGCGGCGGCACACTGGCGCGCCTGTACAACGGCGTCTTCGTGCCCTTCATGGGCGCGCTGCCGAAGGCAGTAGCCCAACCCTTCGGCTGGCACCTGGTGCTCACCGCAGAGAAGTAGCGGCTCAGCTCCCGCCGCTTCCGGGGGCGTGCCCCTCGCCCGTGCCGCGCTCGCCGGCACGCGCGTGCACGGCGAGAAACGGGCCCATCGCCAGCATGTCGAGGTGGCCGATCTGGAAGGCCCGGATCGCGTCCTCGGGTGTGCAGACGATGGGTTCCTCGTGCAGGTTGAAGCTCGTATTCACCAGGCTCGGGATGCCGGTGATGCGGTGGAACTCGTCGAGCGTGCGGTAGTAGGACGGGTTGTCCGCCTGGCTCAACACCTGCGGGCGCGCCGTGCCGTCGATGTGGACGACGCCGGGGCACTGTTTCTGCATGGTCGGTGTGCCATCGAAGGCGATGGTCATGAAACGCGCCGCGTCGCGGGCCCCGTCGAGGCACTCGAAGGAGTCGTCCGCATGCTCGGCGAGCGTCACGGGTGCGAAGGGCATGAATTCCGTACGCGAGAGTCGCTCGTTGAGCCAATCGTTCACAGCCGGATCGTCGGGCCGGTAGAGGATCGATCGGTTGCCCAGGGCGCGCGGCCCGTACTCCATGCGGCCGGCGAAGCGCGCCACCACGTAGCCGTCGGCCAGGCGCCGGGCCACGTTGGCCTCCAGGTTCGCGGGCTCCGAGTAGTCGACGCCGGCGGCATCCAGGGCGCGGAGCATCTCCTGCCGCGAGAACTCGGGGCCCAGATACACGTGGTCGAGGCAGCGCGAGCCGGGACGCATCGACTCGGGAGCCAGACGCGCGCACTCGGCCAGGGCCGCGCCCGCCGGCAGGCCCTCGTCGGACATGGCCGGGTAGACGAAGACCTCCTCGACGCCCGGGATCTCGTGAATGCGCTGGTTCACCTTTACGTTGGCGGCGACGCCGCCCGCCAGCACCACGCGCCGCTGTCCAGTCTGCCGCAGCCAGTGCGACACATAGCGAACGGCGATGTCCTCGGTGTGGTCCTGGATGCTGGCGGCCAGATCCTCGCGCTTCACGTCCTTGGGCAGCGCCGCGCGCAGCTTCTTCATCGCGCCCTGGCGAAACGCGTTGGCCACGTTGGCCATGCTGCCGTCCTCGTAGCGGATGAAGCGCTCGAGCACGTCGCGGTAGGCGGGCGTGCCGTAGGCCGCGAGGCCAGTGATCTTGCCCTCGTGGCGACCGGCCTTGAAGCCACAGATCTGGGTCACGTAGGCGTAGTAGACGCCGAGCGAGTCGAAGGCCGGCACCCCGTGGGTGTAGCTCCAGCCCCCTTCGCGGAAGTCGTAGACGTGTGACGAATGCCCGTCGCCCGAAGCATCGAGTGTCACCCCCAGCGCGTCGTGCAGGCCGCTCGCGTGGTAGGCCGCAGCCGCGTGAGCAAAGTGGTGCCACACGAACTCGACGGGGCAGGTAATGCCGTAGCGCTCGCGCAGAACGCGCCGAATCGCGGAACGGCGGCGCGCGAAGAGCGGCCGGCGCAGCCCGTAGTAGAGCGTCTCGAGGAAGGGCAGCTTGGCCCGCAGCGGGGCCAAGGTGGAGCCCAGATCGAAGAACGCTCCGCGCACCGCCCCCTCGTCGACCCCGAACGCGCCGTCGCCGAAGTCGACGTACTCGGGCAGGAAGTGGCCCCAGTGCGAGGCGACGGCCACGGCGTCGAGTTCGCCCGGCTGCACGCCGCCCATCTCGAGCACCGACTCGATCGACTTCCAGGGGAAGCCCATCACCATCTTGCGCCGGACCAGGCGCTCCTCGTTCACGGCGGCGACCAGGCAGCCATCCTCCACGAGGGCCGCACCGCTCACCACGTGATCACCGATTCCGAGTACTCGCATGAGCTCCTTCCGAGTTCGAACTGCGCATCGGCGTACCCCGGCGCTGTCTAGAGCGGCGAAGCAGGAAAACGCTTTGCCCCGCGGGGAGACTCCGGGTCTCGTCGCTGCCTGCGCCGTCGCAGGACCTCGGCTCCCAGCGCCAGCGGCCCCACGACCGCGATTTCGATCCCGATCGCCCGGAGATTCACCCAGCTCATGATCAGCGCCAGCCAGCCTGCCGGGCCCTCGTTTCCGGTCACGGCGTGGCGTACCCCGGGCAGCCCGGCCAGCGGCGAGATCCAGGTCTCCGCACTCAGCGGCCACAGCAGTGGGATACCGATGGGTGGCCGCAGGTCCGTGCCGATCCAATCGACCGCCAGGTGGGAGGCATAGGCCAGGAAGAACACGGCCCAGGCGCGGCGCAGCCCGCCGCGGCCACGCGTCCAGGCAAACGCCGCCGCCAGCCCCACGAGAGCGGCGACGGCCAGGCTGTGGCTCGCGCCCTGGTGGTAGAGCGTCGGCTGTCCGAGCAGCAGGCCCGGCAGGAAGTCGAAGTCCGCCGCGATCGCGAGGACGATGCAGGCCAGCAGGAAGCCGCGTCCGGCGAGCGCCTCCGGGCGCTCGCCCAGACGCCCGACGGCGATGCCCGCCAGAGCGTGTCCGACCGGAGAAGCCATGCGCCCGCTACGCCCCGGCCGGCTTGCGACAGATCGCTGCGATCTTCTTGGTGAAGATGCGGTTGTTCTTGCCGTACAGCACGAAGGCCGCCCGGAAGCAGAGGGTCAGCAGCGAGGCCGCCGCCCGGGCCACCCAATTGAAGGGATTCCTGTAGAACACGTAGAGATTGAGCGGGATCACGCGAACCTCCTCGAAGTCCGTGTGCCCGAGGATCATCCGGAACGTGTACTCGGTGAAGGTGTTGTAGTGGTCGAAGTTCTGGGCGAGCGCCTCGGCGCCGGTGATCGGATTGGCTCCGTTGAGCGCGTGGAGGATCAGGGTTCCGCCGGGCTTCAGGCTCTCGCGGCACAAGCGGAGGAAGACGAGGATCTCTGCCTTCGTGAGGTGGTTCAGCTCCTGCTCGCAGAAGATCGTATCGAAAGCCTGCTCGTGCTCGGCGAGGAATGCGAAGGCTCGCTCGACACGACACTCGAGGTTGCGTTTGCGCGCGTGCTCGACCTTGGCCGGGTCGGAATCGATGCCGGTCACGTTGCGGTAGCCGTGACGCACCAGCATGTCGACGAAGTAGCCGGGGCCGCAGCTGACCACGAGGATCTCTGCCTCGCGATCGGCTGTGACATGCGGGAAGTAGTTGCGGCGATAGAACTCGTAGACCGTGGTGTAGCCCTTCTCGATGTCTTCCGGGCCCTCCCAGAAGGAATCGAAGGGCTCGATCTTCGCCGTCAGATCCATCGCTGCTCCCGCGTCACGCCCGGCCACCGGCAGGTCCAGCGTGGTTCGGTTCGCCATCTCAGCCACCCTCCTGCGAGATCAGGCCGCGTTCCCGGTACCAGCGCGCTGTCGCTCGCATGCCATCGTCCAGACCCACCCGCGGCTTGTGGCCCAGGACGGAGGCCTCGTCGCGCGAGAAGGCGAAGCTCTTGCGGAAGAAGTCCAGCCGTCGTCGGTGCAGCGGAGGCTGGATACCAAGCGGCCGCAGCAGCGTTTCGAGGATCAGGGCGACGAGCATGAACGCCGACAACGGCAGGCGCAGGATGCGCGGCGGACGGCCCAGCGAGCGCGACACGGCCTCGAGCATCGCGCGGCTGCTCACCGGCTCGCGCCCGGCCAACACGCACGTCGTGCCCACGGCCCGCTCCTCCTGGCCCAACAGCAGCAAGCCGTCGAGCAGATCGTCGATGTAGACGAGGTGGTGCAGGTTCTGGCCGGAGCCGATCTGGAGCGCCAGGCCCCGCTCCGCGGCCCGGAAGAGCTTGAGCAGCCGCCGGTCGCCCGGGCCATAGGTCTCTGAGATGCGCGCGATCACGACGGGCACCCGCTCGGCACTGGCGCGAACCACCTGCTCGCCCTCGAGCTTGGTGATGCCGTAGATATTCTCGGGCTCGAGCGGCGAGCCCTCGTTCACGACCTCGCCGGAGCGCCAGCCGAAGACGCCGATCGTACTGCCGTGAACGACCCGCCCCACCCCGGCCTGCTCAGCCGCCTCGAGCACATTGCGGGTGCCGTCGACGTTGATGCTGCGGAAGTAGTCGTCTGCGACGTTCGCCTCGTGCTGCGCCGCTGCCAGGTGAAAGACCACGTCGACCCCTGCCATGGCGGCGACGAGCCCATCGCGATCGGCCACCGGGATCTCGGAGAACTCGGCGCCTGCGGCTTCCAGCCCACTCGCATTCTCCGCCTCGGCCGGATTGTTGCGCCGGCCGAGCGCGCGCACGGCCATGTCCTCGGCGAGGCAGCGCAGCACGAGCCTCGAGCGCAGCACGAGCCTCGATCCGATGAACCCCGTGGCTCCGGTCACCAGCACTCTCATGCCTGCCGCCGGTCGCTCATTCTGCGCACTCCGCGGCCGGGAAGCCCGTCCGGGTCCGCGCGAGCTCCTCGCGACGTCGCGCCTCGCTCCAGCCCAGCTCGTCGCCCATCAGCGCCGCCGTCGCCTCGAGGGCCGCCTCCCCCGGCGGGCCCGCCGTGCCGAGGTTGGTTCGCCGGAAGACCACGTCGTCGAGGCCCCGGGCCATCTCCGAGCGCACGGCGTGCACGACTTCGACCCGCAGTGTGTCGCTGTCCGGCAGCCGCTCGAGCAGCCCCGCATCGGACTGCGCCGAGGCCAGCACGTCCTGGTAACCGGTGCCGTGGTTTCGCAGCAGCGCGCGCAGACTGTCGGCCGAGACTCCGGCAGGGCGCGCGGCGAGGGCCTCCTCCTCGAAGCGGGCAAACCGCCTGATGTCGCCACCTGCCAGGGGTATCGACGCCGTCTGGCAGCGCGGAGCGGTGCGCCCGAGCTTGCGGCAGATGAGTCGCACCGCCTTGTCTGCCTCCGCCCGCGCCGTCGTGTAACGCACGCCGATCAGCGTCACCAGGCCTTTCGGACCGGCCGCGCGCTCGTGGTCGACCAGCAGGGAACGTTTACCGTAGCTCAGGTCCTCTGCGCCGGGACGGTTCTCGCCGAAGAGCACCAGGCCGCACTGCGTCAGCACCACTTCGTCGCGCCGGATCTCGAGCTGCGGGCACGCCGCATTGATTTCGTCGAGGAAGCCGCGCAGGTCGGCTTCGCTCACCCGTGCCTTGGCGGGGTCTCCTCGGTAGACCTGGTGCCAGACTCCCACGAGCGTGCAGCCGCGCCACGGCGCCAGGAAGAGGTGGCGAGCCGAACGGCTGAAGATGGCGTCCGGATCTCGGGTGCTGCCGGAGAGCGCCACGGCATACCGGCCCGGCAGCTGCCGGCGAATGACGAAGCTCGCGTCTCGCGAGAACGTGGGCTGCGGCGACAGAGTTGCGGAGGCCGTGGCCTCGAGAAGGTGCGGAGCCCAACCACCGGTGGTGTTCAGCACCACCCGCCCCCGCACCTCGTGCTCGCTGCCGTCGAGCGTGTCGCGGACCGCGACGCCCTCGACCTTCCCGCCCGACTGCAACAGTCGGGTCACCGCGGCGTAGTTCGCGGCCTGGGCCCCCCGGGCCGTCGCCGAAAGCAGGAAGGCCAAGGCCAATCGGGCGGGGCTGTAGATCTGCCCGTCGTGGAATAGTGCGCCGCCGGTCAAGCCCTCGCTTTCCAGGAAGGGGTAGGCCTCGAGCACACGACTCCGGGACAAGGTGCGGGTCGCAGGGATCCTGCGGTCCGAGTCGCTGATATGCCGGTTGCGATCCGCCGTCAGCAGGTCGTAGACCTTCATCCCGGCGCCAAGGAACGCCTTGCCCTTCGTACCGTGTCCGTACGTGGGGATGAAGATCGGAAGCGGGCTCGCCAGGTGCGGCGCAATGCGCAGGAACGCGCTGCGTTCCGCCGTGGACTGGCGCACGCGGACCAGATCGGCGTGCTGCAGGTAGCGGATGCCCCCGTGGATCATCTTGAAACAGTTCGCGGAGGCGGCGTGGGCGAAGTCCGTCTGCTCGAGGATCGCGACCGAGAGCCCTCGCAAGGTGGCGTCCCATGCCGCACAGATGCCGAAGATGCCCCCGCCCACGATGACGAGGTCGTACTCCCGGGAAGCGAGTTCGTGGAGGTTGCGGCGCACGGGTCTCCTCGAGCGGGTTCGAGAACCCACCTATCGACAGGTAGTGCACGCTGCGAGCGCTTTCGTGTCGCGGTCCCGGCACGAAATATCTCGCGCATGCATGTGATGGGCAGGCGACTGGCAGATCGCAGGCAGCGGCCGACTCGCGCGAGCGGCACCCCCGTTCGCTCCCCGGCCGGACTGTACACGCAGCCGATCGCGTGGGGTATCTTCACGCTCGCGATTACGCGGCCCGCCTCCCCGTCGCGCGAGGAAGTTATGTCATCCCGTCTCCAAGCTCTCTGGACCCCACGCTCGCTGAGCGTCGTGGTCCCGCTCTTCGACGAGGAGGGCAACGCGGAGCCGCTGGTGCGCGGCATCGTGGCTGCGGTGCGACCCCTACACCTGCCTTTCGAGGTCATCGTCGTCGATGACGGGAGCAGCGACGCCACCCTGGAGGTGCTGAGAGAGCTGCTCGTGGAGGTCCCCGAGCTGGTCGTCATCGCGTTGCGACGCAATTTCGGCCAGACCCTGGCGCTCCAGGCCGGCCTGGATCGGGCTCGTGGCGACGCACTCGTCACCATGGACGGCGACCTCCAGAACGACCCCAGCGACATTCCACACCTGGTGCAGGCGCTCTGTCAGGGCGCCGACGTGGTGAGCGGCTGGCGCAAGGACCGCCAGGACACCCTCTTCCTGCGCAAGATTCCCTCCTGGGTGGCCAACCGGCTGATCCGTTTCGTCACGCGAATCAACATCCACGATCAGGGCTGTTCGCTGAAGGCGTATCGCCGTGAGGTGGTGAAGGGCCTGGATCTCTACGCCGACATGCACCGCTTCATCGCGATTCTCACGATGCCCCTCGGCGCGACCATCGCGGAAGTCGAGGTCCAGCACCACGCGCGCATCTCGGGCAGCTCGAAGTACGGGCTCTCCCGCATCTTCAAGGTCATGGCAGATCTCTTCACGATCCAGATGCTCACGTGGTTCCGAGAACGGCCGATGCGTTGGTTCACCCTGCTCGGCATGCCGTTTCTCGTGGCGTCACTCGTCGCGACGTTTCTGGCACTGACTACGGGGGCCAGCAGCGTGGTGCTTTCCGCCTTGGTACTGATCACCAGCACGACGTTCCTCTCTTGTCTGCTACTTGGCCTGGTGGCGGAATTCGTGCTCGCGACGATGGGATCCAACCCGGCTCCCGTTGCGCGCGAGCTGGGAGATCGATCCTGAACGAAGAAAAGACCCTCTCAGCCCTCGTCTCGGTCACCTCGGCGGCCGGCGATCTGGACGTGGTGCATGCCGAGCTCGTGGCGCAGCTCGTGAAGCTCGGCGACGACTACGAAATCCTCTACCTGCTCGCGTCATCGGCACCGCGCGAGGCCACGGAGCAGGCCCAGGCGCTGCAGGAAGCCGCACCGGAGCGCGTCCGGGTGATCCAGTTCGCCCAGGCCGTGGACCGCGCCGGCATGCTCTCGGCGGGCGTCGAGCACTCGCGCGGGGCAATCCTCTTCACGGTTCCCGACCACCTGCAGATCGACCTCGCCGTACTGGACGATCTCCACGCGGCCATCCAGGCGGGCTCGGATCTCGCGTTCGCATCGCGCAAGCGGGGGAAGACGGGATCCTCTGCTCGCATCCAATCGGAGCTCTTCAACCGAGTCGTCTCGCTGGCGTCGGGCCGGAACTTCCGCGACATCGCGAGCGAGACGCGGGCGCTGCGCCGGCAAGTCGCGGAGGAGACACCCATCTACGGCGACTTCTATCGCTACCTGCCCCTCATGGCCGAGCGGCTCGGCTTTCGGGTGGACGAGATTCCGGCTCGCCAGCATCCACGCGCGACGTCCCGGGCCGTGCACGCGCCGCGGATCTACCTGTGGCGAGCCATCGACATCCTGTCGATCTTCTTCATCAGCCGCTTCACGCGCCATCCGCTGCGGCTCTTCGGGGGCGTGGGTACCGCATTCGCCGCCAGCGGCGGTCTCGTCCTGCTGGCCGTGGCGATTCAGCGATTCGCCGGCACACCGTTGGCCGACCGGCCCGTCTTGGTGCTCGGCACGCTCCTCATCGGGCTCGGAGTGCAGACCTTCACCATCGGGTTGCTCGCCGAGCTGCTCCTCTTCTTCCACGCCCGCAAGGTGCGCGACTACCGCGTCACGGCGGTCTACGAAGCGAGCTCGCCGCCACTCGAGCCCTGACGCCGCTCAGCGGAACACGTCAGGCAGGGGTGCGGCTTCCTCCGGTCCCGTCCACGCCATCCGGGTGCCGCTGGGGACGTTGCCGGGCTAGCTGCTCGCTCCGCGCCACGCCGAGCAGGGCCAGCACGAGCCAGAGACCCGGATCGAGGAGCGCACGGGCCGCTGCGCTGTGGCCCATCGCCAACACGGCAACGGCGAGCAGCGTGCCGAGTGCCTGTGCGGGCAGCCCGAGCGCCCCCCAGATCAGCGCTCGCCGTACACAGGCCGCAAGGGAATCGTTGCGCCGCAAGCTCGCGTACCAGCCGAGACCGGAGAGGAGCACCGCCAGGCGGAGCCCCGAGTCACTCGCCTGAACACCGAGCACCCCGGCGGCGCCGCGCAGCGACGAGCGCTGGACTTCGAGCTCTGCGCCCATACCGCTGAGCAAACCGGCGGCCAGCTGCAGCCATGTCCGTTCGAGATCTGGACTCGTCAGCTTGAGCACCATCCAGGGCAGCGGCACGAGCCAGAACGCCAGGACCGCGGTTCGGCCGCGCGCGAGCCCGAACGCCCGGCACAGACCGAGGATGGCGAGCGGAAAGGCTGGGCGCGCCATACGGGTGGTGCTGCCGGCGAGACAGAAGAGCTCGATGCCCAGTGCCGCGACGAGCAGCAGCAGGCCGTCACGGCGCGGGGCGGCGGTCGACTCGCGCGCCAACACGATCGCCACGAGCGGAATGAAGACCAGCACGTAGCGCGCCCACGCTTCGTCCTGCATGTGGGCCGCAAGCTCGACCAGGACCGGCGAGAACGCCGCGCACAGCGCGAGCGCTTGCAGCCAAGCCCGCGACCGCATGCCTCAGCTGCCCTGCGCGAGTTCGGAGGGCCAGTGTGCTCCGAGTTGGGGATCGAGAGCGCTCTCGAAGCCCATCAGGCGAGCTCGTGCCGTGACGACCCCCTCGTCGGACCCGAGCGCGGTGCTCACCCGAACCAGTGCGCCGTCGGCTCGCCCGGTCTGCGCGCGCCCCATCAGGTGGTCGAGCGAAACGCCGACCCCGCCGAGAATGCCGGTGCTGCGATGGCTGCGGTACCAGAAGTGCACCAGACGCCGTTTGCCAGCCTTCTCGATCAGCAATTCGTTGGTGCGCAATCCGCGGGCCGCATCGACATCGAGGGTCCGCTGCTCCGTCAGCGTCCAACCCTGCGACTCGTAGCAGGTGCGCGGCACGTGCTCCGGGCGCCCCCCGCTCGTCGTCCCGTAGTACCCGACGTACAGCCAGAGCATCTCGCCCAGCGGGTGGACGTAGAGGCGCTGGAGGTGCAGATCCGCCTCCAGCATGGACTCGATCACCACGTCGAGCGGCACGTCCTTGGCGCGCCAGCCCGCAACCTCGTGCGGCAACGCGCCCAACGCGGCGGCATCGACCCGCAGCTCCGGCCGGAGGTAGAGCCCCCAGGCCAGCACACCCACCAGCAACATCGACACGCACGTTGCGGCGGTCAGCCACTCATCCCTGCGCGGGGACAAGCGGAGCTACCTCGAACTCGCGCGCGACCGGGCTCCGCGGCGCATTCAGCGCTCGTCGTTCGCGTCGGACGGGCGTGCTCGCTGGGCCTCGAGCATCGACTTGGCCTTCTGCTCCACCAGCGCCACTGGAACCGGGCGGATGTCCTGAGCGAACGCCGCGAGCAGCACCCGATCGCCGAGCAGGTTCACCAGACGCGGGCAGCCTTGCGAGAAGTCGTAGAACACGGGCTCCACGCCGGGCGCGAAGATGTTCTCGATGCGTCCACCCGCGGTCGCAATGCGATGCTCGAGATACGGAGCGATCTCGTTGGGGCGCAGCGTCTCGACGTGGTGCTCGAGAGCAATGCGCTGACGCAGCTGGCGCAGCGCCGGATCGGCGAGCTTGCGCAGCAGCTCCGGCTGTCCGGTCAGCACGATCTGCAAGAGCTTCTCGGTCTCAGTTTCGAGATTCGAGAGCAGCCGCACCTCCTCGAGTGCCTTGGTCCCGAGGTTCTGAGCCTCATCGATGATGAGCACCGTGTTGAGGCCCATGCGCAGACGTTCGAGCAAGAAATTGTTGAGGGCGATGATGTAATCGGCCTTGCTCGCAAAATTTCCCGTCAAACGAAATTCCGTCACCACCAGCTTGAGCAGGTCGACGGGCTCCATGTCGGCCGTGTTGATCACCAATGCGACATCGATCTCGCGCTTCAGGCGGGCGAGGGTCGCGCGCAACAGCGTCGTCTTGCCGGCCCCCACCTCTCCCGTCAGCAGGATGAAACCCTTGCGGCGCGTGATGCCGTAGTAGAGCGACGCAAGCCCCTCCTGGTGCGTCTCCGAGGGCCAGAGAAAGCGCGGGTCGGGCGTCAGCGAGAACGGGATCTCGTCCAGACCGAAGAAGTGCTCGTACATGGCGTCTGCATCGCCGGGCCCGAGGCCGGATCCTGCGAGTTTCTCCTTCTTCTCGATCGACCACAACGTGCCAGCGCGGCCACTTCCGCACTGTGAGGTGGTTCACTCCCGATCTCAACCGCTTCTACCGTACGCAAGATACATGCCGCGGCCCCGCACGGCATGAGGAGCTCTCGCACGCGCAGAAACGACGCGAGGCACGGCAACGGGCCAAGAACGGCAGCCCAGACCCCACCGCGCAGGTTTCTGCGGTCCCGGGGGAAGCTCTGGTGTCTCAGGCTGGCGCTTGACGGCGCCCCAACACGGCACTGAGAGCGACCAGCGTCAGGCAGGCGAGCGAGAACGTGACGAGGCCTGCCATTTCGTGGAGCGGCGACTCGATCACGACCTCGCCGCCGAAGCGTCGCACCGCGGCCACGGTCGCGACGGCCCGCAGCAGGTTGAAAGCCAGCGCAGCCGGCAGTGCAGCGAGCACGATGCAGGCTCGCCGGCCGAAGCGTCGATGCGCGAAGTACGCCAGCGCCACGGCCAGAGGCACCAGCGTGACCAGCGACGTGATCCCGCTGCAGGCCTCGGCCACGAAGAGCGACTCCCCGCCCGGGAGTTCGAGCACATTGCCCTCTCGCAGAACCGGCACACCACCAGCGCGCAACAACGCCACTGCCACGGCGCTCACCCAGAACTGCAGCTCCAGAATGAGTGGCGTGATCAGCGGCGCCGGAAGCGGCACCATGAAGACGAGAAAGCCCACCGGGAACGCCCAGCGGCGCAGCCCGGTGCTGCCGAAGAGCAGCACCACGCCGCCGGCGACGGCACCCACCAGGGCCAACCCCTGGAGAGTGACGCTCCCCGCGACGAGTCCGGCGACGTAGACCGCGAGACTGAGCGCGAGCCCCACGAGTCCACGGCGATCGAAACTGGGCAGGCGCCTCGGCGCGCGGCCCAGCGCGGCGAACGAAACCAACGGCACCAGGAACCCGTGGCTGTAGTGGTCGACGCTGCTCCACACGCTGGCCATGGCGGCGAGTGCCGGCGCGAAAACCACCAGTAGCAGCGCCGGAAGCCACGCGTCACGCAGCGTCACTGCGCCGCGGCCTCCGCTGCGGCCACCGGGAACGTCACGAAGCGCCGCGCCGAGTCGATCTCGATCTGTCGCGTTTCCAGCGTGCCATCGGGGAAACGCGCTTCGAAGCGATGCGTGCCGGGCGTGACCCGCACGCCCGCCAGCGGTGTCACGCCAACCTCGACGCCGTCGATGCTGATCTCTGCCCAGGGCCTGGCGTTGATCTGGACCGTCACCGGCGTGGGGGCAGAGACCGGGGCCGGGGCGGAGACCGCTGGCTCGCGCAGCGGCGTGCGAATGCTCGCCGCGACGCTGACCTCCGGTGCGGGGGCCTGCGCATCGAGGAACCTCACACTCACCAACACCCCGGCCGCGAGACTCGCCCCGAGCACGGCCACCGCAAGCGATGCCGGCGGCTGCCGACGACGGCGCGGCGACGTGCTCACCGCCGTGGGCGTCGGGGGTACGGGTGCGGGCGCTGCCGCCGTGGGCGTCGGCGGCGCGGACGTCGGCTCGAGCGGCACGCTGCCCGAGGCTGCGCCAGCCTGCGCCGAGGTGCTCAGCACGAGCCGGCCGGTAGCGCGCTCGAGCGCGGCATCACCGCTGACCTCCTCGCCGCCACGCTGATGGGCCAGCGCGAGCCGCCCCATGGCCCGCTCGAGGGCCGCGTCCGGACCCACTCCCTCGTCGCCCGCGGGTACTCGCGGCGTTTCGGCCCCAGCCCCGGAGGCCGCCAGCGGGCGCTCGACGACTGGAGCCGCCACCGGCGCTGCGGCTCTCGTGCCCGTCGCGACACCGGCGTTCGATCGAGTCGGCGCCGGCGCGTTGTCCTCCGCCCCGGCCACAGCGATCGCCGGCACGGCCGGTCGCGCCGCGGCAAGCCGCGGTTTCAGCAGCGGTGCGACGACGCGCGGCCCGATCGCGCGCCGCAAGAGTCGCGAGGCTTCGGCATTGACCCGCGCCGGGATGCCTCCGGCTCGGCGCTGCAGCTGCGCGAAGCCGTCGCTCGGGAACGCCGCGTGCGCGGCCTCGGCGAGGTTCGCCGCCACGAGGTGCGCGCGGACGTATGCCTCGGTCTCCTCCACGCTCATCGGCTCGACGAGCAGAATGGGTTCCGACTCCTCGATCTGGCTCGCGAAGCGACCCAGCGTTTCGCGGTCGCCGGCCGCGACGAAACGCAGCGCGCCAGCGGTTTCCCGGCTCACCTCGAGCAGCGCCTGCGCCGAATCCTCCGGCAACGTCTCCGCGTCGTCCACCAGCAGGACGATCTCGCCACCCTCGGCGGCGCGCTGCTTCGCAAGCGCCGCAATCGCACCGACGGGGTCATAGCTGCCAGGGCCGTCGAGCTCGCGAAGCGCCCAGGCGAATAGTGCCGGCGCGGGCAACGCCGCATAGCGCAGGTGCGCGACACTGACGGAGGCACCGAAGCGAGCCCGCAGGATGCGCAACAGCAGGGTCTTGCCGATACCCGGTACCCCGGCGAGCAGCGCGCAGCGCCGCTCGCCGATCGCCCGCGCCTCGAGCGCCGCCAGCGCCCGTTCGGTCGCGGCGCGGGGGACATAGCGCGCCGGATCGGCACTGGGGCCGAAGGGATCGTCGAAGCGAAATGCCGCGATATCGAACGCGGGGTCCACCGCTCTTCTCCTGGCGTCGGCGCGAGGTCAACACGGTATCTCATCCCCGCACGCAGGCCGCCTCGTCACCCAGGTTTGTGGCCGGGTGACACGCACACGTGACGTCGACCTGCACATCGGCATGGTGCCCGAGGGGTGGTGCTACTCTGGAGCGGATGGGCCACGGACCGAGCGAATCCGGTGCGCTGCGCGCCACCGCGGCCTTCGGTAGCTGCCTGCTCGCCCCGTGGGCCTTCCGCGCGCTGGCCATTTTCGACAGTCCGGCCGCCCCGGCAGCCGCCAACCTGCGGGGCTTCTGCGCCGACGCCGCGCTCGCGTTGCTGGCCCTCGGTTGCTTGTGGCCACTGGCGCGGCTGGCGCGCGGCTTGCCCGTCGTTGTCATCGGCGTCCTGGTGATCGGCTACTACGCCAACTACGAGACGGTGACGACTCTCGGCACGCTGGCATCGCCGCTGGATCTCGAGTTCTTCAGCGACCCCACCTTCGTGCGCGGCTCGGCACTGGCCGCGGCGCGACCCGGCTGGCTCGCGGTGGTGCTGGCCGGCACGCTCGCCCTCGGCTGGCTGGGCCTGCGGCGCGCTGGCTGGAGCGACGCATTCGCCGCACTGGCAGCGGGCGGATTCCTGCTCGGCGCGCTCTCGTTTTGGGAGCCGGAGCCGCGCCACGCGGCATGGCGTCAGGACAACCCGATCGCCTTCAACGTCGACTGGCTGGCCAGACGCGATGCGGGCGACGCCGGCGGCTTCGACAACCCGGCGCTGGCCATGCGCACGCTGGTCCCCGGCATTGCGGCGGATCTCGACGCGCCGCTGCGCGGCGAGTTCCACGGCCAGGGCAAGAATGTGCTGCTCGTGATTCTCGAGTCCGTATCGGGCAACTACCTGCCGACTGCGGCGGCGCGCCACGGACGCGAGGCGGTAAACAAGCTGCCGGCCCTCGACAGGGCCTTCGCCGAGAACGTCGGCTACGCCACCTTCTTCACCCACACGCGACGCACGAACCGCGGCCTCTTCGCGCTGCTCTGCGGTGAGTATCCGCGCCTCATCGCCGGCATCCCGAAGATGGCGGTGACCGCGGCGACGCCCTGGCGGCGCTGCTTGCCCGGCGTACTGCGCGATCACGGCTACCGCACGGTGTACCTCCAGGGAGCGCCGCTCGCCTTCATGCAAAAAGACCGCTTCATGCCGGCCATCGGCTTCGACGAATCGCTAGGCCACGACTGGTTCGTGCACCCCCACCTGCGCAGCTTCTGGGGCGTCGACGACCGCACGCTTCTCGAGCAGACCTTTCGCAAGATCGACGAGCTCGAGGCCTCGGGAGACGAGCCGTGGTTCATGACGCTTCTGACAGTGGGCACCCACCACCCCTACGTGGTGCCGGACTCCTACGAATCGCCCTACAAGACGCCGATCCGACGCGTCTTCAGCTACATGGACGGCGCTCTCCATCGCTTCCTGCGTGAGCTCGAACGCCGCGGGCTGCGCGACGACACATTGGTGCTGATCACATCGGACGAGTCGCGTGGCGATCTGGGCCAGGCCGCCGACACCACGGCGGGGATCTTGAGCGAGAACTGGGGCTTCCTCGCGGCACTGCTTCCCGAGCGCACCCAGCTCAGCATCGACGAGCCCTACGCCCAGAGCGACGTGCCGCTCTCGGTGCTCGACTACCTGGGGCTTCCCCACGAAGGGCTCGACTTCTTCGGGCGCAGCCTGTTCCGTCGTTACGAGCGCGGGCGCAGCATCTTCTACGCCAACGTCAACTACCGCATGATCGGTGGGCTCCAGCCGGACGGGACACTCGTGCAGTGCGAGAAGGAGGGTCAGCGCTGCGCACGCTACCGCCCCGAGGCCGGTCGCATCTTCGCGCCGACACTGCGGCGGGTGCGGGACGATCCGCAGATGGCCGACAGCGTGCGCGAGATGGCGCTCCGCAGTCTGCCACCGCAGAGCAACGCGCCGCTCACCTTTCCGCTTCTCGCGCGCCCTGACTTCCCCGTGAAGGGCCGCAACTGGCAGATGGTGCAGGGGGTGTCGCAACTCTCCCTGGAGCCGAACGAGTGGATCGAAATCGAATTCGAGGTCAAGACGCGCGGCGATGCCGATGTCGAGCTCGAGCACTGGATGCGCTTCGCAGGCGACAAGCACCTGATCCACTTCCAGACGCTGATCGAGAGCGGCCAGACGTTGCACGTGCGCTACGAAGTCGCCTCCGATGTGCCTTTCTCCCAGGCGACGATCCGCACCCTGGTACGCGCCGTCGGCGGCGACGAGGCGGAGCTGCTGTTCCGCAAGCGCCGCTTCGAGCTGCACCGCAGCGGCGAGCGGCCGCCCCAGGGTGTGCAGCTGGCAGAGCTGCGCTTGGACCCGCCACGCGCCGACGGCAGCAAGCTGGTCCCCGAGATCACCCCCATCGCACAGCACGCCGCGTATCTCGAGCAACGCAACCGAAAGGGCATGAGCGGCGACGATCGCCAGGAGAAATGAATCCACAGGGCATTGGAGGAACCATGGCAGAAACCGAACAGCCGACCCGCCAGCGCATGGACGCGATCTTCGAGTCGACGAAGAACTGGGGGCGCTGGGGCAAGGACGACGAACGGGGCTCGTTGAACCTCATCACACCGGAGCGGCGCCGTGCGGGAGCGACTTGCGTACGCGCCGGCGTCAGCGTCAGCTGCGCCCGCGATCTGCCCGTGGCTCCGGCTGCAGACAACCCCCACCCCGCACTGCACATGATGATCCAGGGTGGTGACGACTGCGTGATCGAGGGTTTCGGCTTCGAGTCGACCACCGATTTCGTCGGTGTCGCCTTCCACGGCATGTCGACGTCGCATCTGGATGCCCTGTGCCACGTCTTCGTCGACGGCTGCATGTACAACGGCTTCGCCGGCAGCGAGGTGAAGAGCACCGGCGCCCGACGCGGCAGCGTGATGGCCGCCAAGGACGGCATCGTCTCCCGCGGCGTGCTGCTCGACATCCCGCGCCTGGTCGGCCGGCCGTGGCTCGAGCTGCGGGAGCTGATCCATCCGGAGCAGCTCGAGGCCGCAGCAACCACCCAGGGCGTCGCGCCGGAATCCGGCGACGTGCTGCTCATCTCGACGGGCCGCGACGCGCGACGCGCCGAGACCGGCCCGTGGAATCCAATCGAAGAGGGTTTTGCTGGACTGCATCCGGAGTGCCTGCCGTGGCTCCACGAGCGCGGCGTTGCCGTGCTGGGCAGCGATGGCATCTCCGACATGCTGCCGGGACTCGGTATTCCGAACTGGCCGATGCCGATCCACCAGGTGGGCCTCGTTGGGATGGGCATGCACTTGTTCGACAATCTCAAGCTCGACGAGCTGTCGGCGGCTTGTGCGGAGCACGGCCACTGGGATTTCCAGTTCGCCGCTGCCCCGCTGCGCGTGGAACGCGGGACGGGAAGCCCGGTGAATCCCGTGGCCGTGCTCTGATCGGTTGCGCGACCCGCGGCCGCGGGGAGTGCGGCGGCATCGCTCGCTGAGGTGAGCTTCGCCTGGCAGAAGAGCATCGCGACGACGGCCAGCGGCAACGCGACGCTCGCGCGGCGCTTGGGTGTGGCGTTTTCTCCCCCGGATGAGGCAAACGGCGCCAGCAGCGAGCATGGCGTTGAGCGCGGTCCGGAGCATCGCCCGGGACGCCACCGCGTTGGGAGAGCTGCAGTCGTCCAGAGTATGCTGGGCCGCAGGCTTCGCGCACAGGCGCTTCTTCGCAATGGCAGCCGGAACGGAAATTGCATCGACAATGGCCAAAATTCTGCCGGAAACCTTCCCCGCAGCAGGAGTCACGAGCCCATGCAGGAATCGGAACGCACGGCGAAGAGGATCGGCAAGGCGCTCGGGAGCGTGGGGGCCGCGGATGCAGTCCTTGGTCGCGATTGGATCAACGACGTCATCCGCGGGCTCAAGAAGCGCGACCGCAATCGCATCCTGCGTGCCGCGCTCCAGAGCTACATCGAAGCCGAGACGCTCAAGCCCTACCAGGCAGAGCTCATCAAGCTGCAAGAGCACCTGGAGCAGACGGCGGGCAAGGTCATCATCCTATTCGATGGACGGGACGCTTCCGGCAAGGGCGGCACGATTCGGCGTGTGACGCGCTACATGAACGACAAGCATTGCCGCATGGTGGCCCTCGGCAGGCCGACCGAGCAGCAGCAGACCGAGCTGCACATGAAGCGCTACATCGAGCAGTTCCCGCACGCGAGCGAAATCGTTCTCTTCGACCGCAGCTGGTACAACCGGGCCCTGGTGGAGCCGGTCATGGGCTTCTGCACACCCCGCCAGTACCGCGAGTTCATGAAGAAGGTCAACCAGTACGAAGAGAGCTTCGTCAGCGACGGAAAGACGACCTTGATCAAGCTCTACTTCTCGGTTTCCAAGGACGAACAGGCGCGCCGATTCGCGAGAAGGCAGCACGACCCTCTGCGGATGTGGAAGCTCAGCGAGGTGGATCTTCAGGCACAAGAGCTCTGGGACGAGTTCACCGAGAAGAAGTTCGAGCTGCTGAAGAAGACCCACACGGAGCTCAACCCGTGGCACGTGATCCGATCGGATCGGAAGGCGCTGGCTCGCATCGAGACGATCAAGCTGATCCTGCGGGAGATCCCCTACAAGGGTCGAAGCCGATCACTCGATTTCGAACCCAACGAGGACGTC
>JAFDDG010000038.1 GCA_019310965.1 Deltaproteobacteria bacterium
CGAAGCGGCGCGGACGCAATTCCAAGACATTACCGCAGTTCTTTCCATTTCAGAGCAGAACCCTCTGCCAGACGGTCTGGACTTCGACACGCCCGAGCGGGACCCGTCGCCCTTTTCGAGTGCATTCCTCGTCGACACCCATGATCCGGACTTCCTGCTCTTCTTCGGCGGTGGAACCGTCGACCCCGGGCAGTCCATGACGCTCACCTACTCCCTCGACATCCCCGATCGAACATTGATCGACCCGTCAGCCTGGACCGGCTCCGGCTATGAAATGACCCTTCGATTCAGTGCGATCCCGGTTCCGGAGCTGTCGACTGCGCTCTTGCTCTGCCTCGGCCTGGTGGAGCTTTCGCGGCACCGAGCCAGGCCCGTCGGCGAACGGAAGTAACTCTGCTGCGCAGCGGCCCACCCACGCAGGGGTCGTCAGGCGTCATTCTATCCGGGCGGAACCGCCCAGGTTGCAACCCAAGTGTAGGGTCGGAGCGGAGTGCCCCGATAGACGCCCGCGGATCAGACGGGTTCGTCGATCTCCGCCAGGAACGCCTGGAGGCGGCCATCGGCTTCGACGCGACGGCGCGCGCGATCGCGGCACATGCCCACCTCGAGGAACCACCCGGCGGCCTTCGCCAACGCCACGCGTGCCGGGGCCGGGTCGAAGCCCAGCTCCTTTCGAGCCCGCCCGGAATCCGAAGCGCGGTTCGACAGGGAGTGAAGGGCCGCCTCCACGTCCACGATCGGCCGGCGGTGGGTCACGTGGTTGGCGACCCACTCCGCCGCGTGACCCGCCCAGAGCAGGAGCCGCGGCGGGAGCTTTACCCGCGGCGCCGGAATGCCGGTGAGCTCCGACAGGATCGAGGTGACCTCGGCCATGCTCAGGTTCTCACCACCCAGGATGTACTGGCGGCCGGGGAGGCCCTGCTCGAGAGCCAGCACGTGCCCTTCGGCCACGTCGTCTACGTCGACGACGTTCAGCAGGGTATCGGCGTAGGCGAGCATGATCCCGTTCAGGAAGTGGATGATCAGGGTGCCGGTCGGCGTCGGCCGACGGTCTCCGCGTCCGACGACCGTGGTGGGGTGCACGATGCTGACCGGAAGACCGCACGCAATCTCGCGCAGCACCGCGATCTCAGCGAGCACCTTGGAGGACTTGTAGTGGCCCTGGAAGCTGCGGAGGTCGAAGAGGCTCTCCTCGGTCTCCACCGTGCGGTTGATCGACGGCGTGAGCGTCGCCGTGCTGCTCGTGTAGACGATCTTCTCGTAGCCATGCACCCGCGCGGCACGCATCACGTGCTGCGTGCCGTCGATGTTGACCCGGTAGATGGTGTCGGGGTTCGGCTCCCAGAAGCTGTAGCAGGCGGCGTTGTGCACCAGCAGCTCGCCACCCTCCAGCGCCTCGGTCACACCGTGCTCGTCGAGCAGATCGAATTCGCGCCTCTCCACGTCGAGACCGGCCAGATTCTCGCAGTCGAGATCAGCGCCGACCAGCGCGACCACCTCGTGCCCTCGGGTCAACAGGCGACGGACGATCCGCGAGCCCATGAAGCCGTTGCCGCCGGTCACGAAGACGTGCGCCATCGACAGCCTACCGGCCCGTCTTCGAGCGAATCGCGGCCGCCGCCAACCGCTTGCCCAGGCCCCAGATCGCACCGCCGACCTGCTGGGTGTTTGCAATGACCTGATCCATCGCGCCGACGATCCAGGCCCGGTCCTCCTCGCTCAGCACCAGCGGCGGGAGGAGCTTGACCACGGCGTGGTGGTGGCTCGCGGTCTGGCTCAGGATCCGATGCTCGTGGAAGAGCGGGACGATCACGAGCTGGCTGAAGAGGCCACTCTGCGCGGCGTCGAGTGCTCGCCATGCCATCTTCGCCCGGACCGTATCGGGCGGCGCGAACTCGATGGCCTGCATCAAGCCCTTGCCGCGCACCGCGTGGACGAAGTCGTAGCGGTCGATCATCGCGCGGAAGTCTTCGAGCAGACCCTCGCCGATCTTCGCGGCATTCTCGACGAGGCTCTCCTCCCGGATCACCTCCAAGGTTGCGAGACCCGCGGCCATCGCCAGGTTGTTCTTCGAGAAGGTCGAGCCATGGATCGGTGCGCGCACCAGGCTGGAGAACAGCGAGTCGAAGATCGGCCGTCGCATGGCCACCGCCCCGATCGGAATGAAGCCTCCGGAGAGGGCCTTGGCCGAGAGCAGCATGTCCGGCTCGACGTCCCAGTGCTCGATCGCCCACATCCGCCCCGTGCGGCCGAGGCCGGTCTGGATCTCGTCGGCGACGAAGAGCGCCCCATGCTCGCGGCAGAGTCTCGCCGCTTCGCGCAAGTATTCATCCGAGGGCACGTTCACGCCGTGGCCCTGGATGGGCTCGACGAAGAATGCGGCGATCTCCTCTCGGACCAGAACCCGTTCAAGGGCCTCGAGGTCGTCGAACGGAATCCGGTGCGTGCCCTGCAAGAGCGGTCCGAACCCGTCCCGGAAGAGGTCGTCGCCGTTCAACGACAGCGCCCCCAGCGTGAGCCCGTGGAATCCACGTTCGCAGTAGACGAGCCCCGGCCGCCCGGTATGGCAACGTGCGAATTTGATCGCGCTCTCGACGGCCTCGGCGCCGGAATTCGTGAAGAAGACCTTGGGGAGATCACCCGGCAGCGTGGCGACGAAGCGCTCCGCCAGGATGCCGGCGAGCAGCGAGGCGTCGAGCTGCACGAGGGAGGGCAGCTCGGCCTCGAGTGCTTCGCGCAAGAAGCGGATCACGGTGGGATGATTGCGCCCGACCCCGAACACGCCGTAGCCCGACAGGAGGTCCAGGTAGCGGTCCCCCCGATCGTCGAACAGGTACGGGCCCTCTGCGCGAACATAGTTCCGGTCGAAGCCGAGGGTCTTCAGGACCCGGACCAGCTGACCATTCAGGTGCTGCTCGTGAAGGTCGAACTGCTGGCCAGATCGCTCACGGAGAACGTCCAGCAGGCTAATCGTCATGCGCTCTCGTTCTTCATCGTTACTCGGGCAACGCGAACGCCATCCTGTGATCCCCGGGCGGGCTGGGGGCAGCCATTGGGGCTTTATTAGTGTAGCAGGCCACCCCAGATTGCCCGCGGGAGTCCAATGGGTTGCACCGTTGGCGGTGAGTCTCGATCTCCCCGACGGGGTGCTTGTCAAGGTACCCCTTGTCCGACATGGATCCCCTGTTGAAATTCCTGTCCGTCCATCGCACTCGCGTTCTGCGATAGCTGAATTCGTGAGCAGCGCGGTGACCGCCAGCATCAGGATGCTCGCTGCTTCAAAGCGCGGAAAAGAACTGAGCGAGTGGGCATCTCGCAAGAATGGCGTCCTCGTTATGTTGGCTTGATCGAGGTCGCGATGGTGGCGTATCCCGTTTGCCGCCACGAGCGGGTCGAACGCTTCGAACGGGACCGCCCTACCCGGTTCGGGGCCTTCGTGGAACGAGCACTGACCAGTAGGCGACCGCAAATAGAAACCAAGCCGCCGTCCACAATTCGCCGCCGATCAAAAGGCTCGGGCTGCAGCCTTCGACTGGTCCGGACACACCCAGCCTGCGAATCAGCGCTCCAACGATCACGCATATGAAGAGAACGACTGGAATTTGGGTAGGCAAAACAAGCGGGGTTTTCAGCGAGGTCCGACAGGCGGAATTCTGTCAAATCCCCCCCCCGAAGTGCGTGGACCTGCGTCTCTCCCACCGGGTAGACCTTCGAGAACCCGCGCACCCGGAGCACGGCCGTAGACATCACTCCACCTGGATCGTGCGCAGGTGGTCTGCCAAGGCGCGGACGTCGAGGGTCGCGCCGTAAACGGCGAAGGGCTCCCCGACGTGCTTCTGCGCGAAGACGGCACCCCAGACCGGCATCCCGCGCGGACCGTGCTGGGCCACGAGCAGGCGGCCGTCGATGAACATCATGACCGCCGACTCGTCGAAGCTCCCGCCTGAGCGCCAGGCCAGGCTGGTGAGATCCGCCGGTGCCACGGTCAGCGACGTGGCCAGCGGTCCGTCGCCCCGGCCCGAAAGCCCGTGGCAGGAGGCGCAGTGCCGTTCATACAGAGCAGCGCCCGCCACCTCCTCCGTACGTTCGTCGATGCATCCCAACGTCATCGCCAAGACCACGATAACCCGACAGCCGACACCACACATCGTTGCCAGCTCAAGTCGTCACCGCCTTCCCGAATACCATGGAGCCAACCAGATCGCTGTCAAGCGCCAGACGAGATGCGACTTGTCTCCCCAGCGGAAACCCAGGCTTCCCCAATCCGATCGGCCGGAAGGCCGGGCGACCTCCGGGGGGCGGCACGGCCCTTGCTGTTCCAGCCGGCACCCACCCGGGAGCAACCATGGCCCGACATAGATCCCGATCCCTTGGCGCGCTGCTGATCGCCATCTCCCTGGCGTCCTGGATGCCATCCGGCTCCCGGGCCCAGACGGGTGGCGGCGCCGGCGCCCCCGAGCAAGACCGGCCGATCTACGGCCGCGACCTGATGACCGAGCAGGAGCGCAACGAACATCGCGAGCGCATTCGCAACGCGGGCTCCGAGCAGGAGCGCGAACAGATCCGCCTCGAGCACCACGAACGCATGCGCGAGCGAGCGAAGGAGCGTGGCGTGGAGCTGCCGCCGGCACCGCCTCCCCGGGGATCTGGAGCCGGAGGCGGACAGGGCCGGGGGAGGGGACGTTGAGGACGAGCCCGTGGATCGTCGCCCTGACACTGTGTCTCCTGGCCCCCGCGCCGATCGGTGCCGAGGCCCCGATCGCTGAGCACCTGCGTGCCAGCGCTGCCTCGGGGGGAGCCTACGGGGTGCTGCGTGCTCTCGAGGAGGCGCTGGTGGCCGACCCGACGCTCGTCGCGACGGCACCGGCTGCCGGCCAGTTGGCCGCCGATGCTCTCGAAGCGCTCGGAGAGACATCCGACGCCGCCACCGAGCACGAGCGTGCCGTGGGCGTGCTGATCGTCGCCTTCGCACCGCCCGGGCAGCGGGACGCCGTCGCTGAGGCCGTCGCGGCTCGGATGCCAAGGCCAGCGGATGGAGACCGCGCCCCGGCGGAGCCGGAGCTTCGGGTGGGGTCCTTCCGGGCGTACCCGGGTCTGGGCGCATCTCTCCGGTACGACGACAACCTGTTCGCCACGGAGCGTGGCGAGGTCGACGATCTCGCCCTCGTGCTCTCTCCGACACTCGCTCTCGATTCGGACTGGAGCCGCCACGAGCTGGACTTCGGGGTCGGCGGCGACTTCGGCCGCTACCAGGAGAACCCCGACGAGGACTACGAGGATTTCTTCGCCGGTGGCGACTTCCGCTACGACCTCAGCTCGCAGTCCAACCTGTTCGGCGGAGCGAGCTTCCGCCGCGAGCACGAGGAACGCGCGTCTCCCGACGACGTGAACGGAGAGGAGCCGACCCGCTACGACCAGACTTCCGTCTACCTCGGAGGGACCCGTCGCTTCGACCGGCTTGGCCTCCGGCTGGGCGGCACCGTACGCGATCTCGACTTCGACGACGTGCCCGCCTTCTTCGGCGAGATCAACAACGACGATCGTGATAGGCGCCTGGTCACCGGCGGGGGAGAGGCGAGCTGGCGCCTGGGCCCCGATTTCGGTCCGCGCACGCGGATCTTTGCCCGCCTCTCCACCGATCTCCGCCGCTATGACCAGAGCCGCGACGAAGCCGGGTTCGAGCGCGACTCCGACGGCTGGCGCGCCGAGGTGGGAACTGAGTTCTGGGTGGGTCGCTCCGCCGTCGTCGAGTTCTTCGCCGGCTGGATGCGTCAGGATTTCGACGACCGTGCCCTCGAGGATGTCAGCAAGCCGTCGTTTGGTGCGACGGCTGAGTGGAGCCCTGCGGAAGGCACGTGGCTCACGGCCTACGTCGGTCGGACCCTCGAAGAGACGACCCTGCCCTTCGCCTCGAGCTTTCTCACGACCCGTGTGGGAGCCGCGCTGGACCGAGACGTGACCCCCCGCACGAGCTGGCGACTCGCCGTCTCGTGGGCACGCAACGACTACCAGGGCGTCGGCCGTGAGGACGATCTCTACCTCGTGTCCGCGAGCCTGCGCCATCGCATCGCCCCGGCTCTCTACATCGAGCCGGGCTACCGATTCGTGTACCGCGACTCCTCGGCACCGGGCGAGTCCTATGATCGCAACCAGCTGTTCCTGCGGGTGACCGCGGAGTTTTCGGGCCCGGACGGCTGGCGGACGCGCGCCGCACCGCGAGGCTCAGCGGATGTCGTGGCTGCGACTCTCGCGGATCTCCCCCCGACGGATTTCTCGGGCTTCTACCTCGGCGCCCAGGCCGGCTTCGATTCGCTGGCCTCTCCGATGCGGGGCCCGCGCCGCATGGGATCGAGCTCCCTGGAAGCAACCTTCGGCGATCACGGCGGCTCCGCAGGGCTCTTCGCCGGTGTGGGCACCACGTGGCGGTGCCTCTACCTGGGCGTGGAGATCGACGGCGAGCTCAGCGACACGGACTGGACCCACGACAGCCGGCCGGACGTTCGCTTCTTCAAGATGGAGAGGGAGTCGAGCTACGGCGCGAGCCTCCGGATCGGCACGCTGCTACAGCGCGCGGGCCTTCTCTACGCGCGGCTCGGCGCGCAGCGCACACGCTTCGAAACGAGTTACGAGCGCAATGCCATCGACCTCCGGGATCGCGACTCGGACACCGCGTTCCGGTACGGGGTCGGCCTCGAGGCCGGCGGCTTCGGCCGCTCCTTCGTGCGAATGGACTACTCGTTCGTCGACTACGACGACGTCGACGTGGAGCTGACGGCGGGCGCCGACCGCTTCGACCGGAGGGAGGGCATCTTCCGCCTCGGCCTGGGCTACCGCTTCCACTCCTTCCTCGAGCCCGCGCCGGAGAGACAGGAGACCGAGCATCCGGCGCTGGACCTTGGCGGCTTCTACGTGGGTGGGCAGGTGTCCCACGGTGCCGTCACCAGCGAGTTGGAAGGCCCACGAGGCGGCGGCACCGGAAGCCTCGTCGCAGACTTCGGCGACCAGGGCTTCACCTGGGGCGCCCTGCTGGGCTGGGGCCATTCCTTCGGACGCTGGTACGCCGGGCTCGAGCTCGAGGGCGAGGCCAGCGAGGCGAAGTGGGACCACTTCCGTCCCGGTCTGGACCGGAGCTTCTCCCTCGAGAAGCGCAGCACCGTCGGCGCCGGCTTGCGTCTCGGCTACCAGCTCCCGAGCGGAGCGCTCCTGTTCGGGCGCGTCGCCGGAGTTCACTCCCGGTTCCGGACACTCTACGTAGTCGAGGGAAACTTCGTTGACGAAGAGGACGGACGGGCGGGCCTGCGCTTCGGGGGCGGCCTGGAAGTCCCCGCGTCGGAGCACGTGTCGGTCCGCGCCGACTACACGTTCACCCGCTACGAGCAGGAGGACGTGGACTACGCGCTGGCCGTGGACAAGATCGATCCGGAGGAGAGCCTGTTCCGGATGTCGCTCGTCTACCGGTTCTAGCCGTCACGCTCGCCTTCGCGCATACGTGTGGCACCGCGCTTGCATCGCTTGAAATAACGTCTTCCGCTCGACGATGGAGGGGCTGCTGGTCGAAACCCGACCGGCTTCTGCCCCAGGCATCCGTCAGAAAGCCACACCAAAGGAAATCTTCATGTTCAGGATCCGAACTAGCGAATACAAAGGACTGATTCTGCTGGCCGCACTGCTTCTGGTGGCGCCGCTCACGGCGAACGCCCAGGGCAAGGGCCAGCAGGGGAGCGGGGGCGGAGGCGGCAAGCCCGCGACCGCCGGCAAGGGCCAGCAAGGAGGCGGAGGAGGCGGCGGCCGCGGAGGGCAGGTGCCCAGCGCCGCGGGCGAAGACGACTCGGACCGGCCGGCATGGGCGGGCGGCGACCGGGAGGAGAACCCCCACTCCCAGGGCGGCGGCCCTCCCGCCGAGGCCGGCAGCAAGAAGGGTGATCTGTACGGAGATCTCTGGGTCGTGCTGCGCGACGAGAACGGTGCGCCGATCCTCTCGGCGGCAGGCTTCGTCCAGCCGATCGACGCGAGCGGCAACCCGATTCCCCTCGACGCCGAGGGCAAGCCCCTCGACGAGAGCCTCGTGCAGGAAGTCGAGCTCGGCCGGCTCAGCGTGGGCCGTGCGCCTTCCAAGGTGTCCGACCAGGCGCTCGACGAGGCGCTCTCCAAGCTGGTCGCGGCCACGACCATCACCCTCGACAACGCGGGGCGTCTGGTGATCGACGGGACGAGCACGATCGACTCGCCGCTCGAGAACCTCGCGCTCTACGAGGCCTACATGACGGACGGATCGCTGACGGGCGTCACCCTGCCTGCGGGCTTCGATCCGGCCGCGCTGCTCGGTGCAGCCGCTGACAAGACCGGGGAGATCACTGTGGACCTGCTCGTGTACCAGAACACGATCCTCGACGTGAACACGGTCAACCCGGACGGGTCGATCACCTACTACGACTTCTCGACCTATGACTACGACCGGGCTGCATCCTATCCGGGAACCGTCACCTACCTGAAGGACGACGACGGAGACGGTGTCTACGAGACGGTGACCGAGGCCGTGATGGACGTGGTCTTCGGCGGGACCGACTGGACGGACACCACCGCTGGTGGCGCGGACGACTTCGCCCAGGCGGCGGACGACGCCCGTGCCGTGATCGAGTTCATCCACGACATGCCGATCCCGACCCCCTGAGGGGTCCCGTCCGGAAGGGGGAGCGGACGCCCCTCCCTCCCCCTTACGGACATGGAGGGCGCCCATGCGCTTCAAGAGCTTCCCGACCTCCCTGGCCACGATCTTCTTGCTTGCCATTTCCCCCCTGACGACCGCCGACGGTGCCAACGCGCAGGATCACGGCGACCGCTCCGGGGGCGTTCACAGCGGCCGGGGAAGCTCCCACGACCAGCACAGCGGAGGCCGAGGCGGCTCGGGACGAGGCCGCGGTAGCGGGCAATCCTCCAGTTCGAGCAGCCACCACGTACCTACCGCCGTGGGTGACGACAGCGCGAGCAGCGATCACGACGACACCGGCCACGATTCGGGCGGCCATGACGACGGGTCGAGCCACACCTCGAAGGGCAAGCAGGGCGGGCAGGGCCAGGCTTCGGCCGGCCGCGGACGCGGTCAGGGTGGCGGCGCCGGGCGCGGCGCCTCGGGACGCCGAAGCTCCGACGATCCCAAGGGACAGTCCTCCGACCGCGGACAAAGCGACGCCATCCGGCCGGGCGGTCGCCCGGTCTGGGCCCAGGAGGGCCTTCCCGAGATCGAGCTGGGCCGGCTCAACGTGGCCCGCGCTCCGAGCCGCGTGCTCGACCGGGCTCTCGCTGAAGCGGTGGGAGAGTGGTCGGACGACAAGACGGATTGGTACGGCCTCTCCCTCGAAGAGGCCTTGGCCCGACTCCCGGAGCTCGAGAAGGGCATCCGGGTGGAGTCGCCCCTCGGCAATCTCGGGATGTACCGGTCGCTTCTCTCCGGGCAGCGGCCCGTGCCCATCTCAGGAGACGCCCTCGCGCTCGCGGCGCTGTTCCTCGGAGCTGCGAGCGACAAGACGATTCCGATCGTCCCGGACACTGTGGTCGCGCTCAACACCATCCTGGGGGTCGGCGGCGATCTGAGCAGCACCCAGGTGAGTGGGCTCGCCGGCGACGCCGACCGGGTTCGTGCCGCCATCCTAGAGGCACACGGTGATGTGGGTGAAGACGTGGACGAGGGCGGCCACGGCCACTGAGCCCCGAGTTCAGCGGGCGCGGCTGGGGCCGCGAAGGACAGCCGGAGCAGGAGCGAGACCGCCGACGGGCGCGCTTCACGAGGCTCGGCAGGGCATGGCCCTTGCGGGCCCATCACCATGAGCCACGACTCGGACGGCCTCTCCCACGACGTCAAGCTGCTGCACGACCCCCCCGCGCATCAAGGGCTCGGCTTCATTGAAGCCGAGTGCGAGGCCCTCGGCCTGAGCGGCCTGCTGCCGCCTCGGACCTGGCCACCCAGGTCGCCCGCGCGATCGGGAACGTCCGCAGCAAGGCCAGTGATCTCGAGCGCTACCTTTACCCAGCGGGTTTCCAGGATCGCAACGAGACCCTCTTCTACCGGGTGGTCGCGGACCACCTGGAGGAGCTGATTCCGATCATCTATACGCCGACCGTCGGCAAGGCGTGCCTCGAGTACGGCCACATCTTCCGGCGCCCGCGCGGCCTGTTCGTTTCGGTGGAGGATCGCGGACGCGTCCGGGAGGTGCTGCGCAGCTGGCCCCACCAGGACGTGCGCATCATCGTCGCCACCGACGGCGGACGCATCCTCGGGCTCGGCGATCTCGGCGTCGACGGGATGGGCATCCCGATCGGCAAGCTCGCGCTCTACACCGCCTGCGCCGGGGTCCCAATGGGTTGCACCGTTGGCAATGAGTCTCGATCTCCCCTGCAACTGTCAAGTGCCCCCCATATCGGGCATTGACGTCCAAGGGATAGGCCCCACCCGCCGCGAGAATCCGCCACCACGCGACCGATCTCGCCTCTGGCGCGCGCAGACTCCTAGCCCCGCGAAACCGTCCCACTGCGTCCCCTGATGCGGCCCTGGACCCGCGGAGCGAGCACCCCACATGTCGTGGCTGCGTGCCTGGTCACCCCAAGATATTGTGGGTGACTAGAAAAAGTTCAATGAAGACGAAGATTTTGGTTGGCAAGCTGCCGATCCCTGTCTATAAGGGGGATGTCGTGGCAGCAAGTGGCATGAAGTGGAAGGAAAGAGCAAGTCGATGGCACGCGGCCGCTTCTTCCACTCAATGGATGACAAAGGGCGAGTGAGTATCCCAGCTGTGTTGAGAAACGAACTTCAAACACAAGACGAGCGGCCTCCCTTCCTGACCAGTGTATTGGATAGCCCCGCCGTCGGCCTCTACCCGCACGAAACCTGGCTCGCGATCGAAGAGCGCCTCAACAACGTTTCACAGATGAAGCCTGAGATCGCATCCCTCCGACGCATGGTCATTTCCGGCGCCGTCGAGGCCCCGATCGATAGCTCTGGACGAATCTTGATTCCGCCCCACCTGCGTGAGCACGCGCAGCTGGAACGGGACGTCACGATCGCGGGCGTCGGCTCGCGCATCGAGATCTGGGACAAAGCCCGCTTCGAAGAGGAACTCGGATCGATCCGGCAGCAGGGTCGCGAGGTTTCCGACGTCGCCGCGGAGCTGGGTTTGTAGGGAGAAGTGATTGGGGGGGGGTCCCGGAAGCGCAGGCTTCCGGGCAAGAGAGATGGGGTGTCTCCGGAGTTGCTGAACTGAGACGCGTGGGAATCGTTGGGGGGCGTGCCCCCGCGACCCAGAGACGCGCTCCGGAGCTCCCCAATCTCTCCTCCTCCCTGGAACCGCGCGGCGGTTGAGCGGTTCCGAACCTCCACGTCTCCAATCCTCGTTGGGCGGGGGCAGCGGATGCTGTTCTCGCGAATCAAGCAACGGGGGATCGCGGCACGGCGATCCCCACCGAGGTGGACCTCGAGCGAGATGCCGGGTCCAGAACCGAGTTGAGCCGCGAAATTCTCCACCAGCCCGTACTCGTCGCCGAGTGCATGAACCTCCTGGGTGCTGAACCCGGGCGAATCTTCGTAGACGGAACGCTTGGCTACGCAGGCCACGCCGAGGCGCTGCTGAACAAGACGGCGCCCGATGGCTTGCTCTTCGGGCTGGACCGGGATGCAGACGCCCTCGCAGCGGCCGCTGAACGGCTCGCACCCTTCGGCGACCGCGCGATCCTTCTCCACGCGTCCTTCCGCGAACTCCGCGATGTCCTGAAGGCCCGGGGTGTCTCCCAGGTGGATGGTGTGTTGCTGGATCTGGGTGTCTCGTCGGTGCAGCTCGATCGGGCTGAGCGCGGCTTCCGCTTCTCCGAAGAGACCGCCGAAGAAACACCCCTCGACATGCGCATGGATGCCACCCGGGGCGAGACCGCGGCAGATCTGCTGGCTCGGGCCTCCGAGGAAACCCTCACGGATTGGTTCCGCCGCTACGGCGAACTCCGTGGCGCTGCACGCCTGGCGCGAACGATCGTCGAATCCCGTCGGGAAGCCCCGCCCCGCACGGCCGCGGATCTGATTCGCTTGACCCGCGAAGCGCGAGTCGGCGGCGGCCGACGCCATCATCCGGCGACCCTGGTCTTCCAGGCTTTGCGGATCGCCGTGAACGACGAACTCGGCGCCCTCGAGGAAGGGCTCGCCACGGCGACGAGCGTACTCGCACCGGGCGGCCGGCTATGCGTCATCGCCTACCACTCGCTCGAGGACCGGATCGTGAAGCATTTCATGCGCGGCGCCGAGCGCGGTTGCATCTGCCCGCCCAAGGATCCCATCTGCACCTGCGGGATCCTGCCCAGCCTGCGCCGCATCACCCGACGGCCCGTGCGCCCAGGCGTCGATGAGATCGCGGGAAACCCGCGGGCACGTTCCGCGCGTCTGCGTGCCGCGGAAAAGTTGGCGGCATGAGTCGGGCCTGGAGCCAGAAGCGGGCGCGACTCTTCGATGAGGCGGACGCGGGAACCAAAAACCTCGTCGGCCGTGACATGAAGCGGACGCGTCGCCGCAGGCGCGGCGGGCGCGTCGCCTGGTTGTCCGTTTTCGTCGGTGTCCTCGCCGCTGCCCTCTTCCTGGTCGCTTTGCGAAACTCGATCCTTCGCGTGCGCTACGACCTCGACACCGCACGTCAGCGCGAAATCGCCCTCATGGAACGCAAGGCGAACGCAACCGTACGTCTGCGCGAGCTTCGCGATCCGACCCGCTTGAAAGCACTCGCCAAAGAACGTGGCTTCGTCAGGCCCCAGAAGGTCATCGACCTGGGAATGGGGGCTGCCCGCCCATGAGATCCGCGGATCTGCGCCATTCAGGACGGCGAACCTTGGGCGTGGGCGTGGGCCTGCTCCTCTTCTTCGGTGTCCTGGCGGTGCGGGCCGCTCATCTCTCGGTGATCGATGGCCGCGGACTCGAGCGCGGCGAGCGCCAGACCCTCACCGTGCTCCGGGTCGCCCCGGCGCGAGGCACGATCACCGATCGACACGGATCGGAGCTTGCCATTACGGTGCAAGCTCCCTCGGTCTACGCGGTGCCCGCGCAGATCACGGACAAGCAGGCCACCGCACGAAAGCTGGCGAAAGCCCTGGGCAAGAGCACTGCGACCGTCCTGGCGCGGCTCGAGAAGCGCTCGCCTTTCGTGTACGTTGATCGCTGGCTCGGCGCTTCCGAGGCCGCCACGGTTCGCGCCCTGGAACTATCCGGCGTCGGCCTGGTCGATGAACCGCGCCGCGCCTATCCGCACAAGGCCCTGGCGGGACGTCTGGTCGGCTTCGCCAACATCGATGGCCGGGGTGCCCGCGGCATCGAACAGATGGAGGATGGCTGGCTCGCCGGACGCGCGCGCACCGTGGTGGTCGAACGCGATGCCCGGCAGCATCTGCTCCCCAAGGCCGGTGTCGATCCTCGGAGCAGCGTGGGTGGCGATGTCGCCCTCACGCTCGACGCCACGCTTCAGGCCGAGGCGGAAACCGCTCTCTACGAGGTCGTTCGGCAGACGGGATCCCGTGGTGGGTTCGTCGTCGTACTCGATCCGCAGACCGGCGATCTCCTGGCCCTCGCCGAAGCTCCCGGCTTCGACCCGGGCGCGTTCCGAACGACGCCCTACCCGCAAACCGCCTCTTGGGCCTTTCTCAATGCTCCGGAACCGGGATCCACGCTCAAGCCCTTCGTCATCGCAACCGCCTTGCAGCGCGGTGCCGTCCGCACAGACGAGCTCTTCGATTGCGAGCAGGGGCGCTGGAAGGTGCCCGGCAAGGTCATCCATGACGTCAAGGGCCACGGGCTCCTCGACCCCGCAGGTATTCTGCGCGTCTCCAGCAACATTGGCGCGGCCAAGGTCGGCTTCCGGGTTGGAGCACAACCGCATTATGAAATGTTGCGCGCACTGGGGTTCGGCAGCCGCAGCGGCAGCGGCTTCCCCGACGAATCCGCCGGCTTGTTGCGCAGCTGGAAGAGCTGGCGAACGGTCGACCACGCAAACGTTTCGTTCGGGCAGGGGCTGAACGTCACGGTGATCCAGATGGCCGGTGCGATGGCGACGCTTGCCAGCGGCGGCGTATTCCACGAGCCGAGGCTGATCGCGGCCCGTCGCCAGCCGGGTGGCAGCTGGGAGACAGCGCCCGAAGCAAAGAGCCGTCGGGTGTTGCGCCCGGAGATCGCGCGCACGGTGATGGACATGATGCACGGAGTCGTGGCCGACAAGGGCGGCACCGGTCGGCGCGCAGCGCTCGAGGGAGTGGCTGTCGCGGGCAAGACAGGCACGGCCCAGAAGCTCGACCTCGTTGCCAAGACCTACTCCCACAAGGACTACCAGGCCTGGTTCATCGGTGCGGCTCCGCTCGAAGCGCCGATGATCGCCGTGGCCGTCATGCTCGACGAACCCCGGGGCAAGATCCACGGCGGCGGCTCGATCGCCGCACCGCTGTTTGCACGCGTCGCCTCCGCAGCGCTTGCTCAGCGCGGCGTCGTTGCGCTGCCGAAGCTCGGGCTTCCGGATCTGGCGCGAGTCGACTTGCCAAAGAATCCGAGCGCGAAGAAAACGGCGACGCGGGTGTCCCGCCCCTCTTCCCGCCCGGATGTAGCGGCGGCCAAAGCCAAGCCGAGATCGGACCGAAAGTCGGCGAAGACGAACGCATCCGAATCCCGCAGCCAAGCGGCAAAGCCCAGGCGGGTCGCGATGCGCCCCACCGCCCCGATGCCGCTCGCCCAGCTTGGAGGTCGCGTCCTGCTTCCGGATTTCCGAGGGCTCAGCCGCGGAGAAGTACAGACAATGGCCGCGGGCGTTTCGCTGCGGCTCGTGCTCGATGGCCGCGGACAGGCCGTCACCCAACATCCCGCGCCCGGAACGATTGTCGCCGGTACGTCTGCCGTGCGCGTCCACTTCGAGCAGGGCATATGATGCACCTCAGCGAGCTGCTCGCCGCGCTTCCGCCCTCGCTGGCCCCGACGCAGGTCTCCGGCGAAGACCCGATCGTGCGAGGGATCACCTACGACTCGCGCGCCGTCGCGGCCGGCGACCTGTTCGTGGCGCTGAAGGGCGGGCGCGCCGATGGCCACCGCTTCCTCGCCCAGGCGAGAGCCCTGGGTGCGGTGGCCCTTCTGGTCGAGGAGCCCGGCAAGGAAACGGAAGGTTTCCCCTTTGCCGTGGTCCCGGACAGCCGGCGTGCCCTCGCACCCATCGCGACGCGATTCTTCGGCGAACCGGCAGGGGAACTCGCGCTGCTCGGAGTGACGGGCACCAACGGCAAGACCAGCACGACGTACCTGCTCGAATCCATCTTGGCGTCGGCCGGGATCCCGGTCGGCTTGATCGGCACGATCGAAGTGCGTTACGCAGGAGAGCACGAGCGCGCGGTCAACACCACGCCGGAGAGCCTCGACCTCCAGCGAACGCTTCGCGCGATGGTAACCCGCAAGATCCAGGCGGTGGCCATCGAAGTCTCCTCCCATGGGCTGGCCCTCGGCCGCGTCGCGGGCTGCTCGTTTGCCGTGTGCGCCATCACCAACGTTACCCAGGACCATCTCGATTTCCATGAGAGCATGGAGGCCTACACCGACGCAAAGGCCACCTTGTTTCGCGATCATCTCGTTCCCGGTGGCTGGGCGGTGGTGAACGTCGACGATCCCTCGGCCGACCGCTTCCTTCGCGCCGGCGAGCAGGCCGGGGCCCGGCTGCTGCGCGTGACGCGACACCCAGACGTCGAGGCGGAGCTGCGCGTCCTCCAATCCGAGGTTGGTGTGAACGGAACCCGGGCGCGGCTCGCTCTCCCAAACGGAGAGATCGAGGTCGAGCTCCCGCTCGTCGGAGATTTCAACGTCGAAAACCTCTCCATCGCAGCGGGCGTTGCGTTCGCCTACGGCATTTCGCCCGAGGCGATCGTCCGCGGCGTCGAGACCTGCCCGCAGGTGCCGGGACGCGTGGAGCGGGTCACGGGCGGCCAGCGCAACGAACCCACCGTGTTCGTCGACTACGCCCACACGCCGGACGCAATCGACAAGCTGCTGCGCACGCTGCGGCCTCTCACGCCCGGCCGACTCGTCACGTTGTTCGGCTGCGGGGGAGACCGCGACCAGGCCAAGCGACCGCTGATGGCCGAGGCCGTCGCGCGCTGGAGCGACCGTGCGGTGGCGACCAGCGACAACCCGCGCACCGAAGATCCGGCCGCCATCCTGCGGGACGTCGAAGCCGGCCTCGGTGGCCTCGAGCGATGTGACGCGGCGGACCTCGACAGGACCGAGAAGGGCTACGCCTCGGTGATCGACCGACGTGCGGCGATCGGCTGCGCCATCGCCATGGCGCGCGCCGAGGACACGGTGGTTCTCGCCGGGAAGGGCCACGAGGACTACCAGATCGTCGGAACCGAGAAGCTGCCCTTCGACGATCGGGAAGAAGCGGCCCGCGCGCTGGCAAGGAGGGCCACTTGACCGTCCCCTTCTCCGTCGCCGAGTTGGTCGGCTGGACCCAAGGCCGTTTGAGCAGCGGGAATGCTGACGTCCAGCTCAAAGCGGTCTCGACGGATACGCGCACACTCAGCGCCGGTGCATTGTTCATTGCGATCCGGGGGCCGCACCACGATGCGCATGATCACCTGGCGGCGGCCCTCGAGGCAGGCGCGGCCGCCCTGCTCATCGAGCGAAGCACCACGGCCACCGAAGATTGCAACGTTCCCGTCATCGTCGTCTCGGATACCACGGCCGCGCTGGGAGCCCTGGCGGCCGGCCATCGGAACGCCTTCAAAGGTCCGGTCGTCGGCATCACCGGGAGCAACGGCAAGACCACGACGAAGGAAATGTGCGCGGCGATCCTCTCCCTGCGCGGACCCTGCCTCAAGAACCGAGGCAACCTGAACAACGCCTACGGCTTGCCTCTCACATTGCTCGAGCGAGAGGCTGCCCACGAAGCTCTCGTGGTCGAGCTGGGAATGAACCACCGCGGAGAGATTGCACCGCTCGCCGCGATCGCCCGGCCAACGATCGGCGTGATCACGAACGTGGGCAGCGCCCACATCGAGCATCTGGGAAGCCAGGAAGAAATCGCCGAGGAGAAAGGCGATCTGATTGCCGCTCTTCCCGCAGAGGGTGTGGCGGTGTTGAATGCGGACGATCCGCGGGTGATGGCCCAGGCGCCGAGAACTCCTGCGCCGATCCTTCGCTTCGGGAAGGAACAGACGGCCGATGTCCGCGCCGAGAACATCCGCACGACTGAAGCTGGCGGGTTTGCCTTCGACCTCGTGACGGCGGAGGGCATCGTCGAAGCGGGCCGCTGGCCGGCCGTCGTCGCAGGCCTCGTCGAAGCGGGCCGCTGGCCGGCCGTCGTCGCAGGCCTCGGCGAGCCCACCGTGATCAATGCCCTGGCGGCCGCCGCAGCCGCATTCGCAGCCGGCGCCGCCCCGGAAACCGTCGTCCGCGGCCTTGCGGCCTACGCTGGCGTCTCGGGCAGGATGGCTCGGATCGCACTGCCGGGCGGAGTCGTCGTCATCGACGACACCTACAACGCAAACCCTCAATCGATGGAGGCCGCGCTGCGCAGCCTCGTGAACCGGTCACGAGGAGGCAGGGCTTTCGCGGTGCTCGGCAGCATGGGCGAGCTCGGCCCGGCCTCCGAGGCGGCCCATCGCGAGTTGGGTCGGCTCGCCGGGGAACTCGGCGTCGCAGCGCTCTCCAGCTACGGGGAGCACGCCGAGACCCTCGCCGAGGGCGCCATCTCGGGCGGCCTGTCCGTCGCCGACGTCTGCGTGGCGAAGACCCACGAAGAGCTTGCCGCTCATCTGAGCCCCCGGCTCCGCAGCGGCGATTGGGTGCTGGTCAAAGGCTCCCGCGCCATGGCCATGGAGAACGTCGTCGCCTTGCTCAGCAACCCGAAGGATGAAACCTGAATGCTGTTCCACCTGCTCGTGCCTTTTGCCGACGAGTTCGCCGCGTTCAATGTCTTCCGTTACATCACCTTCCGCACAGCGGCCGCGACGCTGACGGCCCTGTTCATCTCCTTCCTGCTCGGCCCTCCGATCATTCGAGCCCTGGCCCGCCTGCGCGTCGGCCAACCCATCCGCGAAATCGGCCCGGACCACCAGGCGAAGGAAGGCACGCCCACCATGGGCGGCCTCCTGATCCTGTTGTCGCTTGGGGTGTCGGTCCTGCTCTGGGCCGATCTCACCAACCGCGCCATCTGGATCGTGCTCGGCCTCACCATGAGCTACGGCGTGCTCGGCTTCATCGACGACTACCGCAAAGTGCGCGAGGGAAGCAGCGCCGGCCTTTCAGCTCGGGTCAAATTCTTCTGGCAGTGGGTCCTCGCCATCGGCGTCGCCCTGTTGATCTATGCGGACCCCGCCTTCGACGGCGAACTCGCCGTGCCCTTCTTCAAGGATTTCACACCGCACCTGGGCTGGGCCTACGTTCCGCTCGCAGCGTTCGTGATCGTCGCCGCGAGCAACGGCGTCAACTTGACCGACGGCCTCGACGGCCTCGCCATCGGCCCCGTCATGATCGCCGCCGCTACCTTCCTGCTGCTCGCCTACGCCGCCGGGCACGCCCAGATCGCCGACTATCTGGCGATCAAATCAGTGCCGGGCAGCGGCCAGCTCGCGATCTTCTGCGGGGCCCTGGTCGGAGGCGGGCTCGGCTTCCTCTGGTTCAATACGTATCCGGCCCAGCTCTTCATGGGCGATGTCGGTGCACTCGCCCTGGGCGGTGCTCTCGGCGCCATTGCGGTCGTGATCCGCCAGGAGATGTTGCTAGCGGTCGTGGGCGGAATCTTCGTCCTGGAGACCCTCTCCGTGATGATCCAGGTGGCTTCGTTCAAGTTGACGGGGCGCCGCGTCTTCCGGATGGCCCCAGTCCACCACCACTTCGAACAACTCGGATGGCCCGAGCAGCAGATCGTGGTTCGATTCTGGATCATCTCGATCATCCTCGCGCTCGTTGCACTCTCCTCGTTGAAGCTGCGCTGATGGTCGAACTCACGGGACAGAAGGTGCTGGTCCTGGGCCTCGGCATGACCGGGGCCAGTGCCGCGCGCTTCTGCGCAGAGCGTGGCGCCCGGGTAGTCGTCGCAGACGAACGCCCCGACGTCGATACGAGTGGACTTCCTTCGGGGATCGAAGTTCGCGCGGGGCAGGCCTTTCCGGATCCGGGTGATTTCGACCTGGTCATCCCGAGCCCGGGTATCCCCCACGCACGTTATGCGTCCAAAGCGAAGCGAGCCTGGGGTGACATCGAGCTGGCGTTCCGCTTTCTGAAGGTTCCCATCATCGCCGTGACCGGCACGAACGGAAAATCGACGACGGTTCGGCTGATCGAGGCCATGTTGCGGGCGGCCGGGCTTCGCGCCCGTGCAGCCGGGAACCTCGGCGAGCCGGCCCTCGACCTGGTGGGGCAGGCGCTCGATGTCGCCGTACTCGAAGTCTCGTCCTTCCAGCTCGAGGCGGTGGACGCCTTTCGCCCGAAGGTCGGCGTATTGCTCAACCTGAGCCCGGACCACCTGGACCGCCACGAGACCATGGCAGGGTATCTGGCCGCCAAAGCACGGCTCTTCGCGCGGCAGGACGAGAACGACCACGCGATCCTGGATTTGCGCAACACCCGGCTGCGCGAGCTCGCGAGCGAATTGTCGGCTGCGGTGCATGCCTTCGACGGCGAAGCACCTGTGGAACGCGGCGCCAGCTGCGACGGAAGCTGCTTCGTCCGGACGGAGGCTGAGGCCATCTTGCGCTTCCCGCTTCCCGGCGGCGAACCCCTCCCCGAGCCCCTGCGCAGCAACGCCTTGGCCGCCTGGCTCGCAGCCTGCCTCGTCGGAGCCGATCCCGCGCGTGCGCTTGGCGCCCTCGGCGATTTCCAAGCCCTGCCCCACCGGCTCGAACGCGTGTGCACGATCGACGATGTCGAGTGGATCGACGATTCCAAGGCGACCAACCCGGGCGCCGCAGCTCGGGCGCTCGAGGGCATGGAACGGTCGACGATCTGGATCGCCGGCGGCCGGGACAAAGGCCTTCCCTTCGACGAACTGGTGGGCGCATCACTCGGCCGCGTGCGAAGAGTGCTCCTGATCGGCGAGGCAGCGGCCTCACTTGGCCGCGCCTTGAGCCGCCATGCGACGACCGAACAGCTTGGAACCCTGGAAGCAGCGGTAGCCCGAGCAGCAGAACTCGCCGTCCCCGGCGATGCCGTCTTGTTGGCCCCGGCCTGTGCCAGCTTCGACCAGTTCACGAGCTTCGAGGAGCGCGGCGATCGGTTCACGGCGCTCGTCCATGCCCTCACCCAGGAGGAAAGCCCGTGAAGGGAGCCGCGGCGACAGCTGAGAGCCCGCTTGGGCGCGGCCGGGCAACCACCCCGCAAGAAGGCAACACCGATGCGATCGCTGCGGTAGCCATGGCGGTCGCATTGCTGGCCGCGCTCGGGGCCGTCGCCGTCTTCAGCGCCAGCGCACCCCTGGCTCTCGAAGCGGCCGTCCCGCCCCACTTCCTGCGCCACGCGGGCGCCCTGGGTCTAGGAGCGGGCCTGGCATGGCTTGCATCTCGCGTGCCCCTGAAGCTCTGGTACAGGACTGCGCCGCTCTTCTGGGGTGGAGCGGTCTTGTTGTTGCTGCTGACCGCCCTCTTCGGGCATACCGCAAACGGAGCGCAACGCTGGCTCGTCATTCCGGGCATCGGCGTCGCGTTCCAGCCGGCGGAGATCGCGAAGCTCGCCACCCTGGTGGCCGGAGCCGCGTGGCTCTCGGGCCAAGACGGCAAAGCTGCACTCACTCGCCATGGCGTCCTGGGTGCGCTGGCCCTCGCAACCATTCCGGCTTTGTTATGCGTCTTCCAGCCGGACCTCGGCAACGCCGTCCTTCTGGTGGCATTGATGGGCCTGCTCTTGTTCGTCGGCGGCGCTCCGCTGCGGATCCTGTTCGGTCCGGCGGTCGCCGGGGTCGCGGGCATCGCGCTCTACAGCTTCATCCAGCCTCATGCCTTGCGGCGCTGGGTCGGCTTTCTCGACCCCTGGGCCAACGCCAACAACGAAGGCTTCCAGCTGGTGCAGTCCTTCGTAGCCTTCGGGCGTGGCGGCTGGTTCGGCGTGGGCCTGGGCGACGGACGCCAGAAACTCTTCTACCTGCCCGAGGCCCACACGGATTTCGTTCTTTCCGTCGTCGCGGAAGAACTCGGCCTGGTGGGCGTGCTGTTCGCGCTCGGTGGCTTCGCCGCGCTCTGGATCGCCGGCCTGCGCATCACGTTGCGCGCCCGACGCCGCTTCCCGATGCTGTTGGCCTTCGGCATGACTTCGCTCGTCACGGTGCCTGCGGCGATGAACGCTGCTGTCGTGATGGGGCTGTTCCCGACCAAAGGGCTCACCCTCCCCTTCCTCTCCTACGGGCGCACTTCGTTGCTGGTCTGCTGCGTCGCCGTCGGAATCCTGATCGCCGTGGCTCGTGAGCCGGCAGGTGACGCACCCGCTCGCAGGTCCCGACGATGAGCCTTCGCTGGGTCATCGCCGGAGGCGGCACGGGCGGGCACGTCACGCCCGCGCTTGCCCTCGGAGAGCTGCTGCGTGAGGCCGGCGAATCGGTGTTGTTCGTGGGGTCCGAACGTGGCATCGAGAATCGGCTCGTCCCCGAGGCGGGATTCGAGCTGATCGCGCTCGATGCGCGGCCGCTGATCGGGCGATCGCTGGTAGCCCGCATTCAATCCATTGGCGCTCTGCTGCGAGCGACCTGGCAGGCGCGCAGGGTTCTCGCGCGATTCGGTGCAGACATCGTCATCTCCGTCGGCGGCTATGCGTCAGCACCGGCTGCCCTGGCCGCCGCAACGCGCGGGACGCCGATGGTCCTCGTGAACACGGATGCGCGACCGGGGGCCGCGAACCGGCTCTCAGCGAGATTCGCGAAGCGCATCTTTGCCGGTTTCCCGAACAGCGAGGACGCCTTTGGCAGCCTCGCCGCGCGAGTGCAGGTGACCGGCGTACCGCTACGCCGAGCGTTGCGCGACGCTTTCGCTGGCGCGTCCCAGGCGCAAGTGCCCGAGAACGGGCCGCGACGGCTGTTCGTGTTCGGGGGCTCCCAGGGTGCCCGCCAGATCAACGACGCCCTGCTTGCAATGCTTCCGGAGCTGGCAAAGCGCCGGGTTCGCATCGTTCATCAAACGGGCGAGGCGGATCGCGAGCGTGTCGCCGAGGCCTATGCCACGGCGGGCATCGACGCCTGTATCGTTGCCTTCGAACGAGACATGCCGCGGCGATACCAGGAGGCAGAGCTGGTCGTCTGCCGCGCCGGAGCCATCTCGATTGCGGAGCTGGCCCTGGCCGGTCGTGCTTCGCTGCTCGTCCCCCTGGCCCACGTCGGAGGCGGCGAGCAGTTCGCAAATGCCAGGCTTCTCGAGGAATCCGGCGCTGCACGCGTCCTCGACACCCGGAAACCCGACGACGCGAAGTTCCAGCGCATGCTTCTCGACCTGCTCGACGATCCGGCCGCGCTTCGAAAGATGGGTGACCTGGCCGCGAAGCTCGGCAGGCCAGAGGCGGCGCGCTCCATCATCGTCGCCTGCCGCGAGATCGTCGGAGGCCTTCGATGAAACGACGATTCCGCGGCATCGACCGGGTTCACTTCATCGGCATCGGTGGCGTCGGCATGTGTGGGATCGCCGAGCTCCTCCACGGCCTGGGCTATACGATCAGTGGCTCCGACCTCGCCGAAGGCTCGACCGTCGAACGGCTGCGAGGCCTCGGAATCCACGTCGTCACAGGCCACGCCGAAACGAATGTCGGTGCGGCCGATGTGGTCGTCGTCTCCTCGGCAATCCGCGCCAACAACCCGGAAATCGCAGAGGCCGCCCGTCGGGGAATCCCGGTGATCCCTCGGGCCGAGATGTTGGCCGAGTTGATGCGGCTCCAGGATGGCATCGCGGTGGCGGGAACCCACGGCAAGACCACCACCACCTCCCTCATCGCCCACGTGCTCGAACACGCCGGCCTCGACCCCACCGCGGTGGTGGGCGGACGCATCGCCGGAGCCGGCGAGCGCACCGGCGCCCGCCTCGGGCAAGGTGCCTTCCTGGTCGCGGAAGCGGACGAGAGTGACGGCTCCTTCCTGCGCCTCGCGCCGGTGATCGCCGTGATCACCAACGTCGAGCCCGAGCATCTGGACCACTACGGCACCGAGGAAGCGCTTCAAGATGCCTTCGTGCAGTTCGCGAATCGGGTGCCTTTCTTTGGCGTCTGTGTCGTGTGTCTGGATCACCCGGGCGTCCAGGAGCTGCTGCCGCGGCTGACCCGGCGTCGCAGCACCTATGGCTTCTCTCCCCAGGCCGAATGGGGAGCGGGAGAGCCGGAGTTCCACGTCGACGGCGCCCGCTTCGAAGTACGCCACGGCGAACAGACGCTCGGCCCGATCGATCTGCCCCTCGCCGGCCGCCACAATGTGCTGAACGCGTTGGCCGCCATCGCGGTCGCGGGCGAGGCGGGCGTATCCTTCGAGCGCACGAGCGAAGCCCTCGCGAGCTTCCCGGGCGTCGAGCGCCGTTTCGAGACCAAGGGCGAGGTCGCCGGGATCCGGGTCATCGACGACTACGGCCACCACCCCACCGAAATCCTCGCGACCCTGGCGGCAGCTCGCGGCGTCCACTCCGGGCGCCTGGTGGTCGTCTTCCAGCCTCACCGTTACTCGCGCACCCGCGACTTGTTCGAAGATTTCGCGGCGGCGTTTCACGAAGCGGATCTGGTCTGGGTGACCGAGATCTACGCCGCAGGCGAAACGAAACTGCCCGGCATCGAAGGTGAAAGCCTCGCCGACGCCGTCCGTGCCCGGGGACATCGGGACGTTCGCTTCGCTGCGGATCTCGCGACCCTGCCGGATCGCCTCGTCCCGGAGCTGCGGGCCGGCGACTGGGTCCTGACGCTCGGCGCGGGGGACATCACGCGCCTTGGCCCGCGATTGCTTGCGGCCCTGGAGGCTCGGGCATGATCGCACCGGAGGTCCGAGAGGCCCTGCAGCGTGCCGTCGGCGACTCGGTCGAGTTCGACGCGGACACGAGTCGACTCACTTCGCTGCGCGTCGGCGGGCCAGCAGATGCGCTCGCGACACCCGAGGATCGCCCCGCTCTCGCCCGCCTGCTCGCGACTTGTCATGCCCACCGTCTCCGCCAACGCGTGATCGGCCGGGGCTTCAACATGCTGATCCGCGACGAGGGCTTCGATGGCGTGCTGATCCGGCTTTCCCGCTTCCGAGCCCTGGAGGAGCGACCGGGCCCGCGAATCTTCGCGGAGGCGGGCGTGAGCCATGCGAGCCTCACACGCTTCTGCCGGGATCGCGGCCTCTCCGGTCTCGAATACGGTGCCGGGATTCCCGGCAGCCTGGGTGGCTGGATCGCGATGAATGCGGGTATCGGCCCGCGGGAGACCCGCGACATCGTGGAGGAGATCGAAGTCATCGGTCCCCTGGGCGATGAGCCGCGGCAGATTCCGCGCGACGCGTTGCAATTCGAATATCGCGCCCTGCGCGGTCTGGAAGCCGGCACGGTGGTGGTTTCGGCGCTGCTCGAGGTGAAGACCGCGACCCCGGATGAAGTGGGAGCCGAGGTCGAACGTCTGCTTGCCCACAGGGCGGCGACACAGCCTCTCGACATTCCCTCCTGCGGCTCGGTCTTCAAGAACCCGCCAGGCGGCTTCGCCGGGCAGTTGATCGAGGCGGCCGGCCTCAAGGGCTCGCAGCGGGGCGGCGTCATGATCTCGCCCGTCCACGCCAACTTCATCGTCAACACCCGTGTCGGCAGCGGGGCCTGCGCCGACGACGTGTTGACGCTGATCGAGCGCGCTCGCACCGAAGTCGAGCGGTCATCCGGCATCCGGCTCGAAACCGAGGTGCAGATCCTGGGGAGAACTCACTCATGAAGACCCGACGACCTCCCAGCCAACGCATGCGCCGCATCGCGCGATGGCTCACCTGGACGGCCGCCGCCCTGACGGGCCTGGCCGCCGGGGCGTTCGGCTGGAACCAGCTCGGAAACCGGGTCGCTCCGCAACATACGGCGGTGGCGACGCTCGAGATCTCGGGCAACCAGCGTGTCGCCCCCGAAGCCCTGGCGGCCCTGGCAGGCATCCGCCCGGGAACACCGCTCGGAGCGGTGGATCTCGAGGCCGTTCGCCAGCGCATTGCCAGCCATCCCTGGATCGCAAGTGCGCGAGTGACGGCCCTGCCGCCGCGGCGCCTGCTGGTCGGGGTCGAAGAGCGCACACCCAGGGCCTTGACGCGCAGCGCCGACGGCATGCGCTTCGTCGACGGCAGCGGCGTGGCCTTCGCCCCTGCCCCCGCGACCGGCGGAATCCCTGAGCTACGCCGCACGCCTTCCTTCGGAGCGGCTCCGGATTCGCAGGCTGCGTTGGCCACCCAGACTCCGGACCCGGACCTCGTTGCGGGGATCCAGGTCCTCGATGGCCTCGCCCGAGAAGGATTGCCGGCACCTCTCCATGTGGAGGTCGGCCCGGACGAGGCCGGCAGCCACCCGGCCTTTGCATGGCGCCGCGGCGAAACCTTGCAGCGCGTGGTGCTAGGCGAGGGGCAGCTCGAGACGAAGCTCGCGCGGCTCGCGCGCCTCGTGCAAGCGGATCTGCGCCAGGCCCGCGAGGCCGCGCAGCTGGATCTGCGTTTTCGCGGACGCGTGATCCTGCGTCCGCAGGGAGATGAAACCGTCGCCGAGGTGACGGAAGACGACGACCGGCCGCTGGGCCAGGGCGTTTGATTCGGTTCGATTTCCAGGTCTTCAACAGGGGGGAAGCACCAACATGGCACGCAAAGACGATTTGATCGTCGGTCTCGACATCGGGACCACCAAGATCTGCGCGATCGTCGCAGAGCAAAAAGAGAACGGGATCGACATCGTGGGGATCGGAACCCATCCGTCGAAGGGCTTGCGGAAAGGGGTGGTGGTCGACATCGATGCCACCGTCGATTCCATCAAGCACGCCGTGGAGGAAGCCGAACTGATGGCCGATTGCGAGATCTCATCGGTCTACGCGGGCATCGCGGGGGGCCACATCGACGGCTTGAACTCCCACGGCGTCGTGGCGGTGAAGGACCGGGAGGTCTCCGAGAACGACGTGCGCCGGGTGATCGATGCGGCCAAGGCCGTAGCGATCCCGATGGACCGGGAGGTGATCCACGTGATCCCCCAGGAGTTCATCATCGATGATCAGGATGGAATCCGCGAGCCGCTCGGCATGAGTGGCGTACGGCTCGAAGCCCAGATCCACATCGTCACGGCAGCGGTCACGAGCGCACAGAACATCGTGAAATGCGCGAACAAGGCCGGCCTCAACGTGATGGACATCGTGCTCGAGCCGTTGGCCTCCGCCGAAGCCGTCCTGGCCAGCGACGAGCGGGAGCTGGGTGTCTGCTTGATCGATATCGGCGGAGGCACCACGGACATCGCGGTGTTCTCTGAAGGGTCGATCAAGCACACATCGGTGCTCTCGCTAGGCGGTTACCACATCACGAACGACATCGCGGTTGGCCTGCGCACGCCCTTCGACGAAGCCGAGCGCATCAAGAAGCGCTTCGGCGTGGCGTCCGCGCGCTATCTCGGCTCCGACGATGTGATCACCGTACCTAGCGTCGGCGGACGACGGCCGCGGGAAGTCTCGCGCAAGATCCTGTGCGAGATCATCGAGCCGCGCATCGACGAGATCCTCTCCCTGGTTCGCCAGGAACTGGTTCGCGCCGGCCTCGAAGACAAGATTCCGTCCGGCGTCGTGCTGACCGGCGGCGCGTCGGCCCTGACCGGTGCGCCCGACCTGGCCGAGGAGATCTTCGAATCCCCGGTGCGCCAGGGCCAGCCGACCCACGTGGGCGGACTGCAGGATGTGGTGCGCAGCCCGATGTACGCGACCGGCGTTGGCCTCGTGCTATTCGGCCACGGGTGCACCGGCCGCCACCAGAGCCGCTTCAGGATCCGGGACGAATCAATCTTCCGGCGCGTGAAGCAGCGCATGCGGGACTGGTTCTATGGGGAATTCGAGTAGACCTGGGCGCCGGTTGGGCCCGGTGATGAATGAGGCCGGGCTCGCGATATTTCGAGGCCGGGCTCGCAACTTTTGAGCTAAATGGGCGTTTCCTCTGGGGAAAGTTCCCGCTAGGATCGCGTCCACAAGGGGGTGAAGATGGGCAAGAATCGCGAACCGCGAGATTCGGAGAGGCTGGCGAATGCGTCGGGAGATGGTTTCGATCTTCTCGAGGTAGGCCCCGACGATGGCAGCGATCTGCTCGAATTCGAAGATTCGGGCGAGCTCCATGCACGCATCAAAGTGGTTGGTTGCGGCGGTGCGGGTGGCAATGCCCTGGATACGATGATCCGGGCAGGCCTGTCCGGCGTCGAATTCGTGGCGGCCAACACGGATGCCCAGGCCCTCGAGCACAAACTGGCACCGATCAAGATCCAACTCGGACCGCAAGTGACCCGCGGCCTCGGCTGCGGCGCGAACCCGGAGAAGGGTCGTGCTGCGGCACTCGAGGATCGCGACAAGCTGCGCGACATGCTGATCGGCTCGGACATGGTCTTCATCACCGCCGGACTCGGCGGCGGTACGGGCACTGGCGCCGCGCCGGTCATTGCCGAAGTGGCGCGGGAGATCGGCGCCCTGACGGTGGCCGTCGTGACGAAACCGTTCCCGTTCGAGGGGAGGCAGCGCACCAAGCACGCGGAGCAGGGGCTCGAAGAGCTGCACCGGGTCGTGGATACGCTGATCACGATCCCGAACCAGCGCTTGCTCGCACTGGCCGGCAAGGACACGCCCATGACGGCGGCGTTCACGCTGGCGGACGACGTGCTCGTGAACGCCGTCCGTGGCATCTCGGATCTGATCACCGTACACGGCTTGATCAACCTGGATTTCGCCGACGTTCGCACGATCATGAACGAGATGGGCATGGCGCTGATGGGTACGGGAGCCGCCTCCGGCGAGAACCGCGCCCAGGACGCGGCCTACGCGGCGATTTCGAGCCCGCTGCTCGAAGACGTCTCGATCGACGGCGCACGAGGTGTGCTGATCAACATCACCGGCGGGCCGGACATGACCCTCTACGAGGTGAACGAGGCATCGACCCTGGTGCAGGAAGCAGCGCACGAGGAGGCGAACATCATCTTCGGCGCCGTCATCGACGAGACGGTGAGCGAGGGCGAGATCCGCGTCACCGTGATCGCGACGGGCCTCGACGATGGCCGAGTCCGGGTGGGCGAGCGCACGCCGGCCCGCGAAAGCCTGACCGAGCTGCGACCGCTGGACATGCCGGCCGCAGCGGCTGCCGACGTGGCAGCGCCGCCGCCGGCAGCCGAACTCACGACCGAGGCCGTGCCTCTCGTGACAGAGCCCTTGCGACCCGCGGCAGAGCAAGGCACAAGCCCTGACGAGTTCGTCTCGCCCTTCGAAGACGAACTCGACGTGCCGACCTTCCTGCGCAAGCGACGCCAGGCAGGCCTGCCCCAGGAAGACGAGGACGATCGCGAGGCGCCCGCCTTCCTGCGGCGATCGGCTGACTAGCCCATTCGCTCGCGCAGCCCTTCCCAAGGGCCGCAGACCCTCGACGGGGTAGAGAGGCTTCGCCCTCTCTACCCCGTTTCATTTGCTCACGAAGCTCTCCTCCGTCAGCCTTCGTCCATGACAGAGCCTCTTCTTCTCATCGATCGCGGGAATGGAATCGCGACGGTCACCTTCAATGACCCCGCGCGCCTGAATGCCATGACCGAAGCCATGGGCGAGGCCATCTCCAACGCGATGAACGATCTCGCCAAGGACGATGCTCTGCGCGCGGTCGTCCTCACCGGCGCGGGCCGGGCATTTTCCGCCGGCGGCGACCTGGACATGATCGACCGCATGGGCGCCGCAGGCCGCGCCGACCCCGGCGGCGCCACGCGTGCCGAGAATCGCGATTTCATGCGGCGCTTCTACGGCCTCTACCTCTCCGTGCGGGATCTACCCCAGCCGACGATCGCCGCGGTGAACGGCCATGCCATTGGTGCCGGCTGCTGCGTCGCCCTCGCCTGCGATATCCGCCTGGCGGCCAACGAGGCCAAGCTCGGCCTCAACTTCACACGCCTCGGAATTCACCCGGGCATGGCCGCAACCTGGACACTTCCCCGTCTGGTCGGCCCCGCCCATGCGGCCGAGCTGCTCTTCACGGGCCGCCTCCTGGAAGGCCCGGAAGCCGCCCAGATGGGCATGGTGAACCGCAGCCTGCCCCGCGAGAGGGTCGTCGAGGAGGCTCTGGCCATGGCCGACACGATCGCCCAGGCGTCTCCGCTCGCGGTCCGAGGCACCAAACGCTCCCTCGCAAGGACCGCTACAGCCAGCCTCGATGAACAACTCGCGATCGAAGCCCATGAGCAGAGCCTCTGCTACGAGGATGCCGACCTCGCTGAGGGCCTGATGGCGGCAAGGGAAAAACGCCCTGCCCGTTTCTCGGGTCGCTAGGCGAAGCCCCTTCCAGGAGCTACGCTCTTTCCAAGCAGTGAGCTACGTCACGTCACGGCGTTTTTCATTCGCTACCCCTCAAGTCCAACGCGTTTCGTACGAAACACATGAAAGAGAAACAAGGGGGGACTCGTGAAGCGGGCAATCAAGAGCCACGGACTCTGGCTCACCTTGGCCTACGTCGGCCTGATCCTGCTGATCGCGAAGGGCTACGCCTGATTCCAAGATCGGGCACCCCACTTCCGGAGGCCCCGCGCCCCTTCGGTTCCAATCGCGTTCGGAATGCGTCTCCATCACTCCTCGCCTGGGGTAGAATGGCACCATGCCGGGCTCTTCCAGCCCTGCTGGAATGCGAGGCGCCGAGGCTGCGACCCGCTGAGGTGGAGCCTCGATGTCCCGAACCATCCTGATTGGCGAGCCGCGCGATGTGGCTCTGCGCGTGCCGCGCATTCAACGGCGCGCATTTCTTCGAGGACTCGCCGCATCGGGCGTCGTCGGAGCTGCCCTGCCCGGCCTGTTGGCCTGCACGCCGACGACGAGCGCCTTTCCGGACGGCGTGAAATGCGGCGACCCGCGCCCCTATGAGGGGCGGATCTGGACCCGCGTGCCCGCGCCTGCGGACAGCGCGCCCGTCGCCGTCACCTGGATGGTCTCCGAAGACGCCGATTTCGGGGCGATCGTTGCCGGCGGCGTTGCTCACGCGCTGGCAGAGAACGGGCACACCTTGAAGATCGAAGTTCCGGACCTCCGCAGCGACCGCTGGTACTTCTACCGCTTCGAAAGCGCCGCCGGCCAGAGTGCCGTGGGCCGGATGCGCACCGCCCCCCCGCGCGGCTCCCACCCGGACCGGCTCCGCTACGCGTTCGCGAGTTGCCAGCAACGCAGCGCCTACTACGTCGCCCACCGCTCGATCGCCCAGGAAGACATCGATTTCATGATGCACCTCGGTGACTACATCTACGCCAACGATACGCATACGCGCAGCCTGGACGACTACCGGAAACGCTATCAGCTCTTCCACAGCGACCCGGACCTGCAGGCGTTGCAAGCCCACGTGCCGCTGGTCGCGATGTGGGATGACGGGGAGTTCTGGAATGGCGTCGACCACCTCTCCGACCCGCCGCGCCTGGCCGCTGCGGAGCGGGCATTCACCGAATACATGCCCATTCCGAGCCCGGCTTCGGGTCGGATCTTCCGGGGCTTCGAATGGGGGAGGCTCGCCGAGGTCTTCATGATCGACAGCCGCTCCGAACGCGATCCGGCCGTTCCGCCCACGGGCAACTTCTTCGACGCGTTCAACACCCACAGTACCCAGGAGCCCGGTGGACGGGACATCTTCGACCCGGACCGGACAGCGCTCGGCGACATCCAACGGCAATGGCTCAAGCGCCGCCTCGCGGCCAGCCGCGGCGCCTGGAAGATGATCGGAAACCCGTACCAGATCACACCCTGGAAGATCGTCGACTTCGATCTTCCCGGGACTCGGCCTGTAGACGATCCGAACTTCGAGCCCAACGCGGGCATCTATATCGATGGGGACGGCTGGGACATGTTCCAGGCCGAGCGCCGCGAGTTGCTCGAGCACATCGAACAGCAGCAGGTCGAGAACGTCGTCTTCACCAGCGGCCATACCCACATCTATCTGACCTCCGAACTCCACATCGACTTCGACGATCCCGCATCGGTTCCGGTCGCGGCCGATTTCGTGACCGGCTCCCTGACCGCGGATCCGGACCCGCTCGAATTGGCCCCGCTCCCCGTGCTGCACTTCGTCGAGAACCTGATGCTCAAGGCCAACGAGCCCTACATGAAGCACGTCGACATCGTCGGACAGGGCTACGCCCTGGTCGATCTGACCCCGGACGAGCTGATCGTCGAGTACAAGACCCTCGACACCCTCGTTCCCGACTCGGTCGCCACCACGAAGGCGCGCTTCCGAATGGTGAGCGGAAGCTCTTCGGTCGAGCGTCTGCTCTGAGCGCGGCTCGAACTCCTCCGATCTCGGTATGCTGGGGCCCGAACCAAGGGGAGCAAGTCATGTCTTCGAGCTCGAAGGGCCGAGCCACCTGGTGGGTCATCGCCGGCCTTGCTGCGTTCACGATCGCGTGCGAGAACGCCCCGGCGCCGAGCTTCGGCGGCGGTTCCATCGCAACCTGGACCGCCTACGGCGGGACACCTGGCGGCACGCACTATTCGACGGCCGAGCAGATCACGCCCGAGAACGTGCAGTGGCTGGAACTTGCCTGGGAGCATCGCTCAGGAGACATCCGAAAGGCACAGGGACCCGGCGAGGGGCGCATTCCCGTCACGAACAACGGGTTCCAGGCGACGCCGATCGTGATCGACGACACCCTGTACTACTGCTCCTCTTTCAACAAGGTATTCGCCATCCATGCCGAAACCGGCGCGGAGAAATGGCGTTTCGATGCGGAGGTGGACCGGTACGCTGACATTCTCCCGGTCTGCCGGGGCGTCAGCAGCTGGCGCTCGGGAAAGGAAGGAATCTGCGAGCATCGGATCCTGATGGGCACCCTCGATGCGCGCCTCATCGCTCTCGATGCCGAGACCGGTCTTCGCTGCATGGATTTCGGTGAGGGGGGAGAGGTGGACGTCACACACCGTCTTTCGAAGCACCAACCGGTCGAGTACAGCATCACCTCGCCCCCAGCGATTCTGAACGACCTTGCCATCACGGGCTCTCTGGTCCTCGACAACCAACGCACCGATGCGCCCAGCGGTGTCGTCCGCGCCTACGACGTTCGAAGCGGCGAGTTGCGCTGGGCCTGGAACCCGGTCCCGCCGGGCACGGAGAAGCTGAACGAGGACGGCACCTACCGCAGCGGCACGACCAACGTCTGGTCGATCATCGCCGTCGATGAGGAACGCGATCTCGTATTCGTCCCGACCGGCAACACCAACCCGGACTACTACGGAGGGCATCGCGACGGCCTCGACCACTATTCGAGCTCCGTGGTCGCCCTGAATGGCAAGACCGGCGAGGTGGTCTGGCACTTCCAGATGGTTCACCACGATCTCTGGGATTACGACACCCCGGCGCAGCCAACGCTGATGGATCTGCGCCTGGGCGACGAGACGATCCCCGTCGTCGTGCAGGTGACGAAGATGGGCATGACCTTCGTCCTGCATCGGGAAACCGGCGAGCCGGTGTTTCCGGTGGAAGAGCGCCCTGTCCCCCAGGATCCGGTTCCGGGCGAGTACCTCTCACCGACCCAGCCGTTCCCGACGCACATCCCTCATCTGCTCCCGCCGATCACCTCCGACGATGCCTGGGGTTTCACGTTCCTGGATGAAGGCGCCTGCCGGGACAAACTGAACGACGTGCGAAACGACGGCATCTTTACGCCGCCCTCCCTCGGCGGGTCACTGCTCTACCCCTCCAACGGCGGAGGGAACAACTGGGGCTCGCCGGCCATTCATCTGGGCGAGCAGATCATGCTGGTCGTCACCTGGCGACTCCCCGCGACCAGCAAACTCGTGCCGCGGGAGGATTGCGGAGACAACTTCCAGCCCCAGCACGGGACGCCCTACTGCGTGGAGACCGGGCTCGTGTTCTCCCCGGTCGGCGTGCCCTGCACCGCGCCACCCTGGGGCACACTCGACGCGATCGATCTGGCGGCCGGCGAGATCCGCTGGAGCGTCCCTCTCGGAACGGCCAAGAAGCTTGCGCCCTTCCCCTTCTCGTTGATCAAGGGTGTGCCTGGAGTCGGAGGGCCCACCGTCACGTCGACAGGGCTCGTATTCATCGGTGCCTCGACCGACCACATGTTGCGCGCCCACGACCTCGCGGACGGCAAGGTGCTCTGGAAGACGACACTACCGACGGCCGCCAACGCGGTTCCGATGACCTACCAGGTGCGGCCCGGTGGTCGGCAATACGTCGTCGTTGCCGCCGGAGGGCATTGGGGCTCGCCCAACCCGCCCGGTGATCATCTGATGGCATTCGCTCTACCGGAGTAGGCGGCAAAGGCCAGCTCCGGGCTAGTCGCCCTGGAGCTCCTTGCCGAGATCCTCGAGGGCTTCGCCCGTCTTCCGGGTCGCGTCATCCGCGGCCTCGCCGAGCTTGCGGCCGGCCTTCTCGAGATCGCCCTCGTCACCGTAGCGGAGCCGATCGACCATCTCGTCGACCTTCTTGCCCGCCTTCTCGGCGGCACCTTCCTCACGACACCCGGCACTGCCGAGCATCAGCGTGACGGCCACGAGCGCCGCCCCGGCTGCCCTGTTCAGAGCGCCTCGCACGGCCCCGCGATCTCGCTGGCATTGAAGAAGTAGGAGATCTCGATCTTCGCGGTCTCCGGCGCGTCCGAGCCGTGAGCGGCGTTGCGTTCGATGTCGGTGCCGAAATCGCCGCGGATGGTGCCCGCCGGGGCTTCGGTCGAATTCGTGGGCCCCATCAACTCGCGATTCTTCGCGATGGCGCCTTCGCCTTCGAGCGCGCTGACCACGACAGGGCCGGACGTCATGAACTTCACCAGGTCGCCGAAGAAGGGGCGCTCCTTGTGAACCGCGTAGAAGCCCTGGGCCAGCTCCTCGCTAAGCTGGAGCTTCTTGATCGCGATGATCTGGAGGCCAGCCTCCTCGAAGCGGCGCAGGATTTCGCCCGTGGCGCCCTTGGCAACGGCATCGGGCTTCACGATGGAAAGAGTTCGCTCGACGGCCACGTGGACCTCCTCGGGTTCGATGTAGGGAACGGATTCGAAGGCGCCGGACGTTAGCCGTCGTCCCCTGCCACTTCCAGCACGATCTTTCCGAAGTGGCCGCTCGCCTGCATCAGCTTGTGAGCCTGCTCGATCTCCGCCATCGGCAAGACCCGATCGACCACCGGAGCGACCCGGCCTGCTTCGAGGGCAGCGCCGAAGCGCTCCTGGAAGGATGCGATCAGGGCGCCCTTCTGGGCCGCGCTGCGCGCCCGCAAGGTCGAGCCCTGGATCCGAAGCCGTTTGCCGACCACGAGCCCCAGGTTGATCTCGGTCCGAGCGCCGCTCATCAGCCCGATCATCACCAGCCGACCGTCCACGGCGAGAGAAGCCAGGTTGTCGGCGAGGTAGTCGGCCCCGATGTGATCGAGCACGACATCCACCCCGCGCCCGCCGGTTGCCTCACGGACCGCCTCCGCGAACGAGGCCTGCTTGTAGTTCACGGCGACATCCGCACCCAGCTCGCGACAGCGGGCGCATTTGTCTTCGCTGCCCGCCGTGATGATCACCTTCGCGCCGGCCTCCTTCGCCAGCTGGATCGCCGTCGTGCCGATGCCACTGGCACCGCCGTGAACCAACAGCCACTCGCCTTCTGCGAGCTCCGCGTGCTGAAACACGTTCTGGTGGACGGTGAGAAAGACCTCCGGCGTCGCCGCGGCAGAGGTCAGGTTGAGGCGCTCCGGAACCGGGAGCAGGCAAGCCGCAGGCGCCACCACTTCTTCGGCGTAGCCACCGCCGGCCAGCAGAGCCATGACGCGATCGCCGGGCTTCCAACCCGTGACGTCGGCCCCGACTTCCGCGACGCGTCCCGCGCACTCGAGCCCCATGATCTCGGAAGCGCCCGGCGGCGGAGGATACAAGCCCAGGCGTTGCAGCAGATCGCCCCGATTGAGGGCGAAGGCCGCGACGCGGATGCGCACGTTGCCCGGCCCGAGTTCCGGCGCCGGAACCTCGCCGATACGAAGCGTGGATTCCTTGCCCGGGTTGTCGACGATGACGGCTCGCATGGCCGCAGAACCTAGCGCGGTTGACGGTGTCCGGGCGCCCCCACATCGCGTGGAGGCGCCAGTCGTAGCTACTTCAGCTGGGTACGATCGTACTCGAGGATCGTGCGGGCGATGATCAGGTTCTGGATCTGACCCGTGCCCTCGTAGATGTCCGTGATGCGCACATCCCGGAACCACTTCTCGAGCAGATGCTCGCGAGAAATGGCCATCGGTCCGAGCAACTCGATGCAGCCCTGGGTGATCTCG
>JAFDDG010000143.1 GCA_019310965.1 Deltaproteobacteria bacterium
CCGCGCAGATACTCGACGGTGGTCTGGTCCGGGTTTACGTAGCCGCAGCGCGCGCCGCCCTCGATGGACATGTTGCAGAGCGTCATGCGCTCCTCCATGTCCATGGCTTCGACCACCGGCCCAGCGTACTCGTACGCGTAGCCGACACCGCCGTTCACGCCGAGCTCGCGGATGATCGCGAGGATCACGTCCTTGGCGTAGACGCCGTGGCCGAGCTTGCCCGTCACCTCGATGCGGCGGACCTTGAGCCGCGCCATGGCCAGGCACTGGCTCGCCAGCAGGTCGCGCACCTGACTGGTGCCTATCCCGAAGGCGATGGCACCGAACGCGCCGTGAGTCGCGGTGTGGCTGTCGCCGCAGGCGATGGTGGAGCCCGGCGTGGTGAGTCCGAGCTCGGGGCCGATCACGTGGACCACGCCCTGGTGGCCGCTGGCCGGGTCGAAGAACGTGATGTCGTTGTCGCGGCAGTTGCGCTCGAGCTCCGTCATCATCGCTTCGGCCTGCGCGTCCTGGAAGGGGCGGATCTGCGAGTCGGTGGGGATGATGTGGTCGACGGTGGCGAAGGTGCGCTTGGGGAAGCGCACCGACAGCCCGAGCTCGCGCAGCATGGCGAACGCCTGGGGGCTCGTGACCTCGTGAACCAGGTGGGTGCCGATGAGGAGCTGGGTCTGATCGCCGCCCAGCTCGCGCACCTTGTGCGCCTCCCAGACCTTGTCGAAGAGGTTGCGGGGTTGGTCTGTCATGTCGTGTCTTTCGAGGGTTCCGAGGCCACTCGAGGCGGCCGCTGGCAGGGGGCGACCCACACCGGGGCGAGTCGCCGCGCGGGGGCTGGGGCGTGGGGGATGTCGGGTGATAGCACGGCCCTGCGATTCTTCTAAGCTGCGCGCATGGAACTTCTCCACACTGCTCACGTTCCCGCGGGAGAGGGCCCCTTCCCCACGGTTCTGGCACTGCACGGCTGGGGGGCCAGCGCGCACGATCTACTCGGACTCGCACCCATGATCAATGGGGGTGACCTGCTGATGATCTGCCCGCAGGGGCCGCTCGAGATGGAAACCGGTCCGGGTAGCCGCGGCTACGGTTGGTTCCCGATCTCTTCGGGTGGGCCGCCCGATCCTTCGGCCATGGTGGCGGCGAACTTTCAGCTGCGTGCCTTCCTCGACCAGGCGATCGAGCACTTCCCGATCGATCCCAAGCGGCTGCTGCTGATGGGCTTCAGCCAGGGTGGCGTGATGGCCTATGACCTGGCGCTCCAGGATCCCGCGCGCTTCGCCGGCCTGGTGGCGCTCTCGTCGTGGCTGCCCGGCGAGATCGCGGAGCGCGCCGAGCGAGGTCCCGAGCTCGAGGCCCTGCCCACGCTGGTGATCCACGGCACGAACGACCCGATGATTCCGGTGGAGCGCGCGCACGAGTCGCGCGAACGTCTCGAGACGCTGGGCATGAGCGTCGCCCACGCCGAGTACGAGATGGGCCACGAGATCGATCAGCAGAGCCTGCGCGACCTGGTGGGCTGGCTCGAGCACCGCTTCTTCGCCCCATAGTCGGGCGTTTTTCGCGGGCTGCCGGCCGTGGTAGCTTGGTTGGCGATCGGGGTGTAGCTCAGTGGTAGAGCCTGAACTTTGGGGGTTCAGCGTCGAGGGTTCGAGTCCCTCCACCCCGACCACCCGCTCCCTGGCCAGCTCGGCTCGCCCAGAGTCGCAAGCTCCGTCTGTTGTCGCGCCGAGCCATCGGTTAACGTGTCGCCGGCGGCGCGATATCGCCCAATCCGGAGATTCCTGATGTCCACCACCCCCCAGCTCCGGGAGCGGATCGAGAACACGATCCGCTTCCTGGCTGTCGACGCCGTGCAGGCCGCGAACAGCGGGCACCCCGGTGCACCCATGGGGCTCGCGCCAGCGGCCTTCGAGCTCTTCGACCAGCACCTTCGCTTCGATCCGAGCGATCCGGATTGGCCGCTGCGGGATCGCTTCGTGCTCTCGGGTGGGCACGCGTCGATGCTGCTCTACGGGCTGCTCCACCTCTACGGCTACGACCTCTCGCTCGACGAGATCAAGCGCTTCCGGCAGCTGGGCTCTGCGACGCCCGGGCACCCGGAGTACGGCGACACCCCGGGCGTGGAGATCACCACCGGCCCGCTCGGTCAGGGCTTCGCCCACGCCGTGGGGATGGCGCTGGCGGCGCGCATGACGCGCTCGCAGCTCGGCGGCGAGGCCACAGCCGAGCAGGAGGCGCCGGGCAACCACTTCGTCTACGGCACCATGGGCGACGGCGACCTGATGGAGGGCGTGGTGGCCGAGTCGGCATCGCTGGCCGGCCACCTGGGCCTCGGCAATCTGATCTTCCTCTTCGACGACAATCAGATCACCATCGACGGCCCGACGTCGCTCTCCACCAGCGAGGACGTGCAAAAGCGCTTCGAGGCCCAGGGCTGGCACGTGCAGGGCCCCGTGGACGGCAACGACGTGCTCGCAGTGCGGGCCGCGCTCGAGGCGGCGCGCGCCGAGACGGATCGGCCGAGCCTGCTCATCACGCGCACGGTGATCGGCTACGGCAGCCCAGGTGTGGCTGGCAAGAGCAAGGCCCACGGCGCCGCCCTCGGCCCGGACGAGGTCGCGCGGACCAAGGACGCGCTCGGCTGGCCCCAGGAGCCCGCCTTCCTGGTGCCCGACGAGGTGCGGGCCCACATGGCCGAGCGCATCGAGGCCAAGAAGCAGGAGCGGCAGGCGGTGGACACGCGCCATCAGGCCTGGCGCGAGGCCAGCCCCGAGCGAGCAGCTGCCTGGGACGCGGCGCGCAACCGCAAGCTGCCGGGCAATCTCGGCGAGCTGCTGGTGGACGGCCGGGCCGGCGTCGACGACGCGACGCGCAAGCACTCGGGCGCGGCGCTGAAGAAGCTGCACGAGCTCGTGCCCTTCATCGTCGGTGGCTCGGCGGACCTGGCCGGCTCCGCGGCCCCCCCGATGATCGCCAATGACGGCGTGGTGGGACCCGCCGCGGGTGAGGGCGCCGATCCCTTTGCGGGCCGCAACATCCACTTCGGCGTTCGCGAGCACGCGATGGCGGCCATCACCAACGGCATCGCCCTCGACGGCACGTTCATCCCCTACTGCGGGACCTTCATGATCTTCAGTGACTACATGCGGCCCGCGCTGCGGCTGGCCGCGTTGATGAAGATCCGCTCGTTCTTCGTCTTCACGCACGACTCGTTCTACGTGGGTGAGGACGGGCCGACGCACCAGCCGGTAGAGCAGGTCGACAGCCTCCGCTTGATCCCGAACTTCACGGTCTTCCGACCGGCCGACGGCGTCGAGACGGCCATGGCGTATGCCTGGGTGCTGCAGCGTGCCGAGGGCCCGGTGGCGCTGTCGCTGACGCGCCAGGGGCTGCCCGCTCTGGAGCGGCCGGCGGGCTTCCAGAGCGAGGACGTGTGGAAGGGTGCCTACTCGGTGCGGGAGCCCGACGGCAAGCCCGATCTCGTGATCCTGGCCAGTGGCTCGGAGGTCTCGCTGGCGCTCGGCGCTGCGGATCAGCTGGCCGGCGAGGGCGTCTCCGCACGCGTGGTCTCCATGCCTTGCATCGACCTCTTCGCGGAGCAGCCCGAGGCCGATCAGCTGGCGCTGATCCCGGACGACGGTACACCGCTGGTAGGCGTGGAGGCGGGGCGCGGGGAGAGCTACCGGCGCTTCGTGGGGCGCAGTGGACTCGTATACGGCGTGCAGCGCTTCGGCGCGTCTGCGCCGGCCGGTGATCTGGCGGCTCACCTCGGCTTCACACCGGACGCCCTGGCGGCGGCGATTCGTACGCACCTCGGGCGCTGACCCCCCCGACTGCCAGGCGCGGAGCCGGAAAGGCGAGCGGCGACCCTTGCCAGCCGTGAGGGGGTGCCGATGCTAACGCCTTCAATTGCACCCAGGGGGTGCCGAGAGGCCTCGGTGGCCCACGCCGTCGGAAACAGGGAGCGAGCCGCCTGGACGGCCGATTCGATACAGCGATCCCGGGAGCCGGGATCGAGATTCAAGAAAACCAGAGAACAAGAAGAGGAAGAGTCGAGACATGGCGAAGGACATTACTTTCGACGCGGACGCGCGGGGCAAGCTGCTCGCCGGCGTGAATCAGCTGGCCGATGCGGTGGCCGTGACGCTCGGGCCCAAGGGCCGGAACGTCGTTATCGAGAAGAGCTGGGGTTCCCCCACCGTGACCAAGGACGGCGTGACCGTCGCGAAGGAGGTGGAGCTCGAGGACAGGTTCGAGAACATGGGCGCGCAGATGGTGAAAGAGGTCGCGAGCAAGACCTCCGACGTCGCCGGTGACGGCACCACCACCGCGACCGTGCTCGCCCAGTCGATCTTCAAGGAGGGGAGCAAGCTGGTCGTGGCTGGCATGAATCCCATGGATCTCAAGCGCGGCATCGAAGCGGCGGTCAAGGTCATGAGCCAGGAGCTCTCCCGCCTGGCCAAGCCCACACGCACCGCGGACGAGATCGCCCAGGTCGGCATGATCTCCGCCAACAACGACACCGCCATCGGCGAGATCCTCTCCCAAGCCATGGACAAGGTCGGCAAGGAGGGCGTGATCACGGTCGAGGAGGGCAAGTCGCTCGCCACCGAGCTCGACGTGGTCGAGGGCATGCAGTTCGACCGCGGCTACCTGTCACCCTACTTCGTGACCAATCCCGAGAGCATGGAGGTGGTACTCGAGGACGCATTCCTGCTGCTCAACGAGGGCAAGATCTCGAACATGCAGGAGATGGTCCCGTTGCTCGAGGAGGTAGCTGGCAGCGGCAAGCCGATGCTCCTGATCGCCGAAGACATCGAGGGCGAGGCGCTCGCGACGCTCGTGGTCAACAAAATCCGCGGCACCATCAACGTAGCCGCGGTGAAGGCGCCGGGCTTCGGTGACCGTCGCAAGGCCATGCTGCAGGATCTCGCGATTCTCACCGGTGGGCGGGTGATCTCCGAG
>JAFDDG010000010.1 GCA_019310965.1 Deltaproteobacteria bacterium
CCCGGGCCGCCGTTGCCGCCCCCGCCCCCGCCGCCGAGCAGGCCGCGCGCGAGCCAGGGGCGTCGGGCGCGGCCCGACAGCTCCGATTCGGCGCCGAGGCAGCAGACGAGCGCGCCGCGCTCCTTCGGCTCGGGGAGCCCCTGCTTCACCAGCTCGCGCCGCAGCCAGCGCGCGATCAGCAGCGCACTTCTCGGGCCAGCCACCGGGCCGCTCTCGCGCTTCCGCGCGCGCTCGAGCTTGCGGTGGGTGCGCACGACGATTTCGCGCACGCGGTGCGCGAGCGGAGGCGTGAGCGGCTGCTGGAAGGGCAGTGACAGGTGCGTGTCGTCGTCGATCAGTGCCAGCAGGGGCTGCTCGGCGTTCGTGCCATAGGAGGCGACGCTGCGCAGGGCCCAGTGCAGGAGCCCCGTCGAGTCGTGTTCGAGATCCTCGGCGCCCAGCTTCACCACTTGCGCGAGCTGCTCCTCGTCTAGATCGATGCCGAGGCCGATCCAGCGGAGGCCGCGGTTGATGCGGCCGTCCTCGACGGCCTGCAGGTAGCCCCGGTACCCACGCACGTTCGGCATGCGTGCCGGCGTCCAGAGGACGTGCGCGCATTCGTGCCTCGATACGACGCGTCCCGCCGCGTCGAGGGGCACGAGCATCACCTTGTTCACCTGATCGACCATGCCGTTCGTCGGCAAGCCCCGGATCTCGTGGGAGTCGATGATCTCGTAGCTGCCGGGCTCGTCACTGAGCAGCTCCGGCAGGGGCATGAAGTGCGACGGTGCGGAGTAACGGGGGTTCATGGTGGCTCCTGCTTCGGGGCTCAGTCGTTGACTGGGACGGGGGAAAGGACCCACCGGCGTGATGGCGCCGGTGGGGCGAGAGCGCCCACGCGCCGTGGCGCGTGCTAGCGGCGCTTCGGCTTCTTCTGCGGCTTGGCGTGCCGGGCCATCACGATGGCCTCGAAGACGAGGGGGCCGCGGTCCGGCCCGAAGGCCAGCTGGCAGCCGGCCTCCAGCCCGAACACCGGGATCAGCGACTGCAGGCTCAGCCAGCCGCGCGGGCTGACGCGGCGCTCGTCGTCGAGGCCGGCCGATGCGAGTGCCACCTCGCGCAGCTGCGGGTGCAGCCGTGCGATGGCGTTGGGGTGCGGCTCGGACACGCGCACGTGAACGCCGAAGCGGTCGTCGAGCGCCTCGGGGAGCTGATCCGGCGGGCGGTTGTCCGTGGCGACCACGTGAAAGCCCGGGGCGGGCCGGATCGTCTTGCCTGTGGGGAGCGTGATCTCCGCCGTCTCCAGGCTCTCGAGGATCGGAAAGAGCAGCGCCAGCACGTCGGCGTTCGCATTGCCGATTTCGTTGATGACCAGGCGCTTGCCCTCGAGCATCGCCCGCACGAAGGGACCGTTGTGCCACACGGCGTCTCCCCCGCGGAAGATGAAGTGGCCCCGGAGCTCGGCCGCCGAGGTCTCGTCGGTCAACGTGACGGCGTAGAAACCGTTCTCGACGCGGCCGAAGTGGAACGCGCAATAGGTCTTTCCGGTGCCTGGCGGGCCCCACAGATAGAGGATCCGCGTTGCCTCGACGTCGAGCGACAGGACGTGCTCGAGTAGCTCCCAGGTGGAAAGCTTCGCGATCAGCTCGGGCGTGCCGAGAGCGGGGTTTCGGAAGTCGAGATCGTCGAAGTGCTTCGTGTCGTCGGTGGTTTCCATGTGGTGTCTCCACCGGTGCAATCGTGGTGCGGCACCGGTACGCTTTCTGGGCGTTCGCCGCGATCAGTGGGGAGCACTGGTGCGGCGAAACCCGTCGGTGATCAATCCCATGGCCTCGACATACTCGACTGAGCCGAAACGTGCACGCCGTTACCCTCAACTGTGTCGAGCGCCGAAATTGACCCACTGCGCCGCCGACGAAGGTCACGCTGGGCGATTGCGCGATGGGCGAAGTGCGGTCGTCGGGGAACCGACGTTTTCGAAGCCGGCGCCTCATGAACGTGTCGGAGTGGGGATCGGGATCGATTCGAACGCGGCAAGGATGCAATGAGATCACGGAAATATTTCTCGAAAAAAAGTGCGGCAGACGGCCAACTCGCGAGCGAGTAGCAGCGGAGGAGAGCAGGTGGGCGCGAACGACGGCAACTGGGAGGCGACGGTCATCGAGGCACTCGCCCAGGCGGCACTCGACAATGGGCAGTTGAACTCCGACCGCAGCTCGGTGCGCGAGATGTCGCGTCAGATGATGGCGGAACGCGCGGGGGCCAAGCTGTCCGCGGCGCGTGTGGGGCAACTTCGCGCGGCGCAGCAGGCGAAATCGCCGTCGCTGACTGAGACTGTCCGTCTGGCGGCTGCGCTCACCCTCTCGCTCGAAGAGATCGTCGACCGTCGCGCGCCGCTCTATCCCCTCGAATGCAACGGGATCGTCTGGCGGCTCTCGGGCGTGCCTCAGGGGACGCGGCCCCGTGCATGCCGCATTGCGGCGGCGCTGGCGCTGTCCGGGCGGAGCCAGGACGAGATCCGCGATGCCGTCGAGGTGGTCTACGCCGTACGCGAGCGGCGCCCGCTGCAGCTCGACGAGCCGTCCTTGCGCGACATGGTGCAGGCGGGCCTCGACATGGGGCTGGCTCGCTTCGAATCGCCGCCGGACGGCGCCGCGAACGCGTTCGAAGATCTCGATCTGGCGTCAGAGCTCGCTGGCTCGCTCGCGGACGACGCGAAGGCGCTGCCCGCAGACGGCTCCAGGCCAGCTCCGGAGGTGCACGTCGTCAGAAATATGGCGCATCCGAGCTTCGCGCTCGATCCCGTCATGCCCTTCCTCATCGCCCGCCTGGCGCACCAGATCGTTGCACGGCACATGGTCGAGCACCCCACGGTCTACACGATCGGCCTCGCCGGTGGCATGCACTGTTCGACCTTCGTGCGCAGCGCGGGCGCCGAAAGCTCGCCTTTCCCCGACGAGTCGGGCGACAAGCAGATCAAATTCGTGCCCCTCACACTCGAGCCTTTTTTGAGCCACAAGCTTCCCATGGCCGACGCCGTGGTCGGGCAGATGGTTGCACAGGCTCGTGGGTTGCTGGGAGCGCGCAGGGTGGATGGATGCACGCTCCAGTCCTTTGGCTACGTCATCGACGAAAAGGTTTCACGGCTCGACGACCACGGGATCACCCAGGTGCGGCAGCACTATCGGGACCTCGACGTGGCGATCTTCGGCTGCGGCGATCTCGAGAACGACGGGTGGCTCGAGCAGGTGATGCGCGGCGTGAGAATCGACGCCGGCACCGAGCCGGCCACGGATGTGTGTCTCAACCTGTTGGCCGAGGATGGCACGCCGATTGCGCTGCCCGACCGCCGCGAGTTCGTCGGCATCAGTCTGGCCGACATCCGCCGCCTGGTGCGGCGCCAGGATCGCTTGGCCGTGCTGCTCACTTCCGGGCGCGCGAAGGGGCGCCCCATCGTGGTGGCCTCGCGTGCGGGCTGCGCGGGTACGATCGTCTGCGACCAGGCTGCCGCCAAGGCCGCGCTCGAGGTGCTGACGCACGTCTGAAGGGGGGTCGCAGCACTGCGCCCACCGCCTACCGGAGCCGGGCCTGCTCCTCGAGCCGCTCGATGCGTTCGTCGGTCGAGGGATGGGTCGATAGGAAGGTCACGATCCCCTCGGCCTCGCCGCGCTCTTCGGCGAGGCGCTGGAGGAGCGCGGCGAAGTGCATCGGAGAGATCCCGCTCTCTCGCAGGTAGGCGACGGCATGGTCGTCGGCCTCGCCCTCGAACTCGCGGGAGAACTTCGACTCTGCCAACGCCGTGGGCAGGGCCGCCACGAAGCTCGAAGTAGACGAGAGGTCTCCCGTCACCAGCAGTATGGCCATCGCCAACATCGAACTCTGGATGGCGTGGCGCAGTCCGTGCCGATGCACCACGTGCCCGACCTCGTGGGCGAGCACCGCGACAATCTCTTCGTCGCGCTCGGCCAGCCCGACGAGCTCGTCGGTCATCAGGACGCTGCCCGATGGCAGTGCGAACGCGTTGGCGCCGAGGCCGCCACCCGCGCGAAATACGAGCTCGAAATCGTAACCCCGGGGGGCCGCCGCGGCGATCTCGCGAAAGTGCGCCTTGAGCTCCGCCTGGCGCTGGGCGGATAGCTCGCTCGCGTCGAGAGTGCGGTCGAGCACCTCGAGCGTGCCCGAAGCGATGTGTGCCGAGAGCTCCTGGGGGACCGCGAAGGCGGCCTCTCGCGCCAACGCCGGGACTCCCCAGAGCACGAAGGTCGCGCCGGCCGCGAGTACCAGGAAGCTGGACGCCAGCACCAGGCCGAGCCGGCTCTCCAGGCGGTGCACCCAGTTGCGCCCCGTCTGGGCGTGCGCCTCGAGGACTGCATCGACAGCGTCGTTGTCGAGTGTCTCGAATTCGCTTCCACCCGGCAGCCCGATGCGTCGAGCCGTGTTGCCGAGGCGTGCGCTGACCTCGAGATCGGAGATCGTGAGGGCGCGCTCCTGCGACTCGGCTCGCAGCCGAACGGATCCATCCGAATAGACTCGCAACCGGGCGTCTCGACTCCGCGCGGTCGTGCCGTCGTAGAGTCGCCCCTCGATTTCCTGCAAGTCAGAGTCCCACGTCGATGTCGAAGGCCTCTCCGAACTCTGCGCCGAGACTGCTCACGTCGCCACCCTGGGTCGCTGCGAACTCCTCGAGGCTGCCGGTCGAGAAGAGGCTCATGTGAGCCAGGCGGAAGCGCGCGAGTCGCACGTGGCTCCACGGAATCAGCAGGCCCAGGCTGAGGAGGATGGCGAGAGCGTTGCTCATGTAGATCCAGGCGAGACCGAGCGCCGGCACACGGGAGGACAGGCGGTGCTCGCCGAGTTTTGTTCCCTCGTAGGTGAGGTTCGTGATGCGGGCCGCGACGTAGGCGAAGGCGCCGAAGTAGCAGGGGGCCAGCGTGCCGAGTGCCAGCGCGGGCCCCGTCTCTTCACCTCCGGCGGCAACCAGCGCCGCGACGAGTGCCACGCAGGCGAGGGCAAACGTCAGGAGCATCCCAAAGACCCGGTAGAAGGCGGCGCTCGTCGAGGCGAACGCGAATCGCGTCGTTCCGAAGGCGGCGTGATCGACGATGAACTGGCGCTGGCGAAACACGGCGTACGGGTACAACACGCCGAGGGTCAGCACGCCCGCAAGCGGAAATCCGATGTAGGCGGCGAACGCCTCTCCGTAGCGGGCTCCGAACGCGAAGCGGATGTTTCGCCAGGCCGTGTTGTGTGCCTTGAACGAGAGAGAGCGAGTGATGGCCCAGGGCACTGCGGCTGCGAGTGCGACGCCGAGAACCGGCTGCAGGAACGGCGAGACCAAGGGCGTGAGCGCGTAGAGGCCCAGGCTCCCCAGCACGATCAGGCGCCCCTTGAGGATCGCGATGGGATCCGCGAGGTAGCTGAAGGAGGCGCCCGCGAGGCGGGTGCTCGCTGCGAAGTAGCGCCCCGTTCGCACCTTCGCCCATGGCGAATAGATGCCGAGAGTGACGATTGTCAGGCAGACGTTGACGATCCAGATACGGAAATACTCATCGGCCGTGCCCCGGAATTCGAACCCGTGTTCGTCGCGGATGCTGCCGCGTGACGCTGCCTGGGTCGTTTCCTGCGTCATGAACGCACTTCTCCGCCAAGCTGTTGGCGATCTGGTGGCCTAGCGCAGCGCCGGCAGCACTTTCTCCTCGACGAGCTTCAGGCACTGCCACGAGACATCGGGCTCGATTCCGCCCATCAAAGGGTGGAGCATGAGGCCGTCGCTAGGGCCCATGCTGCCCGCTCGCTCGATCAGCTCTTCCGGCGTGAGGATCGGATACCGGCCGGAGGCACGTAGCTCGTCCGGATTGCTGAAGATCTTGAAGGTCGAGGTCGCCTCGCTCAACTCCGATGCCGCCAGCAACTTCCCGCAGGCGTCGTTTTCGTGCATGGCGTGGGGTGCGATCTGCTCCCAGGCAGCGTCGGGGTCCTCGGCCACCCAGATGAAACTCGACAGCGAATTGTCGGACTGGGCCGGCGGCACCGGCTTGCCGAGTTTCGCGAGCTCGTCGCGATAGACCTCGTAGAGCGCCGGCAGAGTCGGCAGAAAGGCGTCGGCGAAGTGCGCCGCGCGTCGGGCGGCGGCCTGTGAGGCGCCGCCCATGAAGATCGGCGGTCGCGGCTGCTGAACGGGCTTCGGCGTCACACATAGCGTGCGTCCCTGCCACTCGAATGGCTCGCCGCTGAACGCCTTCTCCAAGAACGGGATGATGTCATTCATCACCTGCTTTCGATCCCAGAGTTCTTTGCCGAACGCCGTGAACTCGGGTTCGAGGTAGCCGTCGGAGAGCGCCACGATCACCCGTCCGTTCGAAATCAGGTCGAGGCTTGCGATGTCTTCGGCCAGTCGGATCGGATCGTGCAGGGGGGCCGTCAGCGCGGCGAGCATGATGCGCAGCTTCTGCGTGCGTGCGGCGATGGCTGCCCCGAGCATCATTGGCGATGCCGTGCAGCCGTCGGGCGAGCCATGGTGCTCCGACAGCATCACCGAGACGAATCCCATTCGATCCGCCCACTCGCACTGCTCGATGGCAGTGCGGAAGCGTTGGGCCGAGTCCGCCTTGCAGCAGGGTGGGCAGCGCAGGTCGTAGCGCAGGTTGAATAGTGGCATCAGGCGGCAGCCTCGTCCGCGATCAGGTTGCCGAGGGCCAGCAGCTGCTGCGTAGACCCGCCGAGCGTGAGCTCGAGCTGCTTCATGTAGGTGAATGTGCGGTGCAGCGGGTACTCGGTGTCGACACCGATGCCGCCGTGCAGGTGCTGCGCCGCGTGCACCACGCGTTGCCCGGCCTCGCAGGCGAAGTGCTTCGCCACCGCCACTTGCTTGGCGGCGGGACGTCCGACGGCGATGCACCAGGTGGCCTGCAGCGTCGTGAGCCGGATGCCTTCCACGTCGATGTAGGCGTCTGCCGCGCGGTGGCCCACCGCCTGGAACATGGCGATGGGCTGATCGAATTGCTTGCGCGTCTTGGCGTACTCCGCGGTCAGCTCGAGCGCCTCCTCGCAGGCTCCCAGCGCCAGGTTCGCGAGCGCGGCGTTGGCGCGCAGCAGGATCCAGTCGAGGATCTCGGAGCCCTGGCCCTGGGCGCCGAGCAACGCATCTGCGTCGATTGCGACATCGGCCAGATCGACGTGCGCCTCCGGCTGGCCGCTGGTGGTGTCGAGCGGCGTGAGCGACACGCCCTCGGCCTTCGCGTCGACCAGCGCCAGCAACACCCGCCCGTCGGGCGTCGTGGCGGGCACGAGCAGGGCGTCCGCCAGCTCCGCGGCCGGCACGCAGATCTTGCTGCCGCTGAGCCGGTAGCCGTCGCCAGAGGGCGTGGCGGCGGTCGTGGGGCGCCTGGGATCGCCCTCGGGCTCATTGAGGGCCGCCGTCAGGATCGCCTCGCCAGAGCCGAGGCGCGGCAGCCAGGCTTGCTTCTGCGCGTCGCTGCCGAACTCGGCCAGGGGCAGGGCACCCAGCACGACGCTCTCGAGAAATGGCACCGGCGCGGCGGTGCGCCCGAGCTGTTCGACGATGCCGCCCACTTCGAGGAAGCCGAGCCCGGCGCCGTCGAATGCCTCTGGAATTGCCACCGCCAGCAGGCCCGCTTCGGCGAGCTTCTGCCAGAGTTCGCTGTCGAAGCGCGGCCCAGCGGCTGCCTCGATCTCGCGCAGCCGTTCCTGGCTGGTGCCGTCCCGCAGGATCTGGCTGGCCAGTTCGATGATCGATTTCTGTTCTTCGCTGTAGGAAAAGTCCATGTGTCTACTCCTCAGACGCGCGGTATGCGGGGGAAGCCGAGGCCGAAGAGCGAGATCAGGTCGCGCTGGATCTCGTTCGTTCCACCACCGAAGGTGAGAATCAGGAGGCCGCGGTAGAACGACTCCAGACTGCTGATGCCGTGGAGCGCCTCCTGCGAGTCGCGTTTGAGGTACGCGCGCGGCCCGATGATCTCCATCAAAAAGCGGATCGCTTCGAGGTAGAACTCGGTGCCGAAGACCTTGATCGTCGAAGCGTCGGCCACGTCGAGCTTCCCTTGCGTGCTCGCCCAGGCGACTTTCCAGTTGATGAGGCGCAGGAACTCGAGGCCCGAGTAGACCCGCGCCAGGTTGATGCGCACCCACTCCTGGTCGATGACCCGGCGGCCGTCCTGGAGCTTCGTATTGCGCGCGAAAGCCAGGGTCTGCTCGTAGGCGGATTCGAGCATGCCCGCCGAGCAGATGGTCACGCGCTCGTGATTGAGCTGGCCGGTGATGAGCTTCCAGCCCTGGTTCTCCTTGCCCATCAGGTTCGCGGCCGGCACCCGCACGTCGTCGAAGAAGACCGCGTTGATGTCGTGCTCCGACAGCAGGTCCAGCGGGTCCACGCGAATGCCGGGGGTCTTCAGGTCGACGATCAAGATCGAGAGCCCGCCGTGCTTGGAAGCCTCCTGATCCGTGCGGACTGCGAGCCAGCAGTAGTCGGCGTCGCTGGCGAGGCTGGTCCAGAGCTTCTGTCCGTTGATCACGTACTCGTCACCGTCGCGGTCGGCGCGGGTCGTGAGTGCCGCCAGATCGGTGCCGGCGCCCGGCTCGCTATAGCCGATGCAGAAATGGATCTCGCCGGCGGTGATCTTCGGCAGGTAGAAATTCTTCTGCTCCGGGGTGCCGTGCTTGACGATCTGCGGCCCAACGGTGTTGACCGTGAGCATCGGAACCGGCGCACCGGCGCGCATCGATTCGTCGAAGAAGACGAACTGCTCGACGTGCGAGCGGCCTTGTCCCCCGTACTCGACGGGCCAGCCGATCCCCAGCCAGCCGTCAGCGCCCATCTGCCGCACGACCTTGCGCATGCATTCACCGACCCCGTGGCCGCGGTGCAGCTCGGCGCGGATCTCTGGAGTGAGGAGCTTCGCGTAGTAGGCCTGCAGCTCCTTGCGCAGGGCCTGCTGCTCTTCGTCGTAGCCGATGTACATGGGGGACTCCTATGAGTTGAAGACGAACGAACGGGGTGTGCGGCGGTTACGCCTGCCAGTGGTTCCAGTGGGTGATGGATTCGGGCGGTCGCCGCTTGGCCGCCTTGAAGTCGGTGCCCTTGGTGTAGGCGACCGGTAGCAACGCCACCTGTAGAATACCAGCCGGGATTCCGAGCAGCTCTGCGAACTCCTTCTCGCGAAACAGGTGCAGCGTCGTCCAGGCGCTGCCGAGCCCGCGACTGCGCAGAGCCAGCTGGAACGACCAGGCCGCCGGCAGGATCGAGCCGTACATGGCTGCGGCCGTTGCGTTCCCGGACGGGCCGCCGAACTCCTCCCGGATGCAGGGGATGGCGAGCAGCGGCACTTCGGCGAGATGCCGGCCGAGCCACTCCGCCGAGTCGTACACGCGGGCGGTCTGAGCATCCATGGTGTGGCTCTGGCGCGCCTGCGGAATGTTCGCTTCCGCAAGCTCCCGGTAGAGTTCGCCCAGGGAACGCCGCTTCTCCGGATCGTCCACCAGCAGCCACGCCCAGCCCTGGGTGTTCGAGCCGGTGGGGGCCTGCTGGGAGAGCCGGATGCAGTCGAGCACCACCTCGCGCTCGACGGGGTGCGAGAGGTCGAGCCGCCGCCGGACGGCGCGGGTGGTGGTGAGCAGGCGGTCGGTGACCGCGAGGTCGAAGGGGGGGGTCCACGCTGTCTCCGGGCCGGGGGGAATCGAGGTGCGTAGTGTACCCTCCCGCCTTCGCTGGAGGAGCATGGCATGGCACGTCTGGACGGAAAGGTGGCGCTGGTGACCGGCGCCGCATCGGGCATCGGCGCGGCGACCGCGTTGCGCTTCGCGCAGGAGGGAGCCCGCGTCGTGGGCTTCGACCTGAAGGAGGCCTTCGACGGAGACTGGTCCGAGGCGGTGCGGACGGCACCGGGCAGCCACTTCGCGACGGGTGATGTGCGCGACGCCGAGGCAGTGGCGGCTGTCGTCGCGCAGGCGATCGAGAAGTTCGGCCGCGTCGATGTGCTGATGAATGCGGCTGGCGTCGCCGGGGGCGGGCCGATCCACCTGATTTCGATCGAAGAGTGGGATCGGGTGGTCGACATCAACCTGAAGGGCAGCTTCATCGTCGCCCGCGCGGTCGTGCCGCAGATGCTCGAGCAGGGCGCCGGCAGCGTCATCAACGTGGCCAGCGTCGAGGGCATCGAGGGCTTCGAAGGTGGCAGTGCCTACAACGCCTCGAAGGGCGGGGTCATGCTGCTCACGCGCAACATGGCCATCGACTACGCGCGCCGCGGCATTCGCGTGAATACGGTCTGCCCGGGCTTCATCGAGACGCCGCTGCTGGCGGACACCCTGCAGACCCCGGGCCTCGAGAAACAGACCGCGGCTATTCGCGACGCGCACCAGCTCGGCCGTTTCGGCAAGCCCGTCGAGATCGCCAACGCGGCGCTCTTCCTCGCGTCGGACGAGGCCTCCTTCGTCACCGGTCACGCGCTGGTGGTGGATGGCGGTTACACCGCCGGGCACCGTTTTGGCATCACCGAACTGATGGGGCTTTCCTGAACCCCGGCTCGGGCGAAGCCGCCGTGTTCGAGATCAAGTTTCTCCTGCTGCTGGCCGTGCTCGCTGCGGGGGCGGTGGGCGGTGCCATTCCGCTCTGGCGCGGCGGCGCGGGGCAGGGCCGCTTCCTCGGCTTGGGCAACGCTATGGCCGCCGGCGTCTTCCTGGGCACGGCCTGGATCCACATGCTGCCGGACGCCGCCGAGGCTTGGGGGCAGCTCGGCTGGCGCTACCCGATGGCGTATCTGCTGGCGGCCTTCGGCTTCATCCTGATGCTGCTCTTCGAGCACGTGTTGCTGCCCGACAGCGCGCACGAGGTCGTTCACGCGCCGTCGAACGAGCGCTTCGCGCACCTGCGAGAACACGGGCGGGGCGCCTTCACCGCCTACGCGGTGCTGGTTGCGCTCTCCGTGCATTCGTTGCTGGCCGGGCTCGCTCTCGGAGCGCAGCCGGATCTCGCCGGTGCGCTCGTGATCTTTCTGGCGATCATGGCGCACAAGTCCATCGGCGGTTTCGCGCTCGGCGTGAGCCTGGTGCGCAACCGCATGCCCATGCGGCGCGCCTGGTCGCTGCTGGCTCTCTTCGCGGTGGCGACCCCGTTGGGGATTCTCGTCGGTGCGGGTGTGGGAGAAACCCTCGAGGGCCGCGGGCGCGTTGTTTTCGAGGCGGCGTTTCTGGCGCTGGCGGCGGGCAGCTTCGCCTACGTCGCGACTCTCGACATCCTGCGGGACGAGTTCCTGGAGCCCGGTGGACGTTGGAGCAAATGGTTGCTCGTGCTGTTGGGCACCGGCCTCATGGGTGCGATCGCTCGCTGGGTCTGACGCCGCGACGTCAGACCGACGCCGGCTTGCGCAAGACGAAGCGCAGATAGACCCGTTCTCCCGTGCGGAATTGTTCGAGCTCCCTGCTGCCTTCGCCCGTCGCCCCAGCGAACTTGGTGAACATGCTGCGCAGCGGCCGCGGCGCGTGGCGTTCGACCAGGGCCAGCTTGGCGTCAGCCTCGATCTCCATTGCCGCGAGCACGTCCGCGGAGAGATCCTCCGAGTGAGCCATCTCGAAATCCGACTGCTCCATGTACCGGTAGAGCCTGCTCACCACCGGCGCCTTGCGGTAATCGCCGAGCAGCAGAGCGCCACCCGGCTTGAGTACCCGCAGTGCCTCGTTGAAGAAAAGGTCGATGTTCTTGTAGTGCAGGCACGACTCGACGTTGAGCACTGCGTCGAAGGATTCGTCCGGGAAGCTGAGTGCCTCGGCGTCGCCGACCTGAAACGAAAGTCCCGGCACGTCGAACGCCTCGTTGCAGAAGCGGATCGCGCTCTCCGTGATGTCGATGCCCACCATGGATTTCGGGCCGAGGTAGCGCTGCACGTACGCCGTGCCACCGCCGCGTCCGCAACCGATCTCCAGGCCCCTGAGCCCTTTCCACTCGATGCCGGTCGCGATTCGGTGGTAGAGCTGGATCGGGTAGCGATACGGCTCGTCTCGCGCTTGCAGATCGAGGCCGTGTGACGGGTTGCGATGGTCGGTGTAGCCGTGGTTCATGAAGAGCAGGTCGTCGCCGGTGTCCATCCGCGACAGCATCTCGAACCAGCCGCGCTTCAGGCGGCGCTTCGTGTCGGGCGGCAGCTTCCTGTAGAACTCGAAGAGCAGCGGCACCGGCCCATCCCCCCGCCCCCCGAATGGCGAGGCCCTCACCGAGATTCGCCAATGTCGCCAGCGGCCGCCACACGGCGGTCTCCCCCGCGCCGGGCGCTGAGTCGCGTGGCTGCCTATTGTGGGCAGCGGCGCGGGATGGCGCGCGACGAGGCAGGATGCAGGAGCGGTTGCGATTTCTGGAGGCGCCGGGCCCCTGGCTCTGGATCGCCCTGGCGCTCGGGGCCGCACTGCGCGTCTACTGCGTCGGCTGGACCGAGGGCTCCTTTGACGTCGCCATCAAGCAGCATCACGGCACTCAGGTCGGCCGCCTCGGGCTGATGGGCTGGTACCGCGCGGCGGAGGTCTTCAATCACCCGCCGCTGATGGGCGAGTTCTTTGCCGGCCTGGTGACGCTCGCCGACGCCAGCGGCGTTCCGTTTCGCGTGCTGCTGCGCGCGCCGTTTGCGCTGCTCGATTTCGGCACGGCGCTCCTGCTGTGGCGCCTGCTGCGAGAGCGTCCCGAGCGCTGGCTCGTGGCGGCCGCATACTGGCTGCATCCGCTGGCGGTGATCTTCTCCTCGTATCACGGCAATACGGACTCGGCGCTGGCCTGCATCGCGCTGGCGTCGGTGGTGTTGGCAAGCACGGGACGCTCGGTCGCCGCGGGTGTGGCGCTCGGCGTCGGCTTCTGGATCAAGCTGCCGATCGTGCTGGCGGCTCCCGCCATTGTCTTCGCGTTTCCCCACTGGCGGGCGCGCGTTCGCTGCGCCGTCAGTGCGGCGATTGTCGGCAGCGTGACCTATCTGCCGGCGCTGCTGGTGGATCCGGTGCTGGTCTTCCAGCGCATCGTCGGCTACCCCGGGACCGGGGTGGTAACGCCCGGTGGCATCGCCGTCTGGGGCATCGCGCACACCTTGCGGCTGGCGGACACGGCCTTCGCAGCGGGGCTCGAGGCGGCGAATACCGCCGTGTGCTTCCTGCCGCTACTGGCCTACGCCTGGTGGCGGCGCGGCAGGCTCGAACCGTGTGAACTCGCCGCGAGCGTCGCGGGCTGCTTCCTCATTCTCTACGGGTTCACGAGCTTCTGGGCCTGGCAGTACCTGGCCTGGTCGATCCCCTTTCTGCTGTGTCGTGGTCGGGGCTTCGCCATCGTGAGCAGTGTCGTACTCGGTAGCTACGTGTACGGCGCTTACGCGTTCTTCACCGGAAGCCCGTGGCTGCAGGGGCGCTGGGACTTCGCGTCGCACAGCGCGTGGCCGCCGGTTCTCGCTCTGCTGCGCGACGCGTCCGTGCTGCTGTGCTTCGGTGCCGCGTGTGGGTCGTTGCTCTGGGCCGGGCGCGACGAGTGGCGCCGCTGGCGGCGCGCCACCCCGTGAGCGAACCCGAAGGCGCCGCTTCGCGACGAGGGGGGAGCTGAGCGCCTGCGTGCGCGTTCGCACCTTGGGTGCGTCAAGACACCACTCCCTTGTCGTGCAGCGATGTGATCTGCGCTGCGTCGCGGCCGAGCTCGCGCAGCACCTCGTCCGTGTGCTGACCGTGCTCCGGCGCCATGCTGCGCGGGCTCCACGCGGTGTCCGAGAAGTCGACCGGCGTCGCCGGCAGGGTCGTGGTGGTCGGGCCGTCGGGCACTTCGACGAGGCATCCGGCAGCGCGCACCTGCGGGTCCGCTACGACCTCGTCGATCGCCTGCACGGGCGCCCACCACATGTCCTCCTCTGCGTCGAAGATCACGCTCCACTCGGCACGGGTCTTCGTGGCGAAGACGCGATCGAGCGCGGCGATCAGAACCTTCGCGTTCTCGGCGCGCGCCTGTGGCGTGGCGAAGCGCGGGTCTTCGAGCCATTCCGGATGACCGACGACGCGCGCCAGAGGCGGCCAGTGGCGAGGGCCCTCGAGCCCGACGATCCAGAACCAGCGACCGTCCTTGTCCTGGTAGCTGTTGAGCGTCGGGTTGTTCATCGTCGTGCGCTCGCCCGCGGCCACCGTCACGCCGAAGCGCAGCGTGATCGCCATGTCGAAGCTCAGGGTGTAGATGCCCTGGCGCAGCAGCGACGTCGACACGAACTGGCCTTCGCCCGAGCGCTCGCGCGCGAAGAGCGCGGCGGAGACGCCGGCCGCCAGGGACATCCCCGCCTGGTGGTCGCCCATGCCGCCGCGCTGGAAGGGCGGCGGCTGACCCGCGGGCTGGAGTGCGCCCGCGACGCCGGATCGGGCCCAGAAGGCCGCAATGTCGTAGGCGGCCTTGTCGGCTTCTTCACCAGCGAAGCCGTAGCCGCTGATCGCGGCGTAGACGAGGCGCGGGTGGCGCGCGCGCAGGCTCTCGACGTCGAGGCCGAGTCGGGCCAGCGCGGGTCGACGTAGGTTGGTCAGAAAGACGTCCGCGCCGTCGATCAGCTCGAGCGCCAGCGCGCGGCCTTCCGCCTTCGAGAGATCGACCACCACGCTGCGCTTGCTGCGGTTGTCCATCTCGAAAGGTGGGTTGAAGGGCAGGTCGCCGCCGATTATCTGGCCGAAGCCGCGCGCCGGGTCGCCCAGCCCGGGCGGCTCGATCTTGATCACGTCGGCGCCCCAGTCGGCCAGGATTCCGCCGGCCGCGGGGCCGGCCACCCAGACTCCCATTTCCACCACCCGGACGCCCTGCATCGGTCCAGCCATCTCGTCTCCTCGTCGTTTAGGGGGCGCAGGATGCCACGTCTCGCTGCTCGGAGGTCGCCCGGCCTCAGGATTGTGCGAGGTTGCCGTGGAAGGCAGCGCCAGAATGTGATACTCATTGATGAGAATGGAGTTCTCATGAGTGAGACCATGGTTCCCTCCAGTGCAGTGCGCTCCGCCGAACGGGCCGTCGAGGCCCGCTACTCCGTCTATCTGGAAGAAGCCCAGCGGTTGATCCAGGCGGGCTTCGACGAGATCAGTGACAAAGGCAGCGTGGACCCGCGCGTGTCGGACATCGTGCGGCGCGCCGGCCTCTCGAACAAGGCCTTCTATCGCCACTTCAAGTCGAAGGAGGAGCTGCTGCTGGCGGTGCTCGAAGAGGGCATGCAGCGCCGCCGTGACGACTTCGACACGCACATGGCGGCGGCCAGCTCGCCGCTCGAGCGGGTGCGCATCTGGATCCTGCGCGTCGCGGAGCTGGCCGTGGACCCGGAATCGGCCAGCGGCACGCGACCGTTGCTCGTCTACCAGGCGACCCTCGCCGAGAACCTGGGCCCGCAGGTCAGGAGCAATGTCGACCGTCTGAGGTCACCGCTCGAGCAGGCCCTGAGCGAAGCGAAGGTCGCTGGCGAGCTGCCGGACATCGACCTCGCCCGCGCCTCCGATCACGTCTACCACGCCACCTGGGGCTGGGTGCACGGCCGCATCCTGGCCTACGAGCAGCCGACGCGCGACGAAGCCGAGGCCCTGGCGGATTTCATTCTGCGCGGCCTGCGCTGAGTTCAGTCGGCGCGTTCGGGACCGATCTCGTCGAAGAGTCCCCACGCGCGGCCGGTCTCGGCATCGAGCTGACTGCCGGAGAGCACCCACCATGCGGTGCGCTGGCGACCGATGCGCCGCGTCACGCTCACGGTGCCACCGGCGCCGGGCACCAGGCCCAGGCTGAGCTCCGGCAACGTCGCGACGGTGTCCTCCGCGGCGACGACGCGCGCGGCAAAAGCGGGCAGCTCGATGCCCGCGCCGATGCATGCGCCGTGTACCTCCGCGCGCGTGCGCAAGGCGCAGCGGGCCATCAGGCGTGCGGCGCTGCGGCTGGTGCGGATGGCGTGGGCCGTGGCCGGGTCGGGCAACGTGCCAAACTCGTCGAGGTCGCCGCCGGTGCAAAAAGCTGGCCCCGCGCCGGTGAGCACGATCTCGGCGAGCCCCGCATCGGCCGCTGCGAGCTGGAGCGCCTCGCACAGCGCGTCGCGCACGGCGACGGAGAAGGCGTTGCGCTTCTCGGGTCGGTCGAGCCGGATGTGAAGGGAGTCGAGTTCGCGCCAGACGCGCACCGCGGGGTGCTCGGGTGTCTTGCGCGGTTGCGGTGGCGGCCGCGTCGCCAGCCAGGCGCGAAACTCAGGCCCGCTCTGGAGCGTCGAGTAGACCGCTGATTCCGCCACCAGCCCGGCTTCGATGTCGCGCTTCTCGCTGTGGCGCAGCAGCTGCACGAGCGCCGCTGACGCGAACGGGTGTGCGCGAATGCGATCGTCGAGCAGCGCAAGCTCGTCCGGTGTCTCTACCAGCACATCGAAGTGATCGAGCAGCGTGCGGCCCGCCGGGGAAGGGCGGTCCATGCGCAAGGCCAGCGTGGGTGCCGGAATGCTGTGGAGTGATTGGCGTGCGGCGTCGAGGCTGCCGGAGTCGACGCCGCGGCCCTCGTGGCCGAGATTGACCACGAGCAGCGGCGCACCCGCAACCGGGGAGAAGCGTTCGGTCGCGTCCGGTGACGCCAGCTGGGCCACGGCATCCGCGATGCCGAGGACGCTCACGCCTGGGCGAACTCGGCGCGCACGATGCGGCGCAGCAACTTGCCCGTCTCGTTGTAGGGCAGCTCGTCCTTGAAGACGATGCGCGTGGGCACCCGCGAGGAGCGCAGCTGCTGCCTCACCAATTCCTGGAGCTCGGCTTCAGTGACCTGCTGGCCGGGCTTCAGCGCGATCGCTGCGGCGACGGCCTCACCCCACTCTTCGTCCGGGATCCCCACGACCGCGGCATCGGCCACGGCCGGGTGCTCGAGCAGCACGTCCTCGATCTCACCCGGCGAGAGGTTCTCGCCGCCGCGAACGATCACATCGTCGACGCGGCCTTCCAGGAAGAGGTAGCCCTCTTCGTCGAGCCAGCCGCCGTCGCGAGTGGGGAACCAGCCGTCGGCCGCGAGCACGCTGCCGCGGCCAAGGTACTCGCCCGAGACCTGTTCGCCGCGTACGTGGATCTCCCCGCGCTCGCCCGGGGGCAGCGGCTCGCCTTCGTCGTTGCGGATCTCGATCTCGATGGAGGGCAGGGCGCGGCCCACCGAGACCAGGCGCTGGCGCATGGCCGGATCGTCGCTTGCAACCGCCGTGCGGTGGTCGTCGGGACCTAGCAGCGTCACCGTCGAGCTCGTCTCGGTGAGGCCGTAGGCGTTGGTGAACGCGGTGTCGGGGAAGAGCGCCATGGCGCGCTCGATCACGGCGAGTGGCATCTTGCCTCCACCGTAGGAGAGCGCGCGCAAAGCCGGCATGTCGGCTGAATCCACATCGCCGAGTGACTCGACGATGCGCGAAAGCATGGTCGGCACGACGAAGGCGTTGGACACGGCGTTGTCGCGGGCCAGCGAGATCCACTCTGCGGGATCGAAGTTCGGGAGCTGTACGATGCGTCGGCCCGCGTACACCGAGGAGAGCACCGAGGCCATGCCCGCAATGTGGTACGGCGGCACGCTCACCAGCACCGCGTCGTCTTCCGCCGCGGCACCGAACTCGACGGAGCCGAGGATGTACGAGACGAGGTGCTTGTGGCGCAGCACCGCGGCCTTCGGCGTTCCCGTCGTGCCGCTGGTGAAGAGCAGGATCGAGATCTCGTCGGGATCCATGCTCCAGCTCGGCTCGGGCGTGGGATTGTTGCGAGCTGCGGCGAGAAAATCCTGGCGCGTCGTCACGATGGCTGCGCGATCTCGCAGCGTGTCGGCGCGCTCGGGCTCCGTTACCAGGTAGGCCGGCTCGATGCGCGCCAGCAACGCGTGCAGCTCATCGCCGGTGAGTCGGTAATTCAGCGGTACGAAGGGCACGCCGGCCCAGGCTGCGGCGAAGAGCGCCACCGGCACCGCCGGCGAGCTCACATCGAGCAGCGCCAGGTGCTTGGCACCGGAGCGGCGGACCTCCTCTGCTGCGGCGCCGGCCGCGCGGAAGATTTCCTCGTAGCTGAGCGCCGTGTCCTCACTCTCGATGCCGCGCCGAGAGCCGAAGCCCTGGCTGGCCATCTCGAGCAGCATCATCAGGTTCATGGATCAGTCCGAGGCGGGGAGCGGCTTGGCGCCCTTGACCTGGAGCGGCGCACCGCCGGCTCCGAGCGAGCCCTTGCCGGGCTTGGTGCAGAGCAGCTCCAGGTCACCGGCCTCGTTCACGTAGCGCTTGCCGAGCTGGGTGCCTTCAGCAGCGTCGTCGGCGAGCGTCGCGCCGCTGGGCTCGGCGTTGAGCTCGATCATGGGGGCGCCGCCGCAAATCACTTCGAGGTCACTGTCGGGGGCGGCGATTACCATCATCTCCGTGTCGCAGACGTCGCTGCGAATACGGCTTCCGGGCTTGAGTTGAGCCATGGGTCTCGTCCTCCAATGGACGGATTAGAATACCAACTCGTCGGGCCCGCGGGACTGGATCGGGCGATGATTCGCAGCGGGTTGCGAGCTTTCCGCCCGCCTGGCGGGGCTGCCGGCGGGCTGCACGTGGACGCCTCCCTCGCCGGCTCGCGGCTCGAGGAGCGTCACAGGGCTGCCGTCGGGCCATGGGTGGCTGCGGAAACGCGCGCTCTCCAGCGCCGGCCGCAACGTTGGCCCGCAGCCGGCCGCTCGGCTCGGTCTGCTGCCCGTGTCGCTGTGGCTGCCCGTCGCCGTCTGGGCCGCCGGCCCAGACGGCGTGCCGGACGCCGCCTCCGGAGTGCTGGTGCTGCTCGGCATCCGGGTCTCGGCTGGATGGTTCGCCGCCAGCTCCGGGCGCCTGGCCCTCGACGCGCCGGGTATGCTCGGGCGATGTTCTCCGCCCCGGCTCCGCACCTCGTCGCCGCTCTCTGCGACCCCGCGCACGCCGGCGCCGCTCTCGGGGAGCCCGAGCGGCCCGGTCGCGCCGATCTCGCCTGGGCTGCCTCCGGGGCGATGGCCCTCACCGGTGAGGCGGCCGGACCGCCGCTGCTGGCGCCGGCACCCCTGGCTGGCGCGGCGGCTCGCGCCCTGGGGTGCCTGACGGAACTCGCCTGGCAGCCGGAGCGGCTCGACTTCGATGCGGCAGCCCTGCTCGGCGAACGAGCCGCCTGCTTTGGCTTCGCACGGGCGGGCCAGAGCGCGGCCGGTGCCCGCTGCCGCTTGTTGCGGGCCGCCCAGGGTTGGCTGGCCGTCCATCTGGCCCGGGACGACGACGTGGCGGCTCTGCCGGCCTGGCTCGAGTGTGAGCCCGAACCCTTTGCGTGGGAGCGCCTGGCAGCGCGCGTTGCCCGACGGGACGCCTCCGCGCTCGTCGCGCGCGCCCGCCTGCTCGGCATGCCGATCTCGCCGGCGGCGGTGCCGCCGAGGAGCGACGTCCCTTGGTGTCGCATTGCGGCCCGCGGCACTCCCCGGGTGCGCCCACCGGAAGTGCGTCCGCGCGTCGTGGATCTCACGTCGCTCTGGGCCGGGCCGCTCTGCACGCATCTGATGGAGCGTGCGGGCGGCGATGTCGTGAAGGTCGAGAGCCGCTCTCGTCCGGACGGTGCGCGGCGGGGCGATGCGCGCTTCTACGCGCTGTTGAATCACGGCAAGCGGAGCGTCGCTCTCGATTTCAGCGACGAGAACGACCGGCGAGCGCTCCACCGTCTGCTGCGCGGCGCCGACATCGTGGTGGAGAGCTCCCGTCCGCGGGCACTCTTGCAGCTCGGCATCGACGCGGAGCGTCTCGTGCGCGAGTGCCCGGGCCTGACGTGGGTCGGCATCACCGGCCACGGACGCGCCGCACCGCAGCGGGACTGGATCGCTTTCGGAGACGACGCCGCCGCCGCCGGTGGGCTGTGCCAGGCGACGGGGGGTGCGCAACGGCCGCTCTTTTGCGGCGATGCCGTTGCCGATCCACTCACCGGCCTCTACGCCGCCGTGGCCGGGCTCGCGGCCCACCGCGCAGGTGGCGGAGTGCTCGTCGACCTCGCTCTTGCCGACGTGATCTCCCATCTCGTCGCGCGACCCGCCGGCTCGCGGGTGGCGCGGGTCGTCTCGGATGTCGACGGTGACTTCGTCGAGTGGGCCGGCGATCGAGTGCCCGTGGCTCCGCCTCGCGCCCGGGCGCCGGATGGAGCAGCTGCCGCCCTCGGCGCGGACACGGCGAAAGTGCTCGCCGCGTGCTGATTCGTGCGGCGGAAGTGTCTGGCAAGCGGCACGACCTGCGCCTCGAGAACGGGTGCATCGCCGAATTGGCCGAGCGTCTCACGCCTCGTGCCGGTGAGGAGGTGCTGGAGGCGGACGGCGGCGCCTTGCTGCCCGGACTCCACGATCACCACCTGCACCTCTTCGCGCTGGCGGTGGCGGGGCGTTCTGCGCGCTGCGGTCCGCCGCAGAGCGTTGATCGAGCGGGGCTGGCGGCGGCGCTGCGTACCGTCGAACCGCATGCCGGCTGGTTGCGGGGTGTCGGCTACCACGAGTCGGTGGCGGGATTGCTCGATCGCGGATTGCTCGACGCCCTCGATCTCGCGCATCCGGTCCGTGTTCAGCACCGCAGTGGTGCCCAGTGGGGTGTGAACACTCGCGGCATCGCCGCGCTCGGGCTGGATGCCGGTGTCGATGCGCCGGGGATCGAACGCGATGCCGCTGGCCGCGCCACGGGTCGTCTCTTTGGTCTCGATACCTGGCTGCGAGCGCGCCTGCCGCGGACCGGACGACCGGAACTGACGGAGGTCGGGCGGCGACTTGCCGCCTGCGGCGTCACGGGTGTCACCGATGCCACCGTCGGGAACGGTCCGGAAGAGCTGCGGGCGTTCAGCGACGCGCTGGTGAAAGGCGAGCTGCGCCAACGCCTCGTGTTGATGGGCAGTGTCGCTCTGCCCGAGCCCGAGGCGGGGATGCGGCTCTCTCGCGGCGCCGTGAAGCTGGTGCTGGACGAGTTCCGCTTGCCCGAGCTCGACGAGCTGACCCAACGCATTGCCGAGGCACACGCCGGCGGGCGAGGCGTTGCGATCCACTGCGTCACACGTGTCGAGCTCGTACTGGCGGTGTCGGCGCTGGCGGCGGCGGGTGGGCGCAACGGCGACCGTATCGAACACGCGGCCGTGGCTCCGGACGATGTGCTTCCGCACCTCGCCGCACTGCCGCTCAGTGTCGTCACCCAACCGAATTTCGTGGCGGAGCGCGGCGATGCGTATCGGGTCGATGTAGAGCCACGGGATCGGCCGTGGCTCTACCGCTGCCGCGGCTTCCTGACCGCCGGCGTGCCCGTCGGCGCCGGCACCGACGCTCCCTTCGGCGACCCGGATCCGTGGCAGGCGATGCGTGCCGCCGTGGAGCGCCGCACGGCGAGCGGTGTCGAATTCGGCGTCGGCGAGGCGTTGACCCCGGAGCAGGCGCTGGCCCTCTTCACGACGCCGCCCGACGCGCCCGGCGCAGCACCTCGCCGCGTCGGCGTCGGTGCCCCAGCCGATCTCTGCCTGCTCGATGTGCCCTGGTCCGAAGCCCGGCTCGACCTCAGCGCTCGTCACGTCCGCGCCACCTTGTGCGCCGGCACCCCTCTCTGACCCCCCACGCGGAAATCGGGGACGTTGTTGCTTTCTTGCTTTTCTCGCGGTCTCCGGTGTGGACAATGCAGCTGCGCCTGGATCTGTTCCCTTGATGCTGCGACCGCTGGTCTCCAGAGCGTTCTGGCGTGGCAAGAGGGGAAGAGGCAAGAAGGCGGACCGTCCCCGTCTTGGGACGTTTTGGGATGGGGGTTGTAGGGTGTGGCTGGAAGGCGAGGGAGGAAGCATGAGTGTTCGAGGACTCGATCATTGGGCGATTACCGTTGCGAGCATCGAGCGCACGATCGCGTTCTACCGGGGGTTGCTCGGCTGCGAGGTGCTGTACGAAGATCTGTGGCGCCGAGGTACGGTTCCGATCGTGTCCTTGTGCATCGGTGCGAATGTGATCAACGTACACGAGGCAGGGAGCGAGGCGTCACCTCATGCGGAGAAGCCGACGCCGGGCTCCGCCGACTTCTGCATGCGCTGGGACGCACCGCTAGAGGAAGCCGTCGCGCTGCTCGAGGCGAAGGGCATCGCGATCATCGAGGGGCCGGTACCGCGACCGGCCGCCGACGGTGAGGCAGGGCGCTCCGTCTACTTTCGTGACCCGGACGACAATCTCGTCGAGTTCTTGTCGACGGTCGCCGCCTGATCCGCGAGGCACTCTCAGCGAGGAGACCGAATGAGCGACGTATCGATTCCCTTCGGCATTACGCCGCCGGATGCTCTCTACGAGCTCGCCGAGGCCATGCGCGGCGTGGTGGAGCAGATGGTGCGCATCGACGAGCCGCACCCGGAGCTGGCGAGGGCGCAGGAAGAGGTCGAGGCGATCGCCGAGCGACTCGACGGCATCGCGCGCAAGGGCGTCCACCCACGCATGCTGCCCAACAGCGAGCCCAACGCTCTCGACGCGCGGCCCTACTACCCGGGCGATGCGACTCGTTGGCACTGCAACCCGTTCCATCCGCCGCTCGAGCTGGAGCGCAAGGGCGACAAGATGCTGCGCGGGCGTTTCAGATTGGGCCTCACCCACGAGGGGCCGCCGGGCTGCGCGCATGGCGGCTACGTGGCCATGGTGTTCGACCAGGTGCTCGGCCATGCCAACGTCTTGTTCGGGATCCCAGGTCTGACGGCACGACTCGTGGTGCGCTACCGCCGGCCCACGCCACTCTTCGAAGAGCTCGTGCTCGAGACCGACGCGCCGCAGGTCATGGGCGCGCGTCGCTGTGTCGTGAAGGGACGCATCTTGCACGACGGCCTCGTCACCGCCAGCGGCGAATGTCTGTTCTCCCGTCCCGACGTCGAGTTCACTGACCTGGCACTGCTGGGATCTCAGCGTTAGGTCGCCATGTCCGAACGTTTGACGGTCACCTACCATCTCGATGTCGAAGCAGCGGATGCCGAGGCGCGCGCGGAGCAAATCTGCCGGGAGCAGACCGTCGAAGTTCCCGCCGTGGTGGTGCGCGACGCGTTTTTTGCCGACGAGGTGAAGGGCCGCGTCGAACGCATCGAAGAGGCCGAAGCGGGCGGGCAGCTCGCGGTGCTGTCCTACCCGGTGGCGGCCACCGCCAGCGATCCCGCGCAGCTGCTCAACGTGATTTTTGGCAACTCGTCGCTGTGCGCAGACGTTCGCTGTGTCGATGTAGAGCTTCCGGCTGCGCTGTGTGTGGCACTCGAGGGTCCGCGCTTCGGAGCGGCGGGCGTGCGTGAGCGCGTCGGCGCAGTCGACCGCGCGCTCACCTGCACCGCGATCAAACCCATGGGTCTCAGCACCGAGGCCCTGGCCGAGCTCTGCGGGACATTTGCCCGTGCCGGCATCGACGTGATCAAAGACGATCACGGGCTCGCAGGCCAACCGTGGAGCGCGTTCGAGGCGCGGGTCACCGCCTGCCTGGGAGAGACGCGCGCAGCCGCCGATGCAAGCGGCCGCGAGGCGCTCTATGTGCCGAACCTGATTGGAACGCCGCAGCGTGTTCTGCGCGGCCTCGCATTCGCCCAGGAAGCCGGAGCGCGGGCCGTGATGGTTTCGCCGATGCTCGTGGGGCTGCCCTTTTTCTGGGAGCTCGTGCATCGACACGCGGACGTGCCCGTGCTGGCGCATCCGGCCTTTGGTGGCGCAGTGCGCATCGACCCCGTCGCCCTCTTCGGGCGCCTGTGGCGCGCCTATGGCGCCGACGCGGTGATCTTCGTGAGCTTCGGCAGCCGCTTCAGTGCCGGCCGCGAAGCGTGCCGGGTGCTCGCCGAGCGTCTGTCCGCGCCGTGCAACGGGCTGCTTTCGGCGCTGCCGGTGCCGGCTGGTGGCATTCGGCTCGAGAACGTGGCGGAGGCGGCCGCGTTCTACGGGCGGGAGAGCATGCTGCTGGTGGGCGGGGATCTGCAGGTCGAGCCCGGTGCGATCTTCGAACGCGCCCGCCGCTTCGTCGACATCGTCGCCACGGTGTCATAGCCGTCGCAGGCGAGGTCGTTCGTTCGCTTGCGTGCGAGCCCTTCGAGTGCGGCCTCGACTGCCGCCGGGCTGCGATTCGCCGGTTCTGGTGCGGATGGGCGACGCCGCCGGAGGGTGGCCTGGTCCTCGCGCGTGTGGCTCGTTACACCTGGGCCGTGCAGTCGCTCTCTCGGGTCGTGGCCGAACACGCGCAGCAGCGCTCCGATGCGCTGGCTTTCGTCGAGGGCGAAGCACGCATGTCGTGGCGCGAGTACCACGAGCGCGCCGAGCGACTGGCGCGAGTGCTGGTGGGAGCCGGGCTCGCGCGCGGCGAGCGGGTGGCGGTCTGGCTACCGGATACGCCGGGTGTTCACGTGGTGTGGCTCGCCTGCGAACGCGCAGGCGTCGTGGTGGTGGGTATCGGCTCCCGCTCGGGCGTGGCGGAGGTGCGTCACCTGCTCGAGAAGACCGGCGCCGCCGCGCTGATTGCGCCGACCCACTTTCGCGGCCACGACGTGGCGGTTCTGGTCGACGGGTGGCGCGCGGCGGGGCTGCCGCTGCGCCATCACTGGAGCGTCGAAGGCGACCTCGCGCCCGGCGAGCCGATTTTCGCGGTGGCCGAGCCCGTGGCACTCGGCGATCGCGGGCTCGGGGTCGAGGATCTCTTCCTGCTCAACTCTACGTCTGGCACCACCGGGCTCCCAAAGTGCGTGACGCAGCACCAGTCTCGCTGGCTGCATTTTCACGCTCTGGCCGTGGAGTCCGCGGCGCTCGGTGAGAGCGACGTCTTCATGAGCGTGTTGCCGGCGCCGTTCGGTTTTGGGCTGTGGACCGCACACTTCTCGCCGACACTGCTCGGTGCGCCGACCGTGTTGATGGAGCGCTTCGACGCCGATGAGGCGCTGGCTTGCATCGAGCGGCACCGGGTCAGCATTCTCGCCGCGGTGTCGACGCAATTCATCCTCTTGCTCGAGTCGCGGGAGCTGGAGCGGCGCGATCTTTCGTCATTGCGCGTTCTCTTTACCGGCGGCGAGGCGGTGCCCGCCGCGCGTGCCGCGGCCTTCGAGGAGCGCACTGGGGCCAAGGTGTTGCAGTTCTACGGTTCGAACGAGACGGGCGCGCTGTCGCGCACCTCTCTCGACGACTCCCGCGATGTGCGGCTTCGCACTGCGGGACGCGTGATCGAGTCGATGCAGGTGCGGCTCTTCGACGAATCCGGCGTCGATGTCACGCGGGGCGGTCAGGGCCAGCCCGGCTGCAAGGGGCCGCTCACCTGCCGCGGCTACTACGAGGATGCTGCCGCCAACGCCGAGTTGCTGCGGCCCGACGGTTGGATGTTGACCGGTGACGTCGTGCGGGTCGACGGCGACGGCGTGTTGCGCGTGATCGGACGCACTGCCGACTTCATCATTCGTGGCGGCAAGAACATCAGCGGGCCCGCCGTCGAGGAGGCCGTCGCCACTCATCCGGCAGTGGCGTTGGCAGCGGCGGTGGCGATGCCGGATCCTGTCTTCGGCGAACGCGTCTGCATCTACGTGGAGCTGCGGGAGGGGGCGAGCCTCGATCTCGCGGGTCTCGTCGCGCACCTCGAAGCGGAGGGTGTGTCGAAGGAGTGGTATCCAGAGCGGCTCGTCGTGCTGGACGCCCTGCCGCGCGCGTCCGGCGGCAAGGTTGCAAAACAGGCGCTGCGCGAGGATGTCCGCCGGCGAATCGCGGAAGAGGCCACGCCGTGACGACTCCCGAGGTGTCGCGAATGCCCGCCACCACTCGTGGCTGCTGCGCGAGCCCGCCCCAGTGCCGGCGTCATTTCGGTGCGAAGATGATGAAGCTCTGGCGATCGAGGAAATCGAGGTCTTGGGCAACCCGGTAGCCGGCGGAGCTCATGTCGCCCAGCAGCGTCTCGCGCTCGGTGTAGTGCCCGGTCCACGTCACGAAGAGGCCCTTGCGGCCGTCGAAGTCGATCACCGCGACGCGGCCGCCCGATCGGAGTACGCGCCGCAAGTTGCGGAAGTAGTTCGGCCGGTCCTCGAGGTGATGGAAGGTGTTGACCGTGAACACCAGGTCGACGGAAGCATCTGGAAGCCTGGTGTCGTCGAAGTCCGCCAACACGCTCTCGACGTTGTCGACCGACTCCTCGAGCATGCGCTCGCGCAGCTCTTCTTGCACCCCGGCGTCCACGTCCACCGCGTAGACCGTGCCGCCCGGCGCCACCGCCCGGGCCAGGCGCCCGGTGAAGTAACCGGTGCCAGAGCCGAGGTCCGCCACCCGCTGGCCTGGCGCCAGCGCCAGGGTTGCGATCACGCGCTCGGGTTGCTGCCAGGCATCGCGGTTGCCGCCTTCGTAGGCCCAGCGCTTGAACGAGCAAGCGAATGTGAGGCAGGTGAGCAGGGCGAGCGAGACGGCGGTCTTGCGCATGGACTCCTCCGGTCGGATCCGGGCGCGCTCACCAGCAATAGCATGGCTGGTGCCGTTCTAGGGGGAGAATCACTTCCGGTTTTCGCGTCGACCCATTCGGTCGATGCGGTTGCTCTTCGCTAGTCCGTAGCCTTGCGGATCGCATGAGGAGACCGACGGGCCGGTCCGTCGCGCCAGCCCAGCGCCTCGACCATCGCGTGGTAGAGGTAGCTTTGCTCCTGCACGCCGTGGAAGAGCTCGCTGGCCGGTCCGCCGGCGTATACGGGCACGTCTTCCGCCGAGTGGGTCTCGGCGCGGAGCGGCACGGCCGCTACCTGTCGGAACTCGGGGTTGCCGGTGTCGACCTCGGTGAGGTCCCGGTGCGCAGCCTGGGGGGCGACGCGGGCGCCTCCCGCCGCTGCTGGCCCCCTCGCGCCCGGGCCGTTGTGGTAGCCGATGGTGGTGTAGGGAAGACCCGTCTGGTCTTTCTCGAACTCCACGTTGGGCTCGCCGCTCTCGCGATCGTTCGATACGACCTTGCCGAGAATCGGGTTTCCGCGTGTGGGGTAGCCACCGAGCGTCATCACGTGGCCGTGGTCGGCGGTGACCACGATCAACGTTTCGTCGGCGTCGGTGTTCTGCATCGCCACGCGCACGGCATCCGAGAACGCGATCGTGTCCACCAGCGCTCGGTACGCGTTTCCGAAGTGGTGTGCGTGGTCGATGCGGCCCCCCTCCACCAACAACACGTAGCCCTTCGGGTTGCGCGCCAGCATGGCCAGCGCCTTTTCCGTCAGCTGGGCCAGCGAGGGTTCACCGGCCGGGTCGTTCGCACGGTCGAGCTCGAAGTTCATGTGGTCGGGTTGAAAGAGCCCCAGCAGCTTGGACGTCTGTGCCGGGTCGACGGCCTCGAATTCCTCGAGATTCCAGACGTAGCGGCCCTCCGGGTGGCGTGCGCGCCACTCGGCGATCAGGTCGCGGCCGTCGGCGCGACGACCCCGGGCGTCGCGGTACTCGGGGTCCGCCATCTCGCGCGGCATCAGCTGCTGGCGGCCACCGCCCAGCACCACGTCGAGGCCATCGCCGTGGGGCCACTCGACGAGCTGGCGGGCGATGTCTGGGAAGTCCGTGGCTCGGGCCTGCGACGAAAGCTGCGTGTCGTTTTCCCAGCTGCGCTGCGGAGTATGGGCGAACGCGGCGGCCGGAGTTGCGTGGGTGATGCGCGCGGTGGTTATCACGCCGGTGGCCAGCCCGCGGTCCTCCGCCTGTTCGATCAGCGAGGGCAAGTGCCCCGTCGCTGCAGCGACGGCGTCGCCCACCGGCACGGTCTCGTCGAGCCCGATCACTTCTGCGCGGGTCTTCGCGCCCGACAGGATGGCGGTCATGGTGCCGGCGGAATCCGGCACCTGCTGGTTGGTGTTGTAGGTCTTCACCAAGCACACGTGGGGCAGGCGTTCGAAGGCGAGCTGGTTCTCCTCGCCGCTCTCGCCGCGAGACTGTCCGTCCAGAATCCGCGCGGCGGTGATGGTAGTGAGGCCCATGCCATCACCGAGAAATACGATCACATTCTTGGCCGGCTTGGAGGCCCGGGAGAGTGCGCGCGCTTCGGCGACGGCCGTGCGCCCCTGCGCAAACCAGGGGTTCTCGCCCTCGGCCGCCGCCGGGGCAGCGAGGGCCATCCCGATCGCGAGCCAGCGAAGCTTCATGCGTTGCCTCCTCGAGAGCACACACCCAGCGCCTCGAGCTCGCGCCTGGCCGAGCCCGCCCAGTCGCGCTGGGCACGTGGATTGGCGGGGCTAGGGTGAAGGATGCGTCCAATCTTCGCACCGCGCCCATCGAGGGCGGCTCGGGCGCGCGCCTCGGCGAAGGCTCCGATCGCAATCACCCATTCCGGTGCCAGGGCGGCGATCACCCGCTGCAGGTGCCGATCGCAGGCCATGAAGAGCGGCGCCTGCTCGCAGGCCGGGAGCTTGTCCGGCGTGCGGTTGCGGCCGCTCTCCTCCAGAAATACCAGTGGGCAGTAGTTCACGATGAAATGCCCCGCGAAAAAACGCTCGGGCGTCTTCCAATGCGCGCGGATGCCGCCCCACAGCCGCTCGCCGCTGACCTCGTTGCGAGTGCAGTCGAGGCCCAGCACCGGGCGCTTGGGATGTTCGTTCCGCGGGCGCCTGACCTTCACCTCGATCTGCAGCCAGTCGCGCACCGGCGCGACGGCTCCGAAGGGCACGCCGGTCTGGGTCATGCCGAAGGGCCCCGGGTTCATGCCCAGGAAGACGACCCGCTTGCGCGATGCGCCATAGCGCGTGAGGTATTCTTCGTGTGCGTTCCGCGCGTAGCCGAGCGGGTTGTAGACGTGGGTCACGGGTGCGTCGAAACGCAGCCGCGACGCGCTGCGCGAGAGGGCCAAGGCGGCGGCGCAGAGTTCCTGGCCGATGGCCTGGTTGCCGGTGGCTCGCGTCCTTCGAGAGGCCATGGGACGCGCGAGTGTCGCAACGCGGGTGCCCCCCGTCGAGCGCCTGGTCGGCTAAACTGATCCGGACCGGGGCAGGGGGGATCAGTGGAGCAGCGCGAAGAGGCGGCGGAGACCTTCCGTATCGCCTTGGATGGGGTTTCGCTCAGGCGGGGCCACCGCGAGGTATTCCGGGATCTGAGCTGCGGTTTTCGCGCCGGCGAGATCAGCGTGATCCTGGGGGGCAGTGGTGCCGGCAAGAGCACGCTGCTGCGCGTGATCGGCGGTCTCACGCGTCCCGATTCTGGCGCCGTGCGCGTCGCCGGCCGGGACATCACCCGGCTGTCCGAGCGCGACATGTTCACAGTGCGTGATGGCATCGGCATGCTCTTCCAAGGCGGTGCCTTGCTCGATTCGCTGACGATTTTCGACAACGTGGCGCTGCCCCTGCGCGAGCACACGGAACTGTCGGAGCGCGAGATCCATGCCGCCGTTGCGCGGCGCCTGACGGCCGTGGGCCTGCCGGAGACCGAAGGCCTGTTTCCGCGGCAGCTCTCCGGTGGCATGAATCGCCGAGCCGCGCTGGCGCGCGCGGTCGTGAACGATCCCGAGATCGTGCTATGCGACGAGCCGTTTTCCGGCCTCGACCCGCTCAACGTTCGCCGCATCGAGAGCCTCTTGATGGATCTCAATCGGCGGCTCGGCCTCACCTTGCTGGTGACCTCGCATCATCTGGCGTCTTCCCTGCGCATGGCCGATCGGATCGTCTTCCTGCGCCGCGGTGGTGCATTGGTGGGCACGCCGGAGGCGCTGCTGCGCAGCGCGGATCCGGAAGTGGTCGCCTTTCTGAGTGCGGAATCCGAAGCGGGGTCTCGATGATCGGCGCCATCCAACGGCTCGGCAATCGCAGCGTCGGCATCGTCGAGGAGCTGGGGCGCATGACCGTCTTCGTGGCCGGCGTCGCGCGCACGTTGGCGATGCCGCCGTACCGTCTGCGCCGCATCGTCGACGAGGTCTACGATGTCGGCGCACTCTCGCTCGCGATCATCTGCCTGTCCGGGCTCACCGTGGGCGCTGTGCTCGGGCTGCAGGGCTACTACAACCTGGCCCGCTTCGGCGCCGATGGATCGCTCGGAGCCGTGGTGGGGCTGGTGCTGGTCCGCGAGCTCGGTCCAGTGCTGACCGCACTTCTCGTGACCGGCCGGGCCGGCTCGGCGATGGCCGCCGAGATCGCCTCGATGGTGACGACCGAGCAGCTGGACGGGTTGCGCATGATGTCTGTCGACCCGATCGATTACGTGGTGTCGCCCAAGGCGCTGGCCATGGGCATTGCCATGCCGCTGCTCAACGCGCTCTTCATCGTCTTCGCCTTCGTGGGCGGCTACCTGGTGGGCGTGAGCTACCTCGGGCTCGATGGCGGGCAGTACTGGACGAGCCTCGAGGAGGCGATCACGGTGGCCGACGATATCGCCGGCAGCCTGCTCAAGTCGCTGGTCTTCGGCGCTCTCATCGCCGTGATTGCGACCTATCGCGGCACGACCAGCGAGCCCACGGCTTCTGGCGTCAGCGCCGCTACCACTGGTACGGTGGTGACTGGCTCGGTCGTCATTCTCGTCTTCGACTATGTCATCACCGCGCTCTGGGGCGTCTGACCCAGGAAGGAGTCGACCCATGCAGTCGTCGCCGATTCGTGATCTGATCGTGGGCCTGTTCGTGGTCTCCGGCCTGCTGGCACTCGCCTACCTGACCTTCCAGGTGGGGGGGCTGTCGCTGCGGACCCGGGGCGGCTTCACGCTCTACGCCGCCTTCGACGACATCGGAGGGCTCAAAACACGCGCTCCGGTCTCCGTCTCGGGTGTGAAGGTGGGGCAGGTCACCGACGTCGAGCTGGACGATTGGCTGCGGGCCCGGGTCACTCTGGATCTGGACCCCGGGTACGAGTTGCCGATCGATACGACCGCCCGGATTCAGACCTCGGGCGTGTTGGGAGACCAATTCGTTGCGCTGGAGGCCGGTGGAGGGGAAGATATGCTCAGGTCCGGCGAGGAGATCGAATTCACGGAGAGCGCGCTGTCGCTCGAACGGCTGGTCGGGAAGTTCGTCAACGACGCGGGCCTGGAGGAAGACTGATGCGGTGCTGGATGGCTGGCGGACTGATTCTGGGGATCGGCTGCGGAGTGTTCGCCGGGGCTGCGGCCGCTCAGGAGGCGGGTGGCGAAGACGCCTACGCCGACGATGACGACGTCTACTACGACGACGGGGAGGACACCGGCGACGGCGGTGACCCGTGGAAGGGCATGAATGAGGCGTTCTTCTCGTTCAACGAGGGGCTCGATCGCTGGTTTGTCGAGCCGGTCGCCAAGGGCTGGGATTTCGTGCTGCCGGACTTCGCCCAGCGTTCGATCCGCGATGCCTTCCGGAACATCACGTTCCCGGTACAGTTCGTCAACAACCTGCTGCAGGGAAAGCCCGCCCACGCCGGACGCGACGTGGGGCGCTTCATCGTGAACACGACGGTTGGCATTGGAGGCCTGCTGGACCCCGCGTCGACGATCGGTCTGAAGGCCTCGGAGGAGGACTTCGGCCAGACCCTCGGCGTCTGGGGCGTGCCGGCGGGGCCCTACCTGATGCTTCCGATCTTCGGGCCGTCGAGCGTTCGCGACGGTTTCGGGCTCGTTGTCGACACGGGCATGAATGTCCCGAGCTATTTCATTCCCTTCTACGCCAGCGTCAGCCTGGCCGCCGGCAGCGCGGTGAATCGGCGCTCCATGGTGATCGAGGAGCTGGCGGCCGAGCGCCGCGCGGCCATCAACTTCTACGAGGCGGTGCGGAGCGCCTACACGCAGTACCGCGAGGCCGCGGTGAAGGACCGCGGCGACGTCGATCCGGGCAGTTACGGGCTGATCTCCGGCCGTCCTCCGGAGCCGCAGCCGTGAGGATCGCGATCCGGTCGGCGGAGTCGCGGCTCGCCGCGTTCGTGCTCGTGCTGTCGCTGCTGTGCGTGCCGCTGGGGGCGGGCTCCGCGGAGCAACTCGATCCCTCCGGCGCGCGGGCGCTCATCGAGCGCACCGTCGACGATGTGTTGGCGATCCTGAGCGACCCCAGCCTGGATACCTCGTCGCGTCGCGCACGGCTCGAGGAGCTTGCCTGGGAGCGCTTCGACTTCACCACGATGTCGCAGCGAGTCGTTGCGAAGTACTGGCGGCGTTTTTCCGACGCGCAGAAGGCCGATCTGGTCGCCGAGTTCAAGGCCTTCTTGGCGCGCACCTACGGCGACCGCATCGAGCGCTACACGACCGAGACGGTGGAGATCATCGGTGAGCGCACCACGTCCCGCGGCGATGTGCTCGTGATGACCCGCATCGTTGGTGGTGACTACGGCGGCGCGGAAGTCGAGTACAGGCTGAAGTACCGGGAAGACCACTGGTGGGTGATCGACGTGAAGGTCGAGGGCATCAGCCTCGTGCTCAACTACCGGGATCAGTTCAAGCCGATCCTGGCCCGCGGCGGTCCGGAGAAGCTGCTCGACGCGCTGAAGCAGAAGAACGACGAGAACGCGGCGAGCTGACGCGTCGGTCTCCGCTGGCGCTCAGCGATAGGCGGCGATGTAGCAGATCCAGGCCGGGTCTTCGGGGGCGCGTTCGCAGAGCCGGAAGATGCCGTTGCCCTCGCCAGTGTCGCCGTCCGTGCCTTCCCAGTAGACCTCGGTCTCGTTGAAGCCGGCCTCGCCCAGGAGCTCCCGCAGCTCCGGAATTGTCCACAGGCGCCAGTCGTAGCGGAAGGCGCGCCGCATGCGGCTGCCGTCCGAGAATTCGAAGTGGATGAAGTTGGTGACTTTGTGGTGGATCGGCTCGAACTCGTGCTGGTCCCACACGTAGGTGAAGCCGTCGACTTCGCGCCGCTCCTCCTGGGGCTTTTGCGCCTCGCCGCCGCCGTAGACGTCGATGATGAAGAGCCCCTCGTCGCCCAGCGTCTTGCGCGCGACTTCGAAGTAGTTGCGCAACGTCTCCCGCGTGTTGAACAGGAAGTACGAGAAGTTGAAGGCGACCGTGACGTCCACCAGATCGTGGCGCACTTCGAGCACGTCGCCCTGGATCAGTGCCAGCCGTCTGCTCTGATCCTCGCCGAGTTTGGGGCCGTGCCGCGCGCGTCCCCACTCGAGCGGCTCCGGATCGAGGTCGATGCCCCAGGCACGGTTGTCCGCGTGGTTGCGGATCCACTCGTAGGCGAAGACCGCCGTGCCGCAGAAATCTTCACGCATGCTGCGCGCCGGCCTGGCGAAGCGCTTCTTGTAGATGCGCGAGACCAGCGCAACGTCCGCCTCGGGCTGCTGCACGCTCTTCTCGTAGAGTTCGTGCTTGTCCGCTTGCTGGGCCTGGGTCTTCCAGGCTGTGCTCTTGCGTTTCTTGTTCTTCTGCTTCTTGGCCATCTCACCCTCCCCAGGGTGCCGTTCTCGGCATCGCCGATGCTAGCAGCCGCCCGGGCCGGGGTGTGCCGCGCGAGGGTACTCCGGCGTCGGAGACGGCGTAGACTCTGCCGAGGAGGCAGCATGCGGAACCCCGCGGCGACTTCAGGGATGCTGTGCGTGGCGCTGCTCGCGCTGGCGGCGTCGGCTTCGGCGCAGCAGAGAAACGGCTTCGAACTCGCTCCGAGCCTCGTGCCGGTCGAGGAGATCCTGGCCGGGGGGCCGCCGCGGGACGGCATTCCGGCGCTCGATGGCCCGAAGTTCGTGTCCGCCGCGGCATCCGCCTGGGAGGACGACGAGCATGTGGTCGGTGTCAGCGTGGGCGGCGAGAGCCGTGCCTACCCGCTGGCGATCCTGGTCTGGCACGAGCTCGTGAACGACACCTTGGGGGGCGAGCCGATCCTGGTCTCCTACTGCCCGCTGTGCGGCACTGCGATGGTCTTCGATCGTCGGGTGGTGGGTCGCGCGCGGCGCTTCGGCGTTTCGGGGCTGCTGTATCTGTCGGACCTGCTGCTCTACGACCGCGCCACGGAGAGTCTGTGGTCGCAGGTCTCGGCGATGGCGGTGACGGGGCCCTCGCGTGGCAAGCGTCTGGATCTAATGCGTTCCCGGGTCGTCAGCTGGGGCACGTGGCGCGAGGCGCACCCGGACACGACGGTCTTGACGCGGGACACCGGGCACCGGCGCGCCTACGGCCAGACGCCCTACGCCGGCTACTCCGCCAGTGGCGAGCTGCGCTTCCCCGCGCCGCTGGACCGCCGCTACCACCCGAAGACGCCCACGGTCGGCGTGCGGCTGCGCGCGGGGGCTGCCCGCGCGTATCCCGCGATCGAGGTGGTGAAGGCGGGCGGCGTGGTGCGCGATCGCTTCGCCGGGCACGACGTTCAGGTCGTGTACGACCCGGACGACGGCTCGTTCCGAGTGACAGCGCCGGACGAGATCGAGGTGATCGAGGGCTTCTGGTTTGCCTGGGTGGCCTTTCACCCGGAGACCAGCGTGTATCGGGCGGGCGACGACGACTGATCGGGCGGTCTAGGCTGCGCCGTCATCTCCGAGCGCGGTGTCGAGCGTGGCTTCTCCGATGCGACGCAGCACCGGCTCGTCGGCCGAGTCCGCCATGAAGGCGAGCGCCAGCTGCAAGGCCCAGCCCTGCGCGCGCCCCCAGGTGGCGTCGTCCACATCGCCTGCCGCCGAGCGAAAGCGCTGGCGCGCACTCGGCTCGAAGAGCATCCAGGCAATGGCGAGATCCGTCGCCGGATCGCCGGCGCTGATGTCGCCGAGATCGATCACCGCGGAGAGCACACCCTCGTGCACCAGCAGGTTTGCCGGGTGCAGGTCGCCGTGCAGCCAGACGGGCGCCTTCGACCAATGGGGAAGCGCAAGGCAGCGGGCCCACAGCGCGCGCACGGCCGCTGCGTCGATTGCAGCGCCGAGCTGCTCGACACGTCGGTCCAGTGCCGCGTTGCGGGATTGCAGCGGCCCACCCCGGAACGCGTTGCGGGGCGCATCCGTCGGAGCGGGGCGGTGCAGCGCCGCGGAGAATGCGCCCAACCGGTCCGCGCTGGCGAAGGGATCGCGTGGCGCGGATGTGGCGGCCGGCTCCCCTGGGAGCCACGGGCAGATGCTCCAGCGCCACGGGTAACGGCGCCCAGGCTCGCCCGTGCGCAGCGGTGCGGGCACCGGCAACGGCAGGCTCGGGGCGAGCCGCGGCAACCAGGTCTGCTCGTGGACGACGAGGTCGGCGCCCAGCTGGCGCCGCGGCAGCCGCACGCAGAGTGCGTCCCCGAGGCGGTAGATCAGGTTGTCCCATCCCGAGGCGAACTCGCGCAACGGCAGCGCCGCCAGATCCGGATGCTGATCGGCGAGCAGACCGCGCACCAGCTCGACGTCGACCGCATGCTCCGCCGCGGGCTTGTTGCTGGCCGCCACCTCGCCTCCCGTCGGCAGCAACGCTACCTGCTCGACGCTGGGCTGTCCCTCAGGCGTCCGGGTCGTAGCCCAGATTCGGCGCCAGCCAGCGCTCGGCTTCTTCGACGCCCATGCGCTTGCGGGCCGCGTAGCTCTCCACCTGGTCGCGGTCGATGCGTCCCACGGTGAAGTAGCGCGCAGCGGGATGTGCGAAGTAGAGGCCGCTCACGCTGGCCCCGGGCCACATCGCGAAGCTCTCGGTGAGCTCGATCCCCAGCGCCGGTGCATCGAGCAGCGCGAAGAGTGTGCGCTTCTCGCTGTGATCGGGACAGGCCGGATAGCCGAAGGCCGGACGTATGCCGCGGTAACGCTCGGCGATCAGCTCTGCGTTCGAGAGATCTTCTTCGGCGCCGTAGCCCCAGTCGCGTCGTGCGCGCTGGTGCAGGCACTCTGCGAAGGCTTCGGCGAGGCGATCCGCCAGCGCCTTCAGCATGATCGCGTTGTAGTCGTCGTGGTTGCGCTCGAACTCCGCGGCGAGTTCGTCGGCGCCGATGCCCGCGGTGATGGCGAAAGCGCCCAGGTGATCGCTCACGCCGGCGCCGCGTGGCGCGATGAAGTCCGCCAGGCTGTGATTCGGACGCCCATCGGGCTGGGGAGCCTGTTGGCGCAGCGTGTGAAATCTCACGTGCTCCTCGGCGCGCTGTGGATCGGCGAATAGCACGATGTCGTCGTCGTCGCTCTCGGCGGGCCAGAAGCCGTAAACGCCGCGGTGCTCGATCAGCTCTTCGTCCAGGATCCGCCGCAGCAGCACCTGGGCGTTGTCGAAGAGGTCGCGGGCCGCGGCGCCCCGCGTCGGATGCTCCAAGATCGCCGGGTACTTGCCCTTCAGCTCCCAGGCCGCGAAGAGGAAGGTCCAGTCGATGTGGCCGGCGATCTCCTCGAGGGAGATGTCGGCCACCACGCGTCGCCCGACGAAGCCGGGCGTGGGCACGTCCTCGCTTCGCCACTCGATTTCCAAGGCGTTCGCGGCCGCGTCTGCGTAGGCGAGCAGGGGCCTCGCTGCACGTTCGCTGTAGACGTAGCGCAGCTGATCCTGCTTCTTGCGGTTCGCCTCGCCGAACTCCCCCCTCTGGCTCGGATCGAGCAGCGACGCCACCACGTTCACCGCGCGGGAAGCGTCGTGAACGTGCACCACGCTCTGCTCGAGCTGCGGCGCGATCTTCACCGCCGTGTGCTGCTTGCTGGTGGTGGCTCCTCCGATCAGCAGGGGTTTGTCGCAGCCGCGGCGCTTCATTTCCCTGGCCACGTGCACCATCTCGTCGAGGGAGGGGGTGATGAGGCCCGACAGGCCGACGATGTCGCAGTCTTGCTCGATGGCTGTGTCCAGGATCTGGTCGCAAGAGACCATCACCCCGAGATCGATGATCTCGTAGCTGTTGCAGCCGAGCACGACGCCCACGATGTTCTTGCCGATGTCGTGCACGTCGCCCTTCACGGTGGCGAGCACGATCTTGCCGCGGGATTGCACCCCGCCGCCGTCCTTCTCGTCCTCCATGAAGGGCTCCAGGTAGGCGACCGATCGCTTCATGGCGCGGGCGCTCTTCACCACCTGCGGCAGGAACATCTTGCCGGCCCCGAACAGGTCGCCGACTCTGCGCATGCCGTCCATCAGCGGGCCTTCGATGACCTGAATCGGTCGCTCGGCCTCTTTCCGCGCCTCTTCGGTGTCCGCTTCGATGAAGTCGACGATGCCGTGGACGAGTGCGTGGGCGAGCCGCTCGCCCACCGGCGCTTCGCGCCAGGAGAGGTCCACCTCCTGGCGGCGAGCGCTGCCGTGAACCGTCTCCGCGAACTCCACCATTCTCTCGGTCGCGTCGTCGCGCGTGTTCCACAGGATGTCTTCGACGCGCTCGAGCAGCTCCGGCGGAATATCGGCGTACTGGGCCAGCTGTCCAGCGTTCACGATGCCCATGTCCATGCCCGCTGCAATCGCGTGGTAGAGAAATGCCGCGTGGATGGCCTCGCGGACGGGCTCGTTGCCGCGGAACGAGAACGACAGGTTCGAGACGCCGCCGCTCACGTGGGCACCGGGGCAGGTCTCGCGGATGATCTTCGTCGCTTCGATGAAGTTCTTGGCGTACTCCGCGTGCTCCTCGATGCCGGTGGCGATGGCCAGGATGTTCGGATCGAAGACGATGTCGCGCGGGTCGAAGCCGGCCGCCTCGACGAGCAGCTCGTAGGCGCGCTGGCAGATCTCGACCTTGCGCTCGGTGGTATCGGCCTGGCCGGCCTCGTCGAAGGCCATCACCACCGCGCCGGCACCGTAGTTTCGAATCGCCCGGGCTTTCTCGAGGAAGTCGGCTTCGCCCTCCTTGAGGCTGATCGAGTTGACGATGCCCTTGCCCTGCACGCATTTGAGCCCCGCCTCGAGCACCTCCCACCTGGAGCTGTCGATGACGACGGGAACGCGCGCGGCCTCGGGCTCGGTGGCCAGCAGGTTGAGAAAGCGGGTCATGGCCGCCTGCGAGTCCAGCATGCCCTCGTCCATGTTGACGTCGATCAGGTTGGCGCCGCCCCTCACCTGCTGGATCGCCACCTCCACGGCGGTCTGGTAGTCGGCCTTCTTGATCAGGTTTGCGAAGCGCCGGGAGCCGGTGACGTTGGTTCGCTCTCCGATCATCGAGAAGTTCGAGTCCGGCCGGATCTCGTAGACTTCGAGCCCGCTGAAATGTGTGACGCTCGTGTCCTCTGCGGGCACGGGCCGCGGCGTCACATCGGCGACGGCCTCCGCGATTGCTCGAATGGTGGCGTCGGTGGTGCCGCAGCAGCCGCCGACCAGATTCAAGAAACCACTCTCGGCAAACTCCCGCAGCTTCGAGCCCGTGTCTTCGGGGGTCTCGTCGTAGCCGCCGAATGCATTGGGCAGGCCCGCGTTCGGGTACGAGCTCAGAAAGACCGGAGCGCAGCCGGAGAGCTCCGCCAGGAAGGGCCGCATCTCGTCGGCGCCGAGCGCACAGTTGATGCCGACCGAAACCGGACGCGCGTGGGCGACGGAGTGCCAGAAGGCCTCGACGGTCTGGCCGGAGAGAGTGCGACCGCTCTTGTCGGTGATGGTCACCGAGATCATCAGCGGCAGCTCGCGGTCCAGCTCGGCTTCGAGCTCCTTGACGGCCACGATGGCGGCCTTGGCGTTCAGGGTGTCGAAGATGGTCTCGATCAGCAGGAAGTCCGAGCCGCCTTGGACGAGCCCGCGAGCCTGCTCGACGTACGCGTCGCGCAGCTGGTCGAAGGTCAGGCTGCGAAACGCCGGGTCGTCCACGTCCGGTGAGATCGAAAGCGTCTTGCTGGTGGGTCCCATGGTGCCGGCCACGAAGCGGGGCTTGTGCGGCTCCCGCTGGCTCCAGGCATCGGCCACCCGGCGCGCGATGCGGCTGGCTTCGAGGTTGATCTCGGTCACCAGCTCCTGGGTTCCGTAGTCGGCCTGGGCCACACGGGTGGCTCCGAAGGTGTTGGTGCAGACGAAGTCCGCGCCGGCCGCGCAGTAGCGGTCGTGGATCGACTCGATCAGCTCCGGGCGGGTGAGTACCAGCAGCTCGTTGTCGCCCTTGAGCTCCCCCGGATGCTGCTCGAGCCGCTCGCCGCGGAAATCGGCCTCTTCGAGCCCCTCGGCCTGGATCATGGTGCCCATGGCGCCGTCCAGGATCAGGATCCGCTGCGCGAGGAGCGCCTCGACACGACGTCTGGCTTTGCTGGACTGCATGGCAGGGGTTCTCATCACCGCGCATCGGCAGGCGCGAAGCGGGAAAGTAATCTATTCATCAGCTTATCTCAATATAGAGATTTTCAAATGCCCCCAGGGGATCAAAGTTCTAGCCGCGGCACGCCCAGCGTGGCGGCCAGCTCGGCCAGGGCCTCGTCGGGATCTTCCACCTTGATCGTCGTCATCCCCAGGGCCCGGGCGGCCTTCAGATTGCTGCCGATGTCGTCGAGGAAGACGGCCTGGCGTGGCTCGATCTCGAGCGCGCGGCAGGCGTGCTCGTAGATGCGCGGGTCGGGCTTGCGCAGCCCCACGGCACTCGACTCGATGAAGACGTCGAAGAGCGGGCGCAGAGCGCCTGCGCCCTTGTCGGGGTCTTCTCTGGCCCAGTTGTTGGTGAGGGCGGCCACCTTGAAGGCGAGCTGCCGCAGCCGTGCGATGGCACGCAGCATCTGTGGGCGCGGCTGCGACGCGGCGTGCACACGAGACATCACGTCGCGCGCCGAAACGGGCTGGCCGGCGGCGTGGCACTCGCCCTCGAACGCCTCGAAAAAGACTTCCAGCGAGATTTCGCCGCGTTCGAGCTGCGACCAGGCGCCGCGCGGCGCCGTGTCGACCACCACCCGATTGACGAAGCCGCTTCGGATGCCCGACTCGCGCTCGTAGTCCGCAATGGCGTGGAGCGGCGAGCCCAGCACCACGCCGCCGAGATCGAAGATGACCGCCGCCAGTTCCCTCATCCGCGCGCCGATGCGTAGCCCAGGCGGCGCAGCGAATCGAGCGAGGTGAGCGCCGGGAGCACTCCAGCCGTGGTCGAGCCCATTGCGGCTCCCGAAGCGGTGGGCGCCCGTGGCAAGATACGATTCTGCAACAGACTCGGAGGTGCACCGATGCGTGGTCGTTTCGTTTTGAATGTGGGCGTGGTGGCATTGCTGTTGGCGTGCAGCGCCGAACGGCCGGCGGCGGCCGACGATCCCCTGGATCGTGTGAGCTTCGGCGTCCAGCGCACGCGCGAAGTCGACAACGACTGGGTCACCGCCACCATCGGCGTGACCCATGAGGACGCGGATCCGGCGGCGCTGGCCGCGCAGATCAACGAGGACATGAGCTGGGCGCTCGGCGTGGCCAAGACCGAAGCTCGGGTGAGCGTGCGCACGGGCGGTTACCGCACGTACCCGGTCTCGGATCCCAAGCGCGGTACGTTGCGTCTCTGGCGCGGGGGGCAGGATCTCGTGCTCGAGAGCGGCGACGCGCTCGCCCTGAGCGAGCTGCTCGGCAAGTTGCAGGCCCGGCTTCAGCTGCGGGGCATCCAGCAGAGCGTGTCGCGAGAGCTCCGGGAGGCGGTGGAAGAGGAGCTGATGGCCGAAGTGCTCGTTGCCTACCAAGCGCGAGCCGAGCGCATCGCGAAGCACATGGGGGCGAAGGGGCAGCGTTTGATCGAGCTGCGGCTCGACACGCCCGGTGCGCCGCCGCCGGTGCGACTGCAGGCCCGGGCGATGGCGATGGAATCGGATCGTTTCGCGCCGCCGCCCATCGAAGGCGGCACCAGCACGCTGCGCATGGGCGCGAGTGCCACGATCGCGCTGGAGCGTTAGCAGGTTTCTCCGTGAGGCCCGGCAGCACCCTTGCGCAGCCAGCGCGAGCCGCGGGTCCTCACGGGTCCGAGAACTCCGGGTCGCGCTTCTCGAGGTTCGCCTTCACGGCTTCCCGCTGGTTTGCTTTTCCGAGCAGCGCCCGCTGCAGGCCCTCCTCGAGCCGCAGACCCTGTTCGACGGACAGCTGCGGTGCCTTGTCGAGCAGCTGCTTGGCGGCGCGCACGGCGTCCGGCGACCTTCGCGCGATCTCGTGGGCGAGTTCGAAGGCGGCGGCCAGCGGATCCTCCGAGAGCTGCGTCACCAGGCCGAGCTCCGCCGCCTCGTCGCCGCTCAGGATCCGACCGGTGAACGTGAGCTCCTTCGCCACGTCTGCGCGCACCAGCTGCAGCAGCGTCTGGCTCAAGCTCATGTCCGGGATCAAGCCCCACTTGCTCTCCATCACCGATAGCTTTGCATCGGGACGCGCGAAGCGGATGTCGGCGCCGAGGGCGATCTGGAGCCCGCCACCGAAGCACGCGCCGTGAATGGCCGCGATCACCGGCACCGGCACCTCGTTCCACACCCAGGCGGCCCGTTGCACGCGGTTGGCGGGGCCGGCGTCGTTGCGCGCGAAGGGGTCGAGGCCTCCGGGTTTCGCGAAGTTCGCGACGTCGACTCCGGCGCAGAAGCTGCGGCCCTCGCCCGAGAGCACGACGGCGCGCAGCGACCGGTCGGCGGCCAGCGTGGTGCCAGCGTCCGTGATGGCGCTAAACATCTCCGCGTCGAGCGCGTTCAGCTTGTCCGCGCGCGTCAGGCGGACGTCGGCGATGCCGGACTCGATTTCGACTCGAACGCGACCGGACATGCGAACCTCCGTGGCGCCAGCGCGTCTGATCAGGCGGACGGCGGCGCCGTCACGGCCTGCGTCGTCGTCTCGTCGTCTTCGCCATCGATCGGCAGGAAGATCGTGAAGCGCGACCCGTGGCCGGGCTCGACTTCGACCGACAGATCGCCGCCGGCGCGCTGGAGCATGCGGTAGACCGTGGCCAGGGGAATGCCGCCGTTGATCTCCGGCGTCATGTCGGTGCCGGCGGCGGGCTCGTCGTCGAAGGCCCTGGCGAGGGCATCGGAGTCGAGTCCGCCGCTCGATTCGCTCACCGACAGAGTCACGTAACGAGCCGGAACGACGGCGGGCAGCACACCCTTTTCGGTCTTCGGGGGATCCTGGGCCGCGGCAGAGATGCGCAACGTGCCACTCGCCGGCATCACCGCGGCGGCCCGCCGCACCAGGCTCAGCAGGATCGCCTCGAGCGGGAGCCGCGGCTCCCGGGCCGGCGGCAACTCCGGCACCGGGGTGAATTCGACCTCGATGCCCGCCGGTACGATGCGGCGCACGCGGCGTTCGACTCGGCGCAGCAGCGTGTCGACGCGCAGCCCGGGCGCGGCGAGCGGGCCGTGGTGCCGCACGCGCAACCTCCGTCTGCGGTGGGTCGCGCTGCTGGCCTCCTCGAGTTCGCCGCGCTCGAGCTCCCAGCCGACCCACTGGGCCATCAGCTGGACCAGGTCCTTGTGGGTTGCCGCCAGGCGATCACTGCGCGGCTCGCGGCTGGCGAAGACCAGCGTGCCCACGGCTTCATCGCCCTTGCGGATGGCGGCCGCCAGGTAGGTCTCGAAGCGGAAGGCCGTGCGTGCCGGATGCTCCGCCCAGCTGGCGTCGGCCGCGCGCGACACGGCCACCGGTCGGTCCGATGCGAGCGTCGGGGCGCAGTAGGTCTCGTCCAGGGGAAAGATCGCGCCGGCGCCGACCGGAAAATCCGGGGGCGCCTGGATGGCGATCACTTCGTAGCGTTCGCCTCGCACCTGCGACACCAGACCGATCTCGAGGCCGAGGCGTTCGCAGCCGTCCTGCAGCAGCTGCGGTAGCCGGTCGTCGAGGGCGGTGCCGCGCCGTGCGGCCAGCTCCGACAGGCTCCGTACGCTCTCCATGCTGTTCCAGTGCAGGCCCTCGGCCTGGTCGAGGTCGAGGAGCGTGCGCCGCAGCATCAACACGCTCGCCAAACCGAGCAGCGCCGCCGCCAGGCCCGCTGCTGCGGCCGCGGTGCTGAGATCCAAGCCGAGCGGATCGTTCCACTGAGTCGACAGCCCGATGCCATGGGGGATGCCGAGCAGCAGGAAGAGCGCCGCGAGCAGCGCCACCCGCGTCTCGCCGCTGCGCGCCATGACGACCAGCGACGCGACGGTCGCCGCCAGCAACACCGCGAGTGTGAGGAGGTGCAGGACGTTCAAATGGCGTGTTTCCGTTGGCGGGGCAGGGGGGGCGTTCGCTCCCGCCAGTGCGTGCGTATCCTAACCTATCTGTGCGTTGGTAATTCCACCCGATTGCGTGGATGCCATCAACCCCGGAGGGAGTCGTGACACCGCACCACGTCGTCGGTCTCGGCCTCTGCGTCGTCGACCACGTCTATCTGGTCGACGCGCTAGAGGCCGGCGCCACGCGCATCCGTTACGGCCAGCGCCTGGTGTCCGCCGGCGGGCACATCGGTACGGCGCTGCGCCAGGTCGCCGCGCTCGGCTGCCGCGCTCGAGTGCTCTCCGCGCTCGGGGACGACGCCGAAGGCCGTATCGTGCGCCGCTCGCTGCGCGACGCCGGCGTCGGAACGAAGGGCTTGCTGGCTTCCAGTCGCCTGCGCACCACCGTGGCGGTGGTGCTCGTCGATCGCCGCAACGGAGAGCGACGCTTCGTGGTGCCGGAGCGTCGCGGCCTCGAAGAGGCGGCGCCGGCATTCGATCTCTCTCCCATCGATGCGCGCGCCATCTTGCTGGTGGACGCGCACTTTCCGAAGCAGGCGTTGCGGGCCGCGCGTCGCGCGCGAGCGGTGGGGGCCAGGGTGGTGGCCGACTTTCATCGCCTGAACGCCAGTGCCCGGCGCCTGTTGCCGTACGTCGACCATGCGATCGTGTCGGACGAGATCGTGAAGGCCGCGGGGTTCGCCAGCCCGCGCGCCGCACTCACCTGGCTGGCGGAACACAGTCGCGATCGTCCGGTCCTGACCCAGGGTGCGCGCGGCGGGCTATGGCTCGACGGCAAGCGCTTCCGCCGCTTCGCGCCACACCGCGTTCGGGTGGTCGACACCACCGGGGCGGGCGACGTGTTTCACGGCGCATTCGTGGCTGGGCTGGCGTTCGGTCTCGAGTTCGGGGCCTGCCTGGATCTCGGTGCCCGCGCGGCTGCTGGCAACTGCACGGCGCTCGGCGGCGCCGCATTGCTCATGACTCGGGACGAGCTGCCTTCTCTTGCGCGGAGGCCGGCTGCGGCTGTTGCACGGAGAGCGCGACGAGGTCGGTGAGCACGCGCATCGCTTCCTGCAGTTGCGGCGTGGCCTCCTTCTCCCCGGTCTCTTCCGTCTCTGCGTCGTCGCCATTCTCTTCGCGTCGCTTCAGGATGTCGGCGAGTTTGACCACGCCGCCGCTCTCTTGCTGCTCGGTCAGGCGCTCGAGAATCTCGGTGAAGTCGTCGTCTCCAGCGACGCGCCGCGCGGAGCGCTTGGCGAGGATCATCATCACGTCGCTGCCCACCGGCTCCCAACGCGAAGCCTGATCCGCGCTGTTGGCATCATCACCGAGGAAGGGCGACGTCTGCTGAGGGGGCAGCGAGTAGCGCTGGGTCTTCTCGCCGTAGTCGTCGCTCGCCAGCAACGAGGGCAACACCACGTCCGCATCCACACCCGAGTGCTGCGTCGAGTGGCCACCGGGCCGGAAGAAGAGCGCCGTCGTCACCTTGAGCGCACCGTTTTCGCCGGGCAGCTGGGAGACGGTCTGCACGGTGCCCTTTCCGAAAGTGTGGTCGTCGCCGACGATGACCGCGCGCCCGTAGTCCTTGAGCGCGCCGGCGAGGATTTCCGAGGCGGAGGCGCTCACGCGCGACGTGTGCACCACCAGCGGCCCGGCGTAGAGGACGGCGTCGTCGCTGTCCGAGAGGATCTGCCGGTGGCCTCGGGCATCCTGGATGCCCACCACCTCACCCTCGCGAATGAAGTAGCCCGAGATCTCCACCGCGTGTTGCAGCAGCCCGCCGCCGTTGCGCGAGAGGTCGAGCAGCAGGCCGTCGGCCTTGGCGGCCTTCACCTCGCCCAGCAGCCGCTTGACATCGTCGGTGCACTGGCGCTTGGTCGGATCCGCATCGCCGTAGAAGGAGGGCAACTCGAGAATCGCAAGCTTGAAGCTGCGCCCGTCGACGTCTCGCTCCTCGAAGCGCAGCTGTGCCGCCTGCTCCGCCAGGTCGATCTTGGCACGCACGATTTCGATGTTGAATTTGCGCAGCTCGTCGCCGTCCTCGCGCAGCACGGTGAGCCCGACCTTGGTTCCGGCCTTGCCACGAATCATGCTGACGGAGTCGCGCAGCGGCATGTCGATGATGTCGACGAACTCGTCGCCGCCCTCGGCGACGGCGATCAACTTGTCCTGCTCCTGCAGCCCGCCGTGCTTTTCAGCAGCACCGCCGGGGATGATGCGCTCCGCCACCGCGTACCCGTCCTGCTCGGAAAGCGCCACGCCGATGCCCTCGAGCGAGAGGGACATGCCGATGCGGAAATCCTCGAGCACGCGTTGGGAGAGGTAGTTCGAGTGAGGGTCCAGCGCCGATGCGAAAGAATCGAGAAAGGCCGCGTACACCTCGTCGGTGCTGACGTCGAGCTCGCGCTTGAAACGGCGCTCGTAGCGCTTGATCAGCTTCCGCTTCGCGTCGTCTAGCGGCGTGTCGTTGCTGACGTAGTTCGACATCTGGAAGTGGATCATGCGCAGCATCAGATCGTCGCGGGCCGCGGTGCTCTCCGGGTAGCCGCGTTCGTCCGGGTCGAGCACGAGGCTGGCGGTTTCGTCGATGGCGTAGTCTTCGGCCTCGACGATCTTGCGGACGAACTTCGCCGAAGCCTCGTGCTTGCGCACGAACTCCCGGTGGACCTCCGTCAGCTTCGTGCAACGGCCCGCCTCGATCTCCGCGAAGGTGCCGGCGAGTTTCGTCTTGAGCGCCTCGGCTTCGGCCCGAGTCAGCAGCATGCGCGAGCGGTCGAGGCGCAGCACGTAGTTTTCGAGTGCGCGCTTCTCCACCTCGGCGGACAGCTGGTTGTGTTGGACGTGGTTGCGCAAGAAGAGATGTGCAAATTCCGGCAGAGTGGCGCAGCTGAGCTCGGCGGCAGCGGGGCGGACCGGGCCGAGGGCGGAGAGCAGCAGCAGCAGGCCGAAGAGCCGGGTGCGTGAGCGGCGCAGCATGAAAGGACCCGATCGGGGCGCGTGAGCCATATCTTTACCTTAGCGTGCGATTCCAGGGTGCAGCCCCCGGGCGTGGGGACGCGCGAGCCATCAGACGCCGGCCCGGGATACGGATTCGTTCCGGCCCGGGTAGAATGCACCGCTGGAGGCGCCGTGTGAACCCGCAGACCCAACCGCCGTCCACAGCCCGCCGGACCGCCCGTTCGCTGCTGACCCTGGCTGGCGTGGCGCTGGCGCTCTTGCTGGCGCAGCGCGCGCGGGAGGCGCTCGGAATCGAGTGGTCCGCCGAGGCCATCCGCGAGGCGGTGCGCGGCTACGGGATCTGGGCGCCGGCGATCTACCTGCTGCTCACCGCAGGCCGGCAGCTGCTGGTGCTGCCCTCGGCGCTGGTGCTGATCGCCGCCGGGCTGCTCTTCGGCGCCGGCATGGGCGCGCTGCTCGGCGCCACCGGCCTCACCCTCAACGCGCTCGTGCTCTACGGCGCGGCCCGCGGCGTGGGGCGCCCCTGGGTGCTGCCGTGGCTGCGCCAGCGCTGGCCCGCCTTCGAGAGCCTCGCGCGGCGCGGCGGTCCCGCGTTCATCGCCCTGATCACCGGACATCCGGCTGGGTTTCTGACACCGTTCCACATGGCAGCCGGCGTGACGGGCATCGCACTGCCGGTCTTCTTCGTCGCCGTTTTCCCGGCCGCGTTGCTGCGCGCTGGCCTGTTTTCCCTGCTCGGCGCGCACCTGCTGGACGTGGGCTCGGTGGGCTTCTGGATCGCGAGCCTGGCACTGCTGGCGTTTGCGCTCGCACCGCTCGCGCACCCGCGGCTGCGCCGGAAGCTCTTCGCCAGCTTCGAAGAGCCCGGGGGCCCCTAGATCTAGTAGCGGTAGTGGTCGGGCTTGTAGGGCCCCTCGACGTCGACGCCGATGTAGTCGGCCTGCGCTGCGCTGAGCTTCGTGAGCGTCACGCCGAGCTGGGCGAGGTGCAGCCGCGCCACCTCTTCGTCGAGGTTCTTCGGCAGCATGTAGACCTGGGCCTCGTAGGTGCCGTCGTCCTTGTGCGCCCAGAGCTCGAGCTGCGCGAGCACCTGGTTGGTGAAGGATGCCGACATCACGAAGCTCGGATGGCCGGTGGCGCAGCCGAGATTCAGCAGGCGGCCCTCGGCGAGGACCAGCACGCTGTGGCCGTCGGGAAAGATCCACTCGTCGTACTGCGGCTTGATGTTCTCGTGGCGGATGCCCGGGATCTTCTTCAAGCCGGCCATGTCGATCTCGTTGTCGAAGTGACCGATGTTGCCGACGATGGCCTTATCCTTCATGCGGGACATGTGGTCGGCGGTGATGATGTCGTAGTTGCCGGTCGTGGTGACGAAGATGTCCGCGGTATCGACGACGTTGTCGATGGTGTTCACCTCGTAGCCTTCCATTGCGGCCTGGAGCGCGCAGATCGGGTCGATCTCGCTCACGATCACGCGGCAGCCCTGGCCGCGCAGCGACTGGGCGCAGCCCTTGCCGACCTGACCGAAGCCGGCGATGACGGCGATCTTGCCGCCCAGCATGACGTCGGTGGCGCGCATCAGACCGTCGGGAAGCGAGTGCCGGCAGCCGTAGACGTTGTCGAACTTGCTCTTGGTGACGGAGTCGTTGACGTTGATCGCCGGGAAGAGGAGCGTGCCCGCCCGGGCCATCTGCTCGAGGCGCGCAACACCGGTGGTCGTCTCCTCGGACACCCCTCGGATCGCGTCGGAGATCGGCGTCCACTTCTTCGGGTTCGCGGCGTACTGCTGCTTCGCGAGCTCGAGGATCACGCCCCACTCCTCGCTGTCGGTCTCCGGGTTGAACGCCGGCACCTTCTCGGCCTGTTCGAACTCGCGGGCCTTGTGGATCCAGAGCGTGGCGTCACCGCCGTCGTCGACGATGAGATCCGGGCCGCTGCCGTCGGGCCAGATCAGGGCTTCCTGGGTGCACCACCAGTACTCCTCCAGGGTCTCGCCCTTCCAGGCGTATACGGCGATGCCTGCGGGGTTCTCCGGCGTGCCGTCTCGGCCCACGGCCACCGCTGCCGCCGCCGAGTCCTGGGTGGAGAAGATGTTGCACGACACCCAGCGCACGTCGGCACCGAGATCCACCAGGGTCTCGATCAACACTGCGGTCTGCACCGTCATGTGCAGGCTGCCCATGATCTTGGCGCCGGCCAGCGGTCTGGCCTCGCTGTGGCGCTCGCGCAGGGCCATCAGCCCCGGCATTTCGTGCTCCGCCAGGCGGATCTCCTTGCGGCCGAACTCGGCCAGGGAGAGGTCGGCGACCTTGAAGGGCAATCGTTCGGCGGACATCGGGTCTCCTCGGCGCTGTGCGGGAGCAGGAGCCACAGCGAGACCTCGCGGCTGGCCGTCGTCCCTCGCTTTATTTGTTTATCCGGATCTAGTGTTACAGAGGTCGCGGAGCTGTCAAGTCGGCCACCGTGTCAGTGGATGGCGCCGGGCTCGCTCAGCTGGAAGCGACCGATGGCGGCGACGAAGCGCTCGCCCGTGCCCGTGACCATCTCGTAGCGGCCCTCCATCGAGCCGTAGGGCGTCGGGAGCGGGCAGCCGGAGGTGTACTGGAAGGCCGCGGCGGGCTCGATGACCGGTTGCTCCCCCACCACGCCGGGCCCGTGCACTTCTTCGACCCGGCCGGTCCCGTCGGTAACGAGCCAGTGCCGCGCAACCAACTGGACGGGCTCGTCGCCCTCGTTGTGGATCGTGATCGTGTAGAGGAAGAACCACTGGGTCCCGGGCGTCGAGTGGTCCGGCGAGTAGCGGGTCTCGACCTCGATGCGTACGCAGCGCGTGACGGCCTCGGATGCGGTCATCTGGCGGCTCTCCTCGAGGCGCGGCGCGCCCCTTCCGACGGGCGGCGGGTCTGTCATGCTAGCCGACCGACATGCAGGACGATCTCTGGATCTTCGGCTACGGCTCGCTCGTCTGGCGCCCGGCGTTTGCCCACGTCGAGAAGCGGCCGGGTTGGGTCGAGGGCTTTGCGCGGCGATTCTGGCAAGCATCAACGGACCACCGCGGCGTGCCCGATGCGCCCGGCCGCGTGGTGACGCTGGTGCCCGAGATGGGCGCGTGCTGCTGGGGCATGGCGTACCGGGTGGCGGCAGCGCAGCAGGGCGAGGTGCTGGCGACCCTGGATCACCGCGAGTCCGGCGGCTTCGTCCGCCGCGAGGTGGAGGTGCGGTTGCCGGCGGGCGAGGCGCTCCCGGCACTGGTCTACGTGGCCGAGCCCGGCAATCCGAACTACCTGGGCCCGGCGCCCTCGGAGGTCATCGCCGCCCAGATTCGCCGGTCGACGGGACCCTCCGGCCCGAACGACGAGTACCTGTTGCGACTCTCGGAGGCGCTCCGCGAAATCGGCGGCGAGGATCCCCACGTCGAGGATCTGGTCGCGCGGTTGAGTGCCGCGCGTCTCGAATCGGCCGATCGCTGGCGCGACCTGACCCCGAATTGCAGGCTCCGGATCGCCTCGCGCTCCTAGCGTCCTGAGTCCGCAGTTCGCTGCATTCGGACGCGTCTGCGGGCCGCTGGCGGCGTTGCGCTCCCTGCGGCGTAACTACGGCTATGCCTCGGTCGCGCGCCTTGCCAGCGGCCCGCAGACGCGCCCTCGGTGCGCGCTGCGGCACAGCGAGGCCCGAGGACGAACCACGCGAACTTCGGACTCAGGACGCTAGCGGAAGGCGGGCAGTACGGTCTCGGCGAAGAGCTGCGCCGGCTCGCGGGTGTCACGTCCGAAGAACTCGACCGGCAGGAAGCTGCAGCCGAGGGCCCGGTGGCGCTCGATGCGCTCGATCACCTGATCCGGTGTGCCCCAGATGCCGTGCTCTTTGAGAGCCGCGCCCATGTGGCCGCCGTAGATCTGCGTGGCCTTCTCGAGTGCCGCCTTGGCGCGGGGCTCGTCTTCGGCGATGACGACGACGCACTGCTGCGAGACCTCGATGGAGTCGAAGTCGCGGTCGACCTCGTCGCAGCGGCGTCGCAGCACCTCGATCTTGTGCGCGAGCTGTGGCTGGGAGAAGGCCATGTTGTTCCACACGTCGGCGTGTCGCGCGGCAATGCGCATCAGCACTTTCTCTCCCCCCCCGCCGACGAGGATCGGCGGCGGGCGCAGCGGTTTGGGCTCGCAGCGCGCGTCCTGGACCGTGAAGTGGCGGCCTTCGAAGCTCGTCGTCTCTTCGCTCCACAGGCTCTTCAGGATGGTGAGCATTTCGTCCAGGGCCCGCAGCCGCTCGGGCAGGCTCGGGAAAGCGCAGCCGAGATTCGTGAATTCGGGCTCGAACCAGCCGGCGCCGAAGCCGGGCATGCTGCGGCCGCCGGAAATCTGGTCGAGCGTGGCGATCTGCTGGGCCAGCACGGCGGGGTTGCGGAAGAAGGGCGGTGTCACCAGCGTGCCGAGGCCCACCCGCTCGGTTATCGCGGCCACCGCCGAGAGCTGAGTCCAGGCTTCGAGAATCGGCAGCGTCGGGTTCGGCACGCCGTAGAGGTGATCGCACACCCAGAGCGAGTCGAAGCCCAGGTGCTCGAAGCTCTCCGCCGCAGCGCGAGCTTCCTGCCAGCTGCGCTTGATCTGGGGAAGCGTCACTCCGAAGCGCATCGGGCGCGGCATGCGGCGAAACCTCGGGCTGCATTCTACACCGCCATCGCAGCCGCAGTCGGTGGCTATGCTCCCGCCGTGCTGCTCATCGAAGTCGTCGGCCTCGCGTTTCACCCCGTCGCCGGCGGGTCCGCGCCGTGAGGCCCGTCATACTGAAGACGGGGAGCACCTTGCCCGAGCTGCGCGAGCGACGCGGCGACTACGAGGATTGGATCGCGGCGGGCCTGGGGCTAGAGCTCGTGGCGCTCGAAGTGGTGAGTGTCTATGCCGGCGCGGAGCTTCCGAAGGTCTCGGGCGTGCCGGCGGTGGTCGTCACCGGCTCCAGTGCCTATGTGAGCGATCGGGAGCCCTGGAGCGAAGACGCCGCCGACTGGCTGGCCGAACTCGTGGCGGCGGGAACGCCGGTGCTCGGGATCTGCTACGGGCACCAGTTGCTGGCCCACGCCCTCGGCGGTCGCGTCGAGCGCAACCCGCGCGGTCGCGAGATGGGCACGGTCGAGATCGTGCTGCTGCCCGAAGCCGAAGGCGACCCGCTGCTCGGCGGCCTCGGCAATCCGCTGAGCGTTCAGGCTACTCACCTGGAGTCCGTCACGGAGCTGCCGTCCGGTGCCCGGCCGCTGGGGGAGAGTGTGCTCGACCCGCACCATGCATTCGCGTTTGGCGACGCAGCCTGGGGCGTGCAGTTTCACCCGGAGTTCGATGCCGAGGTGATGCGAGCCTATCTGGTCGCGCGCCGGGAGATCCTGCGGGCGGAGGGCATTGCCCCGGAGCCGCTCGAACGCGGTGTTGCGGACTGTCCGACGGGCTCTGCATTGCTGAAGCGTTTCGCTGACTTTGCGGGGTTCTCGGTCTGACGTTTGAGCTCCCGTCGCCGTGCCGGGATCTGCTATCCCTTGGCTTCCTTCCGCCTCCCCCGCCGAAAAGGCAGCAGTGAATGGAAGACCGGCTCGGCCGGATTCTCGCCGCTTGGGTCGACGCTGCGCAGCACCGCGCCCGCGCGATCCTGGTGTGGACTGGCGTCGTGACCGTGGCTCTGCTCGGCTACGCTGCGCTGTCGCTCGGCGTCAACATGCACCACACGGCGATCCTGGACGACGACCTGCCGTTCTGGAAGCACTACCACGAGTTCGCCGACGTCTTCCCGATTCTCGACGAGGCGCTGCTGGTGGTGGTCGACGCCGACACCGCCACCGAGGCGCGCGACGCGGCCCTGCTGCTGGCCGACAACCTGGCGCAGCGGCCCGAGGCCTACAAGGACGTCTACGTCCCGGGTGGTGACGAGTTCTTCGAACGCAATGCGCTGCTCTACCTCTCGGTCGAGGAGATCGAAGATCTCTCGGATCATCTCGCCTCGGTGCAGCCATTGCTGGCATCGGTGTCCCAGGATGCCAGCCTCGGCAACATGGCCGTGCTGCTGGAGGATGGTATCCGCCAGGCACGCGAGCACCCGGAAGTTTCCGTCGATCTCAGCCTGATCTTCGATTCTCTCTCGCGCGCGGCAAAGGCGGTGCTCGAGGGCAGCTCGGCGCCGATCTCCTGGACCGAGATGATCCTGCGCAAGGATCTGCCCGGCGATTCGGCGCGGCGTGTCGTCGTGCTCGAGCCAGTCTTCGACTACGACCACATGCTGCCGGGCTATCGCGCCATGAAGGATGTGCGGCAGACGGCCGTCGCCCTCGGCCTAACGCCGGAAAACGGCGTCAACGTGCGCATCACCGGCAACGTTGCGCTCAATACCGAGGAGATGATGGGTGTGGTCTACGGTGCGGCACTGGCCATCGGCAGCTCGCTGGCTCTGGTCGCGCTGATCCTCAGCGTCGCGCTGCGCGCGTGGCATCTGGTCGTCTCGGTGCTGATCACATTGCTGGTGAGCCTGTTCTGGACCACCGGCTTTGCGACGGCTGCGGTGGGTCACATCAACCTGCTCTCGATCTGCTTTGCCGTGCTGGTCATTGGGCTCGGTGTCGACTTCGGCATCCACCTGGTGATGCGTTACACCGAGCTGATGCGCGCGCGAGTTTCCCACGGTGAGGCGCTCCAGGAGGCCACGCGCAACGTGGGCGGTTCGCTGGTGCTGTGCGCCGCGACCACCGCCATGAGCTTCTTCGTGTTCATCCCCACGGATTACAAGGCCGTAGGTGAGCTGGGCATGATCGCCGGTGTCGGCATGTTGATCAGCCTGATCTGCACGCTCACGGTGCTGCCGGCGCTCCTCAGCATCTGGTCCGAGCGTTCCGTCGGGACGCCCTGGCGCGGCGCGCTCTGGTTCGAGCGCGTGGTGATCACCGCGGCTTCGAATCATTCGAGAGCGGTGCGTTGGTGTGCGCTCGTGTTGGCGCTGGCTTCCGTCCTCGCACTGCCGACGCTTCGCTTCGATCACAATGTGGCGAATATGCGCGACCCGGATACCGAGTCGGTGCAGGTCTTCAACGAGCTCGTGGCCGAAAGCGACACGCCGCCGTGGACGATGGACGTGTTGGCCCCGGATCTCGCGACGGCGAACGCCGCTGCCGCGGCGCTGCGCGAGCTCGACGTGGTCGAGCGCGCCGTGACACTGGCGGACTATGTGCCCACCGGGCAGGAGGAGAAGCTCGAGCTGCTGCTGGAGCTCGGATACTTCGTGCCGGAGCCGCCGGCCGAGAAGCCTCAACCCTCGAAGGTGCCGCTGGCGAACCAGATCGCGACCCTGCGCGCGCTCCAGGTCTCGATTCGTGCGCCATGGCTCGCCGACGATGCCGCCCGGGGGGAGAGCGCAGATTCGGCGGTGCGCTACCTCGACCGCTTCTTGGGCCGACTCGAACGTCTGGAGCAGAAGACCCAGCAGGAGGCGGAGCTCAAGGCCTTCGAGCGCAGCCTCACCGGCGCGCTGCCCGGCCAGCTCCAGAGTCTGTGGATCGCCACCGACCCGTCGCCCGTGACCCTCGAGACGCTGCCCGAGAGCTTGAGCAGGCGCATGCTCTCGCCGGAAGGCTTTGCGCGCGTGGAGATCCTGCCCGCCGAGGATCTCTCGGACAATGCGGCCCACGAAACCTTCGTCGATACGGTGAAGAGCATCGTGCCCGAGGCGACCGGCAGTGCCGTCACCATCCTCGAGTTCGGGCGGGCGGTGGTCCGCTCGTTCAGGCAGGCGCTGGCCATGGCCCTCACCGCGGTCGCCCTGCTGCTGTTCCTGCTGTGGCGCCGCCTCGACGACATGGTGTTGGTGTTGCTGCCGTTGGGGTTGGCGCTGCTCGTCACCACCGCGTCGGCAGCGGTGATCGGCATTCCGTTCAACTTCGCCAACATCATCGTTCTGCCGCTGCTGCTCGGCATCGGCGTCGATAGCGGCATCCATCTGGTGCACCGGCATCGCGTCACCGTCGACACGCTCGGGCACGCCGAAGCGCCGGAGCGCGCGCTGCTCGAAACGAGTACGGCGCAGGCCGTCTTCTTCAGCGCGCTCACGACCATGGCGAGCTTCGGCAGCCTCTCGTTCTCGGATCACGTGGGCTTTGCGACTCTGGGGCAGCTCCTGCTGCTCGGGGTCGCCTTCGTGCTGCTCGCCAACTTGATCGTCTTGCCGGCGCTGCTGGCCCGGCGCGGAGGGCCCGCCTCCGGCGATGGCCTCTAGGCTCGCGAGCGTGGCCGAGTGCCGGAGGTGCAGTCGCAGCATTCGAGTGGCTGGCGCTCTTCGACGGCGCACCCTTGCCCGCGTCGCGTGACGGTGTCGATGCGTCTCTCCGCACCCGCGATCCGGGAGCGCACCCGCTCGACTGCACCGCTCAGTCGAGCAGCCGTGCCACCTCGTCCCGCTTCGCCACTGCGATCGCGTGGCCGTCGAGCGTGGTGATGCCGCTGCCCGCGCTGGCGTGACCGAGCACGCAGGTGGGCGTGCCGGCGCCCTCGATCGCGCTGCGCGCGCTCGCCACCGCGTCCGGGGGGAAGGCCGCGAGTAGCGCTCCGGAGGCGAGGGTGTGCCACGGGTCGGCACCCAGCTCACGGCAGATGGCCAGGCCGGGCTCGAACCAGAGGACCGCATCGCGGTCGATCGAGAGCCTCACGCGCGACGCGCGCGCCAGCTCGTCGAGACCGGCGGCGAGTCCCCCCTCCGTTGGGTCGTGGAGCGCGGTGGCGCCGTGGGATGCGGCGAGCAGCGCCGGTTCGACGATCGAGATGCCGGGATCCGCTAGCGCGCCGCGCGCTGCGGCCAGGGTCGTGCCATCCAGCCCAGCGAGCCGTTCTTTCGCCTCCGCGGCGAAGACCGCAGCGCCCTCGACGGGTGCGGCTCCCGCCTGGACGACCACGTCCCCCGGCTGCACGCCGCCGGTGCGGATGATGCGCCCGTCTTCCGCGAAGCCCAGCATCTGGCCCGCGACCACGGGTTGCTGCACCGCGGGGGTCACCTCGGTGTGACCGCCCACCAGGTACGCGCCGCAGGCAGCGAGCGCTCGCAGCATGCCGGCGAAGAGCTCGCGCACGGAGTCCGCCGTCGTGCCCGGCGGCAACAGCAGCGTCGCCAGGAACCAGCGCGGGCGTACCCCCGTGGCGGCGACGTCGTTGGCGTTGATCACCACCGCGTGGGCGCCGATCTCGGCGCCGGTCAGGGTGATGGGATCCGCCGCCACCACCAGCGCGCCGGCCGGTACGTCGATGGCGCAGGCATCCTCGCCGATGGCCGGGCCCACGCGCAGCTCTGCGGGAGCGTCGGGCAGGTCGCCGAGCAGCTCTTCGAGTAGCGCGCTGGGGAGCTTGCCCGTGGGTAGTTGCACCATGCGAGCCAGGATATCCGATGCCGGCCCGGATCAGGGCGGCGCTAGTGCAAGGGACCGAAGGCCCGCCAGATGGTCGTCCACTGGCCGGCAGCGGCGCTGGCCGCCTCTTCCATCGTGCCCCCGAGCGCCACGATCAGCTTTCCGCGGCGCCCTTTTGGGCGCGGTGTCCTCACCACTGCCACCCATGCCTGGCGGCCGGTCGGGTGGTGGTTGTTGCGGTAGAGCTGGCCGTTGACCTGGCGCAGCCACGCGATGGCTTCATCGTTCGACATCCCATCAGTGAGTGCCGCCGGAGGCACGTCGGGTGACTTTACCCGGTGCGCTCGACCGGCAACTCGCGCGCAAGCAGCTGGGATAACCTGAGGTGTCATGTCCCAGGCCGTCATCGTCGTGTCGGGTGTGCCGCGCTCCGGGACGTCGCTCGTCATGCAGATGCTGGCGGCTGGCGGTCACCCGTTGCTGGTGGACGACGCGCGACCGGCGGACGCGCACAACCCGCGGGGCTATTTCGAGTACGCCCCGGTGAAGGCACTGGCTCGGGATGCCTCGTGGGTGTCACGGGCGCGGGGTCACGCGGTGAAGGTAATCCACGTCCTGGTGCCGCACCTGCCGGCTGGTTTCGACTATCGATTGATTCTCGTGCGCCGTGACCTGCGCCAGGTGGTGGCGTCTCAGGACGCCATGCTGGCAGCCGGCTCTGGCGCCCCGCCGGGGCCGGAGGCCGCGCGGCTCGCCGAGATCTACGCGAGCCAGCTCGCCGAGCTCGAGGCCTGGCTCGAGAGCCGCGAGCAGTTTCGCGTGTTGCGGGTCGATCACGGCGCGCTATTGGCAGATCCTACCGGTGCGGCCACGGACATCGCTGCGTTCGTCGGTGGGGGCCTGGACCCGGCCGCGATGGCGCTGCCCGTCGATCGAGCCCTCCAACGCCAGCGATAGCAGGTGGCGCCGGTCGCGAGCCTCCGCCCGAGGAGGCAGCGGGGACGGTGTTGCCTTCTTGCCTTTTTCGGCTGAGCGGTGGCGTTAGCGAGCAGGTCCTGAAAAAGGCAAGAAGGCAACACCGTCCCTGCTAGCGGTCTGGCGGAGAAGAGTGCTCCGCACAGGCGGCTACGAACGCGCCGAAGAGCGCCGTGCGATGCAGAGGTTCCAGACTCTCCGGGTGCCACTGCACGCCGACGCAGAAGGCCGCAGCATCGCCCTCCAACGCCTCTGCGATTCCGTCGTCGGCCTCGGCAGAGATCCGAAGTCCGTCGCCAGGGTCGGCGACGGCCTGGTGGTGGCGGCTGTTCACGTCGATGACGCTCGCTTCGAAGATGCCCGCGAGTCGGCTGCCCGCGCTGATCTCGATCCGGTGACGTTCTGCCTCGCCGCGTTGGTGTTCTCCGGCCTCCGGGACGTCGGTGCCGATGTCGTAGTGCAGGCGGCCGCCGCGGCCGAGCGCGAGCAGCTGCATGCCGTAGCAGATGCCGAGGATCGGGATCTCGCGAGTCTGCGCCGCGGCGAGCAGCGCCGTGTCGAAAGCGATCTGTTCTGCCGGTGCGGGATCGAGGGTGACCGCTTCGGGGTAGGGCGTCGCTGGCAACAGGTCGTCGCCGCCTGGAATCAGCAGGCCGTCGAGGCGTGCGACCAGTGCCTCGGGCTCCGCCCCCAGCCCGAGATACACCGGCACGCCGCCCGCTTCGGCGACGGCGCGGGCGTAGGCGATGTCGATGTACTGGTAGGTGCGGCCGGGTTTCCAGCGCTCCCGCGCATCGAGACACGTCGGAACGCCGATGAGCGGACGCATTATTCGCAGTATACCCTTCGGCGGTTCGTGCACGGAGGACCGCGGGGTGAAGTTCCTGATCGCAGGTTTTGGCTACGTCGGATCGGCGCTCGCCGCCGAGTTGGTTTCCGACGGCCACGAGGTCTGGGGCCTGCGTCGCCGCTTCACCCAGGCGCCGGAGGGCGTGCACACCGTCGAGGCCGACCTCTCCCTGCCTTCGGATCTCGGCCAGCTGCCGGGAGCGCTGGACGCCGTGATCTATCTGGCGTCGCCGGGTGGCTCGGACGACGCGCTCTACCGCGCGGTCTACGTCGAGGGCACCGCGAACCTGCTGGCGGCGCTGGAGGCCGCCGGCGAGCGCCCGCGACGCATCTTCTTTGCGTCGAGCACGGCGGTGTACGGACAGCATGCAGGCGAATGGGTGGACGAGGAGTCGCCCACCGAGCCGACCCACTTCTCGGGCAAGCGCCTGCTCGAAGCCGAGGGACAGCTCCGGGATTGTGCGTCTGCCTCCAGCATCGTGCGCTTTGGCGGCATCTACGGTCCACGCCGCACCGGGTTGGTGGATCGCGTGCGCACCGGTGTCGTTCAATATCGGCGGGGTCGTTACACGAACCGCATCCACCGCGACGATTGCGTGGGTGTTCTGCGCCATCTGTTGGCGCATCCCTCGCCCGCCTCGCTCTATCTCGGCGTCGACTGCGAGCCTGTGGATGAGCAGACCCTCTACAACTGGCTTTCCGGTGCTACCGGTGCGCCCGCGCCGCGCGAAGCGGAGACGCCGCGGGGCGCGTCGCCGCCGGCGCGCGGCGGCAACAAGCGTTGCTGCAACGATCGCCTGCTCGCGAGTGGCTACGCCTTCTTATACCCCACCTTTCGCGACGGCTACGCGGCTGTCCTCGCCGAATAGGCGGTATCGAGATGCCGCGCCCGCCCGCCTGTGCACCGACCATTGCCGCCATTCCCGGCGCCGTCTTCTCGCCGATTCAGCGTCAGCTCGAGGCCGGGGCGGGCCAGATCGTTCCGCTCCACGTGGGCGATTCCTGGCGCGAGCCCTTCGTCGGCGGTCGCATGCAGGATCTTTCGGTCGCGGAGCACCCGGGCATGCACCGCTACAGCGAGACCAACGGGCACGCGCCGCTGGTCGACGCGATCATCGAAAAGGTGAGGAGCAGGAACGCACTCCCCTGCGAGCGCGATCAGGTGCTGGTGTCGGCGGGTGCGACGGGGGGTCTGGGGGCGATCATCGGCATGCTTGCGGCGCCCGACGAAGAGGTGCTGATCCTTGCGCCCTTCTGGCCGCTGATCCGCGGCATCGTGCAGACCTTCCGTGCCGTTCCGGTGGAAGTGCCCTTCTACGATCGCGTCACCTCGGCGCAAGAGGCGGTCGAGGCGGTGCGCTCGCGCATCACCTCCCGCACCGTGGCGCTCTACGTCTCGACGCCGTCGAATCCCACCGGCCGGGTGTTGCCCGAAGCGTGGTTGGCCGCGCTGGCGGAGTTGGCGCGCCGCGAGGACCTGTGGCTCGTCTCGGACGAGGTCTACGAGGAGACGCTCTATCGCGGCGAACACTTTTCGATCGCCCGGGCTGCTCCGGAGCGCAGCCTCACGGCATTCTCGTTTTCGAAGGCGTACGGCATGGCGGGCAATCGCACCGGCTACGTGGTCGGTCCCGCGGCTGCGGTGGCCGCCGCGCGCAAGGTTTCGACCCACACCTTCTATGCGGCGCCCACTGCCGGCCAGCTGGCCGCGCTGGCCGCATTGCGGGATGGGGCGGCATGGCTCGCCGAGACGTGCGAAGCCTATCGTCGGGCCGGCGAGGCCACGGCCGCGGTGCTCGGTGTGCCCCCGCCCGAGGGTGGCACCTTCCTCTTTCTCGACGTCGCTGCGCATCTCGACGAGCGTGGTCTCTGGGGCTTCCTGGGGGACTGCCTGGAGGACGGTGTGGCGCTTGCCCCCGGGCCCTCCTGCGGCGCGGGTTACGACCACTGGGTGCGCCTGTGCTTCACCTCGGCGCCTCCGGAAGACGTCGCGCGGGCTGCAAAGCGCCTCGCGGGTCGCCTGGGTCGCTGAGCTCAGCGCGTCGGCAGCGCCTCGAGCTGGCTGATCCAGTCGGGCGGCAGGCGGTGCTCCCGGGCGCCCTCCACCAGGAAGCGCTTGTAGTCTGCTGCGAGAACGGGGTCATCGGTGAGCCGCTGAGAGAGATAGGTCTGCGCCGAGACCACGGCGCCCTCGAGAGTGATCTGGATGCGCTCGTAGCCCCGCTCGCAGGCGTCGAGCGTTGGCCATGTGGCGATATCGAGCCGCCAGACGATGCCCCAGACGCTCTCGCCGGCAACGCGGCGCAGGTTGGCCTTGCCGGTGCCGTCCCGGCCCGCCTTGTCCGTGGTGAGCCGGTAACCTGCGAGCCGCGCCGTGCCGGCGGTCACTGCCGACGGCACGCGTTGCCGCATCCGCGCGGAGGACAGATTCGAGCCATAGGCAAAGTAGAGCGCTTGCATTAATCTCTTCGCCTCGATTCTCGCACAAAGCAAGGAGCGTTCGAATGCACCTCACGCTGCGCGCATGCGCTTTCGTCATTTCTGCAGTGTTTGGCATCGCGGCGGTCGCGATGCACGACGCTGGGGCTGAGGAAGCGAAGAAAGAAGGGAAGGACGTGGCCATCGAAGCCATCGACGCGTTCATCGCGAAGAGCAACATCGACAAGTCGGCGAGCAATTGGAAGACGCGGTTGCCGAAGCCGCCGCAGGTGAGCTTCGACGCCGGCAAGACCTATTACTGGCTGCTCGACACCAACGTCGGGAACGTCAAGATCAAGTTGTTGCCCGACGTGGCTCCGATGCACGTGTCGAGCACGCTCTACCTCACGCAGCTCGGCTTCTACGACGACGTGGCGTTCCATCGTGTGATTCAGGGGTTCATGGCCCAGGGCGGCGATCCGCTCGGCCGTGGCACCGGTGGGCCGGGCTACAACTACGACGGTGAGTTCGACCCCAGCGTGAAGCACGACAAGGGCGGGTTGTTGAGCATGGCGAATGCGGGGCCCGGCACCGACGGCAGCCAGTTCTTCCTCACCTTCGTGGCCACCCCGTGGCTCGATGGCAAACACACCCTCTTCGGCGAGGTGGTCGAGGGCACGGGTACGCTCAAGGAGCTCGAGAAGCGCGGCAGCCGACAGGGCGGCACCAGTGAGCCCCTGTCGATCGAGTCCGCCCGCATCGCCGTCGAGTAGCGGGCCGCGCCGCTAAGGTCTTGCCCGGGGGGCGCCGAACTGCCTCCCCGGGCGGCGGTGTCATACCCTCCGCTCTCGGCTTCGATCGGAGGTCCTATGTCCAGCAGCCGTGTGGCCGTCGTCCGGACCGCACCGCGCAGTGTCTTCGAGGACACTCATCGCCTGATGAACCTGGCCCGCTACCAGGACGTCCTGGCCAAGGACGTCGATACGGCCCTCAAGATCAACATCTCCTGGCACTTCTTCTTCCCCGCGAGCAGCACCACGCCGTGGCAGCTCGAGGGCGTGATCCGGGCCATGCAGCGGGACGGCTATCGCAAGGAGCTGCTCCACGCCTGCCACAACCGCACGGTGGTGATCGACGCCCATCTCGGCGAGAAAGAGAACAAGCATCTCGAGGTCGTCGAGCGCCATGGGCTGCGCAACGTCCATCTCTACGAAGGCGAAGAGTGGCTGCACGTGCGGGATGCCGTCGGCGCTCTGGCCGACGAGTTCCTGGTGCTGAACGATGTCTACCCGCAGGGTTTCTCCATCCCGAAGCGTTTCATCGGTGAGAACATCCTGCACCTGCCCACGGTGAAGACCCACGTCTTCACCACGACCACGGGCGCGATGAAGAACGCCTTCGGCGGGTTGCTCAACGAGCACCGCCACTGGACGCATCCCGTGATCCACGAGACGCTGGTGGATCTCTTGATGATCCAGAAGAAGATTCATCCCGGAGTCTTCGCGGTGATGGATGGAACCTTTGCCGGCGACGGGCCGGGGCCGCGCTGCATGGTGCCGTCCGTCCGGAACGTACTTCTGGCCTCGGACGATCAGGTGGCCATCGATGCGATTGCGGCGCAGCTGATGGGCTTCGACCCGATGTCGATTCCCTTCATTCGCAAGGCGCACGAGCTGGGTCTCGGCTGTGGTGACGTGAGGGAGATCGAGATCGTCGGCGACGAGGATGCGGCGGCCGAGCGTTGGAACTTTACGGGTCCCTTCCGCGAGATGACCTTCGCCTCACGCATGCAGCACATGATCTACTGGGGACCGCTCAAGAAGCCGATCGAGTGGTCGCTGAAGACGGTATTGGCGCCCTGGGCGTATCTGGCGAGCGTCGCCTACCACGACAGCTTCTGGTACCCGTTCAAGGCCAAGGCCAGAGTGGCGAAGGTGATGGCCAGCGACTGGGGCAAGCTCTTCGCCAACTGGGAGCGGTTGACGCCGGACGAGCGCGGCTTCGAGGACGTCGGCGACGAGCCCGCACAGCTCCAGCGCAGCGGCTTCAAGGTCTTTCTCGAGTCGCTGCGGCTGCTCTGGACCTGCCTGCTCGAATCGCCGGAGGTGACGGCTCGGCGCCGCACGCGGAAACTCGGAGCCGGCAGCCCCCGTTAGTCCCGATGCGACATCAGATTCAGGTCGATCAGGGGGCCTCTTTTCCGGCCGCCCCTGAGTCGAACCTGGTGGCACCCAACCCGACTGAGCCCGCTGACAGCTCGCTGGAAACAGTGATATACGTCGCTCCTCGAGTCTCGAGGAGGAGCCGTTGTCCGGTCTGACGAATACGCTCGCCAAGCGCCGGTGGGCCTTGTCGCTCTGGCTCTTGATCCTGTGCATCACCGCTGTCTCCTTCGTATTTGGCCTCGGCGGCGACATGTTCCACGGTCATCTGGACCAGGGCCAGAGCTTGATGGCCGGCGTGGCCCCTGCGAATCCGGGTTTCCCGATGTGGGGCTATTCCTTTCTGGCCGACCTTTTCGGCGAAACCATCGTCTTCTTCCAATTGGTGTTCGTAGTTTCGATCACGATTCCTCTGTATCGCACGGCAAGAAAGTTGTTAGGTATACCGTACGAGAGAAAGACTCTGGCTGCCGGTCTGCTGTTCACCGCCCTGCTCATTCCGTGGTTCTTCCTGACGCTCAGCTATTGGAACAACTCGGTCTGGTCGCTGTTTTCCGTGGCGGCCTACCTTCTGCTCGTAAACCGCTTTGCGGAAGAGGACGCCCCGATCGGCGATTGCGCGCTCGTCGGCCTGCTGCTCGGGTTGGCTTACAACTTCAGGACAGAATCCCTGATGACGGCGATTCTGCTGACGGGCAGTCTCTTGATATGCTGGCGGTTCCAACAGCGGCGGGTCTCTTACCTCAGGGGTGTGTCGGTCATGGCTGCGACCATGATGGTATGCCTCGTCCCTTATCTGGTTTTCACATCGGCCGTTTTCGGAAAACCCAGGCTGACCACGACGAACGGGGGCGGTGTCGCCTATCGCGGGCTGGGCTACCTGCCTGACAATCCCTGGAATGCGAAGCCCTACGATGTATTTGTTCGGGACAAGATCGCATCTCTCACTGATCAGGGACCGTGGTCACTGGAAGGAGACGAGATCCTGGGCTCGATGTTCTATCGAGCGGTCTCCGAACACCCCTGGGCGTTCGCAAGGCGCCTGCTTGTGGGATTGAGGATGAATCTCCTGCAGGGACTGCATCTGCCCCGCATTGACGAGATCCTGTATCCGGATGAACGCGATCGAATGTTCGTCCATCTTCTGCGCGAACGACTCAAGGCAAGGCTTGGCCTCGACGTGAAGGAATACCAGCTGGAGTCATACGCCGACCATGGGATCAGAGTGGAAGATGTGCATTCCGGCCACTACGCTGCCCTGGCGGCGGAGTTTGCCGTCCGCGCCCTTTACGGCGCCGAGTGGCTGCTGCTGGTCGCCCTCTCCGCGCTCGCTGTTTTTCGGAATGGCCTTTTTCGCAGGGAGACCCTGTTCTTCCTCTCCTTCTTCCTTCCCATGTTGTTCGTATCGATGGCGTTCCAGACGATTCCCCGGCACACCGCCTCGCTCCTGCCGATAACCCTCCTCTTCTGCATCGGCGGTCACGCCGACTTCATCCGCGAGAAGTTCTTCCCCGGTGACGAGTAGGGCGAGCTTCTTCCAGGCGGCCTGCCACGGGGACGGAAAGTGACCGTGCAGGGCGACGCCGTCGCTGCCCCCCCGAAGATCCCCTTCCCCACAGGTGCATCGGGGACGATTCCATCGCTCCTGAGCAGAGAAAGGGTGAAGTCCCCACGATCAGGGCGTTTTCCCTTCACGCCGATCTCAGCTCGATGGGATCCCTTGCCGATAAGGGCCGGGATGAATACCGAGCAGCACCCTCGGCGAGACCCGAATTCTCTCGACAAGACCTCCTCACGTCCGGCGATCGAATCCCGGCGCATTCTCGGAATGCGGGTGGACTGCACGGACTACGACGGGGCGGTGGAGATGATCGCCAGCCTCGGGAGCGAAGGAGAGGGCCGACACGTCTGCGTGGCTTCCGTCCACATGGTAATGGAGGCCCGGGACGATCCGGACTTTCAACGCATCGTCAACAGCGCAGAGCTGGTGACCTCCGACGGCGTTCCCCTGGTCTGGTCGCTGCGTTGGCTCGGGCTCGAGAAGGCGAAGCGAGTCTATGGCCCAGCCCTGACGCCGAGAGTTTGCGCACGAGCCGCGTCCGAGGGGATGCGGGTGGGCTTCTACGGTGGGACTCCCGAGCGCCTGGACGCGCTGGAAAGACGGCTGATCTCGGACTTCCCCGCCCTGCAGGTTGCCTTTCGCTTTGCTCCGCCCTTTCGCCCTCTCACGACAGCCGAAGACCGCGAGCTGGTCGAGTCGATCGAAGACTCCGGAGTTCAGATCCTCTTCGTGGGCCTCGGCTGCCCAAAGCAGGAGAGATGGATGGCGGAGCACCGAGAGAGACTCGCGTGTGTCATGGTCGGCGTTGGCGCGGCTTTCGATTTCATCGCTGGGGCCAAGCCTCAGGCCCCTTCGTGGATGCAACGGGGCGGCCTCGAATGGCTCTTTCGCCTGGTCACGGAGCCCCGTCGCCTGTGGCGCCGATACCTGACCATCGTTCCGCGCTTCTTGTGGGCCTTCGCGGGACAGATGTGGAGAGAGAGGCGAACGACAGCTGAGGAGACTCAGGTCGCGGGACGCTCGATGCCACAGGGCATGGATGACGCAGCACAGGAGAAGTGAAGTGAGCAAAGCCACACGTGTACTCGTTACAGGAGCGGGAGGGTTCATCGGTCATCACCTGGTCAAGGCGCTCGTCCAGGAGGGATATTGGGTGCGGGGTGTCGACATCAAGGAGCCCGACTTCGAACCCTCCCTCGCACAAGAATTCGAGCTCCTCGACCTGCGACGATGGGAGAGCTGCCAGCGCGCGGCCAAGGGCATGGACGAGGTCTACAACCTCGCTGCGAATATGGGCGGCATCGGGTTCATCTCTGCAAACAAGGCCGAGATCATGCACGACAATGTCCTGATCAATACGCACATGCTCGAGGCGGCCCACCAGACCGACGTGAGCCGCTACCTCTACACCTCCTCCGCGTGCATCTACCCGATGTATCGTCAAACCGACCCGGACTGCGCGGGGCTCAAGGAAGAGGAGGCGTACCCGGCCGATGCCGAGGACGGTTACGGCTGGGAGAAGCTCTTCTCCGAGCGCCAGTGCAAGCACTACTGGGAGGAATACGGCCTCGAGACGCGCACCGTGCGCTTCCACAATATTTTCGGGCCGCTCGGCACTTTCGAGGGCGGACGCGAGAAGTCACCGGCGGCCATCTGTCGCAAACTCGCGCTGGCCCAGCCCGGAGACGAAATCGAAATCTGGGGAGACGGGAAACAGACCCGGTCGTATTGCTATATCGACGATTGCGTCGAAGGAATCATGCGCTTGATGCGCTCGGAGCACCGCGAGCCGATCAACCTCGGCCAGGACCGCATGATCTCGATCGACGAGCTCGTCAGCATCGTCGCCGATATCGCCGACAAGGAGATCAAGCGCCGCTACAACCTGAACAAGCCCCAAGGCGTTCGAGGACGCAACAGCGACAACAGCCGCCTTCGCGAAGTCCTGGCCTGGGTGCCCCAGGTCAGCTTGGAGCGCGGTCTCGAGCGCACCTACTCGTGGATCAACGACCAGATCGTTCACCGGGACTGACCGGCGCGGGTGACCTCGTGGCGGCGTTCGGCCGGGAGGACCTCTCGTTCCGACGCGGTGCTCAGCTCGAGCAGACGCAGCCCCGGTTCGCGAAGCGGCCGGCGCTGCGAGCCTCAGGCGTTCAGCCAGGCGAATGCGCGTTCGACGAACGCGTGGCCGTCGCGCTCGACGCAGATGCCGTGGGAGACCACGACGCGTTCGATGTCCCAGGCCAGCACGCGCTCGAGGGCCGC
>JAFDDG010000102.1 GCA_019310965.1 Deltaproteobacteria bacterium
GAACCACTCCACTCACACCACGGAAGTCACTGCGATTGCGACTGTCGTCCGATTGGTGCGCTTGAGCAAAGGAAAACTTCAGATGCGTGCAAGCCTCGTCCTTCCGGTCCTTCTCTTTACGATAATCCCAGTGCCAGGGTTCGCTGGGGACGCGAGCGACGCCACCAAGAAGGCCAACCAAGCCGTTCGCGAATACCTTCCGTTCGATGACCAGACGGATTTCGAGAACGCCCAGCGCGGATTCATCGCCACCCTCGATTCCGGACGGATCACTGGCGAAGGCGGCGCCGTCGTCTACGACATGAAACAGTACGAGTTCCTCGAAAACGAGGAGCCGGCAACCGTCAATCCGAGCCTCTGGCGTCAGAGCCGGCTCAACGCGATGGATGGCCTGTTCAAGGTCGCCGACGGTATCTACCAGGTTCGAGCCTTCGACTTGGCCAATATTTCGTTCATTCGTGGCAAGAAGGGCTGGATCGTTGTTGATCCGCTGACCGCCAACGAGACCGCGAAGGCCGCCTACGACCTGCTTCAGGAGCACGTGGAGACGGCGCCCATCACGGCCGTGATCTACACCCACTCCCACCTCGATCACTTTGCCGGCGTGAAGGGCCTGATCAGCACCGAGCAGGTGGAGAAGGGCGAGGTCATGCTCATCGGCCCCGAGCACTTCTTCATCGAATCCGTCAACGAGAACTTGATGGCGGGTAACCAGATGGGTCGCCGAGCCAGCTACATGTACGGAAACGTGCTTCCCAAGTCGCCGGAGGGCACGGTGGGCTCGGGGCTGGGCGTCACGACAGCCGCCGGTACCGTGACCATCATCGAGCCGACGACCGACATCGGGAAGACCCCACAACGGCTGAACGTCGACGGTGTCGAAATGGTGTTCATGAACACACCGGGCGCCGAGGCCCCCGCCGAGCTGATGTTCTACATGCCCGGAAAGAAGGCCTTCTGCCAGGCGGAGGAGATCAATCACACCTTCCACAATTTGTACACGCTACGCGGCGCGCAGGTGCGCAATGGGCTCAAGTGGTCCAAATACATCCACGAGGCCATCGAGATGTTCGGTGAGGAAGTCCAGGTCTCCTTCGGCAGCCATCACTGGCCGACCTGGGGCAACCAGGAGATCGTGGACTACTGGAAGAAGCAGCGGGACCTCTACCGGTACGTGCACGACGAGGTGCTGCGCCTGGCCAACCATGGTTACACGCTGCTGGAAGTGGGCGAGATGGTCGAGCTGCCCGATAGCCTCGGCAAGAGCTTCGCGAGTCGCGGCTATTACGGGTCGGTCAATCACAATGCCAAGGCGCAGTACCAGCTCTACTTCGGCTTCTTCACCGGGAATCCGGCGGACCTGCACCCGCTTCCGCCGGAAGCCGCCGGCAAGAAGTTCGTCGAGTACATGGGAGGCGCTGCGGCATTGATCAAGAAGTCGCGCGCCGACTACGAGCGAGGTGAGTACCGCTGGGTGGCCACCGCTCTCAACTACCTCGTATTCGCCGATCCCGAAAACAAGACGGCGAAGGACCTACTCGCCCAAACCTACGAACAGATGGGTTATCAGGCGGAAAGTGGCCCTTGGCGCAACTTCTACCTGTCGGGCGCCAAGGAGCTGCGCGACGGCGTCGTCGAGGCTGCCTCGCCCGATACGGGATCGCCGGATATCGTGCGCAATCTGGGCCTGGAAACTTACCTGGATTATCTCGCCGTGCGCCTGAACCACCCGAAGGCAGCCGGCCACGACATGACGTTCAACGTCTCGTTACCCGACGTGCGGGAGAAGTTCGTGATCTCCGTAGAGAACGGGGCGATGAACTACACCCTGGGCAAGCACGCCAAGAAGGCGGATGCCACTGTGACACTCGATCGCGCCGTGCTCGACGAGATCAATCTGGGCCAGACCAGCTTCGATCAGGCGGTTGCCGATGGGAAGGCGAAGGTCGATGGGAGCGCCGCGAAGTTCGGTGAGTTCCTCGCGCTACTCGACCGCTTCGAGTTTTGGTTCAACATCGTCACGCCTTAGAGGACGTTGCGATCAATCCGCTCCTATTCGGGTGTCGAGGAACCGTCCTGTCGCGCGGACGAATGCCGGTGGTTTCGGAGGTATCGCCTGCGCCTCATGGTGCGAGAATGGCGAAGACCGACGCTTGTACGGGCCCATCGGGTACATGCGTGTTTTACGATTAGCAGCCGGGAGCGTCGGCCACGGGGGCTGCGCTCAACTAACCGGGCCTCCGGAGAACCCGGGACGGTTCACGGACTTACAGAAAAACAGAAGTGGACTTCCCCCGGTCTAGTTGAACACTTGGTGACCACGGTGTGAGGCGTTTTCAGACACATCAGGACTCATCGCCGAGCGTTGGTAGTGGCCTCACATCGGCACCCGAGCCGGTCCAATGGCCCTGGCCGAGGAGCAAGAAATTGGTGCTTGCACTAACTTAGGGACGGATACGACAAACTGGGGCATGTCAGCCCTCGACCGAGGAAATCTGCCCGTTGACTGTCATCACCTGCCGAATACTGCTCGTGGCCGCCTTGCTGCACGGACCCACAGGCGCCGCATTCGCGGCGGAGCCGGACGAGGGTAATTCCGAGCCGCGCCATCATCGTCATCATGTGGCAGTCTTCCTTGGCGGAGCGGTGCGCGACGAGCATCATACGGAGAGCGGGTTCGCTGTTGGCCTCGACTATGAGTACCTTCTGACCCACCTGCTCGGCGCGGGGCTCCTCGTGGAGGTCGCGACCGGCGACCTCGACACCGTGACAGTGGTCTTTCCCCTCGTGCTTCACCCCTGGCGGGGCCTGCGTTTCGTGGCGGCGCCAGGGATGGAGATCCCCGACCATGGTGACGTTGAGTTCGCGATGCGCCTGGGGACCGGATACCACTTTCCGTTTGGAGACCTCACGGTCGGCCCTGAATTCAATGTCGACTTGGTCGAGGGCGAGCCGACCTATGTAATCGGCGTGAGTTTCGGGTGGGGTTTCTAGCTCTTCTGCGCTGCGGTTCCCATGCTCGCTGTGAACACTTTGATGACAGTCGTACGGGTGCAGGGGGCCGCGTGGCGTGTGTTACTCGCGTGCGTGCTGCCCCCCCTCGGGGCGCCTATTTGTCCGAAACGTACTTATCGGACCTAGCAGAAACGCTGCCTGCATCGCCTAGCGTTCACACGGCCTCGGGTGCAGGGCCTGCTTCACCAAAGGCGCCGCCTCATGCCCAGCGCCATCAGGCCGCCGAGGAGCAGGGCGGGTGTCAGGGAGCGTCATTGCCTGTAGACAACCGGGGGCTTGATGGGTGTCGGTGACGGTGCGCATCGCGGAGGCTCTCGAGCTCACGAAGAAGGATGCCGTCGACTTGGGGGTCCTGCTCGAGCGGCGTTCCCGCGAACTCGATTCCTTCTTCAGAGAAAAGAATGATCTCGTGCGAGCGCTCTCCCGGGTCCAAGAAACTGCTTGACCCCAAGCCAGATCGGAACTTCTGCACCACCGTGATCTCCATGTGTACGGGTTCAACCCCGTGCGGATACACCCGGTATCCAAACCAGACGCCAGGCCCGTCGAGCTTCCAAACGGTCGAGAAGAGCCGAGTGCCGTATGATCCGCGAACCTCCGCGAGAACTGTCTCTCTTGACGGGCCAGCCGGATCCGGTTCCATCTCAACTCATCGGCACCCGTGAGATTTTCGAGCGCACGGAGTGGGGTGTGGGCGTCCTCCGAAACCCACCCGGCGTGCAGCCAGACCCCGCGAAGAGGACGTGCGCCGAGTGCGGCCGTCACCCGCCAGGTCTCGGGGCGCGCTTCGGGAACGCGGCGGTCACCGAGCCTCCGGTGCTGTGGCGGGGCCTTGGCTCCGGGGCCGCGCTCGGTCGGGCCACCCGGGCGACCTGCTAGCCTCGCGGGGCTCATGGCTGAACCCGCGCGCGCCCCTCGGTCTGCCCCGCGGGCGGATCGTGTCGCGGAATGGCTCGCGGCCGGTCTGTGCCTCGGGGCCGTGGCGTGGCTGCTTCCGCGCTACTCCGAGTTCTTCCACGATGACGCCTACATCACGTTGCGCTACGTCGCGCGCTGGCTTGGCGGTCGCGGGCTCAGCTGGAACGACGGCGAGTTCGTGGAGGGTTTCAGCCACCCGGCGTGGCTGCTCCAGCTCGCCGGGCTCGGCGCCCTCGGTGCGCCGTTGGCCGGCGCTGCGCGGGCGCTCGGCGTCGCCTATCTGCTGGCGCTCTTCGGGCTGTGGCGTGCGAGCCGCGCCTCGTGGCTGCCGGCGCTGTTGCTGGCGACGCAGCCGGGACTACTGCTCTGGGCGTGGGGGGGGCTCGAGACGGTCTCCTTCTGCTTCTGGTTGCTGGCGGCGCTGCTGCTCGTCGAGCGTGCCGATGCCGCCGGGCCCGGGTCTGCCTCCGTTGCGGGCGCGGCGTTTGCGCTTGCGACACTGACGCGTCCGGAGGCCGCGGGGGTCGCCGCGTTGGTCGCGGTGTGGTGGACGTGGACGGGGCGACGTGAGGCTGCGTTGCGGCTGGTCGTCGCGCTGGCCCTTCCGTTGGCGGTGGTCGCGTGCGCGCGCTGGCTGTGGTTCGGCGACCTGTTGCCGAACTCGGCGCGGGCGAAGCTCGGGGGCGTGCCGCTGCTTGCCACTTGGCAGCTCGGCCTCGCGTACCTGCTGGCCAACTGGGCGGCTTGGTTGCCCGCTGCGTGCGTTGCAGGGCTCGGTGTCGCCCTGCAACCGCGCGGCGGAGGACGGCTCGAGGCTTGCGGCGCGGCGTTGCTGCTGGCCGTGGTGCTCGCGGGCGGCGACCACATGCCGGGGGGACGTTTTGCGCTGCCCGCTGGCGCGGTGTTCGCCCTGGCGGCGGCACGGCGTCTGCCCGGGTTGCCCGTGCCGCGACGGATGCTCGCTGTGGCAGGCGTGGCTGCGGCCGCTGGCCTTCAGCTCGCGGGGGGCCGCGGGCTGCCGCGCGAGCTCGATCCAGCTGCGCGGGTGGGCGAGCAGGTGGGGCGTGTCCTGGCGAAGCGGCTGCCGCCGGGTGCGCTCGTTGCAACAGCGACTGCGGGCTCCACGCCCTACTTCGCGCCCGACCTGCGTTTCATCGATACGCTCGGACTCAACGATCGGCACATCGCGTCGCGGTCGCCGGTTCCGCTCGAGACGGCGTGGCAGTCGGTGCCCGGGCATCGCAAGGGCGACGGGGCCTACGTGTTGGCGCGAGCACCGGATGTCGTGATTCTCGGCCCGGCCGAGGGGTATCTCGGGGAGCCGCCCCGGCTGTGGTTCCTGACGGATTTCGAGCTCGCTGGCAGCGCCGAGTTCCACGCACGCTACCTGCCGTATCGCTTCGCATTGGCCGATGGTGGTGAGCTCGTCGCGTTCCTGCGGCGGGACGCCCCCGCGGTCGAGCGTCTGGCGGCCAGCGGTCAGGCGCTCGGCGCCGCTGCGATGCGTGCGCCGAGCATCCGTCCGCCGAACCCGGTTCGCTGAGGCGAGCCGCGGCGACCGGGCGCGAAGAGGCGCATCGCGTACGCCGCTTGGGGTATGGTCCGGGTCCATGCAGCGGCAGCGCGACTGGCGGCGAAGGTGGATGGCGGCATGGGCGTGCGCGCTGCTCGCCGTGCTGAGCCTCGGCTGCGACGCGGGAGCGCCAGCGCAGGGCGCCACCCGCTTCCCGACGCTCGTGCTAGTCGGCATCGACGGCATGCGCGGCGATCATCTCGGGCGCAGTGGCTATCCGCGTGCCACGACCCCCTTCATCGATGCCCTGGCCGAGCGGTCGGTGGCCTTCGAGCGCGCCTACGCGGCCTCGAGCCGCTCGCTCACGTCGTATGCCTCGCTGTTGACGGGTCTGGCGCCGGGGGAGCACAGGCTCTGGCACGAGCAGGCCCGCCTCGCGCCGACGCTGCCGACCCTGGCGGAGCAGCTGCAGGAGCGCGGCTATTCGACGGCCGCTTTCGTGAGCACTCGGCGCGCGTGGCGCGCCCGCGGCGTGGCGCGCGGCTTCCAGCACTTCTCGGCTCCGGGCCCGTTGTACGAGGCCCGTTATCGCCGCGGCGGTGAGACCGTCGACGAGGCGTTGGCCTGGCTCGAGGCGCAGCCGCAGGGGCAGCCGCTGTTCCTGTGGATCCAGCTCGTGGATCCGACGAAGCCCCTCAATCCTTTGCCGGATGCCGGCGCCCAGGCCCTGGCCGGCGTCACGGCCGAGGATCTGATCGCGTACAAGCTCGAACGGCACCGTGTGCCTTTTGGCTACTTCGGGTACGAGAATCTCAACATGCTGCGGCTGGTGAACCGCTACGACGGCGAGCTGCGAGCCGCCGACGACGCGTTGTCGCGGTTGTACGCGGGCATGGGCAGCGGTGCCGGCGCGCTCTGGGTGGTGACGAGTCCCCACGGCATGGGACTCGGCAACCATCTCTGGGACGGCGCCGCGCGACAGATCTACGAGACACAGGTACGCGTTCCGCTCTTCGTTCATACGCCCGGCGGCGAGCTCCCGGCGCGGAGCAGCGATGTCGTGGTGTCGCAGCTCGATCTGGGAGCGGCGCTGCTGGCGCTGGTGGATGGCTCCAATGAGCCGCTCGAGGACCTGTTGGGCGCCGGCCGCACAGCTTCCCGTGGCGCCTTCGTCCAGCGCGGCGCGCTGGGCCCGTTGGCGCGCGACACCGGCCGCATCGGTCGGCCGGTGGCCGATCCGGGACAGCAGGACGCCTGGGTGGAGGCGCGCTGGAAACTCTTGCGCCACTCCGATGGCCACGAGCAGCTCTTCGATGTCGCCGCAGACCCGTACGAGACGCGGGATCGGCTCGACGATGCTCCCACAGAAGAAATCGATCGCCTGCGCGCGGCGCTCGCCGCGCAGCTCGGATCCCGCGGACTCGACCGCTAGCCTGCCTTCGCCGCTACGGCGCGTGATAAGATGCTTCGCCGCGCCATTCCGGCAAGTGAGGGATCTCATGGGAAGGTGGACTCGCCAGGAGCTCGAGGAGGCGCTCGATGTCTACACGAGGACGGCCTTGCAGGCGGGCACGTCGGGCGATTGGAATCCGTGGGCGGACCTCTTCACGGAAGACGCCACCTACATCGAGCACCTCTACGGGACGTTCGGCGGGCGCGAGGCGATCCGGAGCTGGATCTGCAAGACCATGTCCGAGTGGCCCAACCACGAGATGAAGTACTTCCCGCTCGAGTGGGTCATGATCGATGAGGAGCGGGGCTGGGTGATGGCGCAGGTCTGGAACCGGATGGAAGATCCCGGCGACGGCAGCCTGCACCAGGCCTACAACTTCACGCTGCTCAAGTATGCCGGCAACATGCAGTGGTCCTTTGAAGAGGACGTCTACAACCCGGCGCACTTCCAGACGATGATCAAGGGTTGGTTCGAGGCGCGCAAACGCTGCGGGAAAGGGCGCGAGGACGGCTGAACGTCCTCGTGCTCAAATCGGCCCGGACGCTGCGGGCCGTCGTTCCCAGGCCGACCGGCAGCGCTCGGTCAGGAGCCCGACGCCGATCATCGCAGTCAGAACGCGGAAGAGCAGGCCGACGATCGGCAGGTGCGTCAGGACCACCAGCACCGCGAGGCCGGCGAGCAGAGCCAGGCCGAAGCTCATCCAGTTCTCCCCCGGATCCAGCAGTGTGGAACCCACCAGGAACGACACGAGCAGGATGCCGAGGTAGAGCGAAATCAGATAGAACGCCGCGCCGATCAGGGCGAGCGGTAGCCCGACGATGGTCAGTCCCGACAGCAGAAGTGCCACGGGAGTGGCCACGATCACCACGAAGCCGATGCCGAGGGTCTGAAAGAAGGCTCCTGCGGTCGTGACTCGCCCCTCGAAGACCGTGGGAAGCAACGTGCGCAGCAGCATCGCGACGATGAATCCTGCGGCGACGTGCAGCACGAGGAGGCCGTAGTGCCACGGCTCGGTCCAGCTGCCGAAGCGGTGGCGGCGACCGTGCTCGAGCACGCTCGTGGTGATTTCCCCCTCGACCCGCGCCCCCGATGCGAGCTCGACCTCGCGGCCTTTCGGCAGCGCGGTGTGCAGGTCGCCCTTGACCCTGGCGTTGTCGAGGAGCGCCAGGCGTTTCGACCGGCTGTGCATCTGGCGTTCGACGGTGCCGCGCAACTCGATGCGGTCGCCGGCGGCGTAGAAGTCGCGAGAGATCGTGCCCTCTACCACTCCTCGCTCGACGGCGATCGCGGCGTCACGCCCGATCTTCGCGCCGCTCGACAGCGTGAAATCGTCGCTGAACGTGTAGAAATTCTCTTCCACGTCGCCTTCCACGTGCGTGCGGATTGCCGCGACGTGCACGGAGCCCTCGACCTTTCCGGGCTGTTCGTAGCTGCGTGAGACCGCCAGTACGTTGCCTCGCACCTCGCCGCGCAGAGTGAGGGTGTGCGCGAAGACGAGCAGGTCGCCCTCGACGATGCCGTTGATGTCTGCGGTTTCGGCCGAGACGAAGAGGGTGCCGTCGTGTGTCTCGCCGGCGGCCAGCTTGAATTCCTCGTGCATGTGGCGGCCGAAGTGCGCGCTGCCCTCGATGGGCAGCGAGCACAGCGCCAGCAGCAATACGACGCCGAGCCCACCGCCGCTGGGGATGCGGCGCAGCAGCGCGGTCAGCAGGAAGGTCAGCAGCGCGGATGCGCTGGCCATGGCGGCGACCGCGGTGGCGAAGGCCACGGCACTCGGCGCCTCATCGCGCAGCAGGAAGATCACGTCGAAGGCCATGTCGTAGGTTCCTCTCAAGCTGAACGGGCCGAGCCAGCGGCTCGCCAGGGGTGCCGCGGTTTCGAACAGCCAGCCGAGGGCGGAGGTCACGATCGCCGCGGCCAACAAGGTGGGGCCGATGCCGAGCGCCATGCCGCGGGCCGGGGCAGCGGTTTCGACGGTGACCGGGGGTCGCCGGCGTTCGTGCAATGCCTCGGTCAAACTCTCGGCCTCTTCGCGGAGCTGGACCACGCGCTCGCGGCAGGCCCGGCAGCCGACGAGGTGGGTCTCCACGCTGCGTCGCTGCTCCTGGGGCAGCTCGCCGTCGCTGTAGACGGCATAGGTCAGCTCGTCGAAACAGCTCACGACGGGTCCTCCTCGAGTGCGTCCCGCAACCGCCTTCGCGCGCGATACAGCAGAACCCCGACGTTCTCGTGGGTCACGTCCAGGGTCTCGGCGATCGTCTTGTAATCGAGCTCTTCGAAGTACCGCAGCACCAGCGGCACGCGATACCGATCCGGCAAGGCTTCGATCGCGCCGAGCAGGCCGGTACGGCGTTCTGCATTCAGGGATGCGGCCAGCGGCGAGGGGTCGCTGCCCCGCAGATCGCTGGGGTCGAGATCTGCGGCCGAGAAGATGCGCCGCTCGCGGCTGCGCCGGCGCAGCACGTCGATGCAGTGGTTGCGCGTGATGCCGAGCAGCCAGGGGCGGAAGGGTTGGCGTGGGTCGTAGCCGGTGTAGCCGCGCTGGGCGCGGAGGAAGATCTCCTGGGCGGCGTCATCGGCTGCGGTCTCGGAGCCGAGCAGGCGCCGGCACAGACGAGCAACGGCATCGGTGTGGGAGGTGTAGCGCGATGCGAAGGCCGGCCGTTCGCGCCTGCCGGGCGGGGTTGCCTCACCCGCCACTGCGTGCGTCCGGTCGACCATGGGCGCGAGCCACCGGCCGATCGCGGCCGGTGGCGCCGAGTCGTCGAGGGTTGCGCTGAGCCAGGCTCGCACCGGGTGCATCTCCTCCGCCCGGCGTCTGGACCGAGCCGGCGCCGCGCTTCAGCCTCTTCCTACGCGCCAGCTCGCAGAACCTTACACGGGTCCTGCGGCGCTGCGCCGAGCCCTTGCCCCGGAGGGACGGCGGCGGTTCGCTCACAGTGGAGAGAGCGCCTCGTCCGAGATCGCGCGTTGCACCAGGCGGCCGTCTTCATAGCTGGAGACCACGTCGATGTTGCCGTCGCCGTCGATGTCCTCTTCCTTGCGGGCCAACAACGTCTCCTCCCCCTCGGTCTCGTAGGTTTCGAAGACGTCGGGCTTGCCCTGGTCGCGAGTGTCACGTTCGATGTGTGTCACCACTTCGCGCTGGTCGATGACCGCGTAGCGGGTCCAGATGTCCATGTAGCCGTTGAGCGTGCGGTCTTCCTCGGTGCGCGCACGGTGGCGCCCCTGGTAGCTCTCGACGCGATCGACGGTGCCGTCGTTGTTTGCATCGCGTTGCAGCGTCGAGAGCTCGCCGCCGTCGTAGCGGAAGAAGGTGTCCTTCACGCCGTCGTGATCGCGATCCACGGTCCTGGCTTCGAGCTGGCCGCCGGTGTAGCGCTCCCAGGTATCGGCGCGGGCGTCGCCATTGCTGTCGATGACCTGAATCGCGGGCTCGCCGTTCTCGTAGCTGATCCAGGTATCGAGCCTACCGTCGAAGTCGCGATCGAGCTCGGCGCGCACGAGCTGGCCCGAGCTGACGTCGGTGTAGCGCAGCTCTTCGGGGGCGCCGTCGTCGTCGACGTCGAGGGTCTGCCGGACGACGGTCAGCTCACGGCGGTTCTGCCACTCGCCAGGCGGGATGGTCACCTCGTGGGATTCGAAGAGGGATCCCGGCAGCTCTCGCAGCTGCGGTGCTTGGGGCGCGGAGAGCGGGTTGGCAGTGGGATCCACTGCGGCGGGATCCGCGGCAGGCGGTGGCGCCACCTCGGGCTCCACTGCGAGCCTGTTCTCCCGGGCGATCTCCGCCTCGATCTCCGCTTCGATCTTGCGCGCCCGGGCCGCCTCGCGCTCGGCGGGCGTGCGGTAGCGTGTCGTGGGATCGTCTGGGTCGAGTTCATCGAGTGGCACGTGTCCGGTGATCGCGCTGTAGATGAGCATGCGCCCGGGCCGCGCGTCGCCGGCGTTCGCCGAGTCCTGCACGTCGGTTTTCGGTGCGGGGTTTCCGGTCTGCGTCGCCGCGGTGACCGCCGTCGGGGTCGTCTTCGCGAGCACGCCCCTCTGGCGCTCGCGCCCGGTGTCGGCCTCGGGCCTCGAGGGCTCGGGGGCTCCAGTGCTCGCGCAGGCGAGCACGAGGCAGACGAGCACGCAGCACGAGAGGGCGATGGCCGGCTGCGCCGGCCCCGTGGAGGCGTTGGCCATCTGGCGCGACTTTACAAAGAGCTTCGAGCAGTTACAAATCCTGGCACATGCGCTGCCGGACTTTACTCGCCGTACTCATCGTCGTGGCCGGGGCCTGTCTGCCCGGCTGCTACACGGCCTCGGCCTTGCGCCAGTCGGAGCGAGTCCTGAGCAGCGGCTTCGACTTCGACGGCTTGGGGCCGTGGGTTCTGATCTCCGGCCCCGGCTCGATGCTCGTAGCGGGGGGCGTTCTGGCTGTCGGATCGATGGTGCCGCTCGGCGACGGCGTCGATCCGCGGGAGCCCATGGACAAGTGGTTCCACAGCTACGCCGGCGCCATGCGCGCGCCGGAAGAGGTGGGTGTCTTGTGTCACCAGGACGTCGCCACCTGGGTGACGGGCATTCGCGGCGAGGGTTCCGCCGCCTGGGGTACGGCGCGCCACGAGAAGTGGCACTTCCCGGTCTGTCTCGAGGCTCTGCCGGGTCGCCACGAGCTCGAGGTGCACTACTACGCGCGGGAGCATGACGACGACCAGGACCTCAGCGTGAGTCGTCAGGCCGAGTCGACGCATCCCAGCGTCACCGTCTGGGAAGCCACTGCCGGACAGGTCGACGCGCTGGTCGCGGTGATTTCCGCGCCACAGCCCGCAGCGGGCGCGCCGCCGCAGCGGCACATTCCGCACTCTCGTGCTCTCGGCACCACCTGGTGGGAGCTCCAGGAGAGCAGTTGGTCGGTTCGCATCGATTCGCTGGGGGCCTGGGGCGAACTCGAGGGCCCGGTTCAGGCGCAGCGCAACGACTGGGCCGAGTGGGAGGGGCGGCGCTAGGGCGCGTGACCGTGACCGCGTGTGGGGCGAACGGCCTGCGCGCGTGCATTGGGCTCTATGTGACCGACACCCCGCGCGCCATCAGGAGCTTGCCTGAGCGGACCAGCTCCTTGAGCTGGAAGGGGCGCAGCAGCTCGATGAACGCGTCCAGCTTTTCGCTCGATCCGTAGGCCTGCAGGATCATCGAGTCGGTGCCGTAGTCGACGACGCGGGACTTGTAGTGCTCGGCGATTTGCAGGATCTGGGTGCGCTCGTTGAGCGCGCACTCGAGCTTCACGAGCGCGATTTCCACTTCGTAGGATTCGTCTCCAGTGTGGTCGATGGCGTGCACCACGTCGACCAGCTTGGCGAGCTGTTTGACCACCTGCTCGAGATCCTCGGCGATGCCGGAGCAGGTGATCGTCATGCGAGAGAAACGACCTTCGGCGGCCGGGCTCACCACCAAGCTCTCGATGTTGAAGCCTCGGCGAGAGAAGACCAGGGCCACGCGCACCAGGACGCCCGGCTTGTTGTTCACGAAGAGCGAGATCGTGTGCAACGGCACGGCTGCGGCTTCGAGCGGTCGTGCGGCGGCCATCAGGTACTCCCGGTCGGCTTCTCGAGCCTGTTCTTGGGCGGTTCGATCAACATTTCGCCAAGGGTGGCGCCGGCCGGGATCATCGGAAAGACGTTGTCTTCCTGCACGACCTCTGCCACCACGACGCAGGGTCCATCGTTGTAGTCGTGGGCCTCCTGGAGAATGCGGTCCACGTCAGCCGGGCGGCGGATGCGAAGGCCCTTCACGCCGTAGGCCTGCGCAAGCTTCACGAAGTCCGGGTTGCCCTTGAGTTCCACGCCGGACAGGCGGTTCTCGAAGAAGAGCTCCTGCCATTGGCGCACCATGCCCAGGAAGTTGTTGTTGATGATGAGGCACTTGAGCGGGAGTGCGTGGATCTGTGCGGTGGCCAGCTCGCTGAGTGTCATCTGGAAGCCGCCGTCCCCCACCACGGCCCAGACCTTCTCGTCGGGATGCGCGACCTGCGCGCCGATGGCGGCCGGAAAGCCGTAGCCCATGGTTCCGGCGCCACCGCTCGAGAGCCAATGCCGTGCCGAGCGCGTGCGGCAGAACTGCGCGGCCCACATCTGGTGTTGGCCCACGTCCGTCGTGATGTAGGCGTTGCCCTGTGTGACGCTGTCCAGCCGATCGAGCACGTGCTGCGCGCGCAGTCCGCCCTGCTTCGGGTACTTGAGCGGGTATTGCCGGCGCCAGCGATCGCACTGCTTGAGCCAGTCCTTCGTGTCAGCCATCTCGATTTGCGGAATCAGGTCTTCGGCCACCAGACGCGCGTCGCCCAGCACGCAGAGGTCGGGCTTGATCACCTTGTTGAACTCAGCGGGGTCGATGTCGACGTGAATCTTCACGGCCTCGGTGCAGAAGTCCGCGACGCGGCCGGTGATACGGTCGTCCCAGCGCGCCCCGATCGACATGATCAGATCGCACGCCACGACCGCTTTGTTGGCGTAGGCCGTGCCGTGCATGCCCAGCATCCCCAGGTGCAGCGGGTGGGTCTCGTCCACTGCGCCTTTGCCGAGCAGCGTCGTCACGACGGGAGCGCGCAGCTTTTCGGCCAGCGTCGTGATGGCCTTGGCCGCGCCGGAAATGACGGCGCCGTGCCCCACGTAGAGCAGCGGCCGCTTGGCTTCGGAGAGCAGTCGCGCGGCCTCCACCAGCTGCTCGGGCTCCGCACGGGTGGGAACGGAGTATCCGGGCAGGTCGAGAACGTCCGTGAAGGGCGCGGGACAGGGGCCCTGACTCACGTCCTTCGGCACGTCGATCAGCACCGGGCCCGGCCGGCCGGTGGTGGCGATGTGGAAGGCCTCGCGCACGGTCTGGGGCAGGTCGTCGGCGTCCTTGACCAGGTAGGAATGCTTCACCACCGAGTAGGTGATGCCGGTGACGTCCGCCTCCTGGAAGGCGTCCTTGCCGAGCTGGGGCAGGATCTGCTGGCCGCAGATCACCACGAGGGGAGCCGAATCCATGTGGGCGGTCAGCAGCCCCGTCACGGTGTTGGTGGCGCCGGGGCCCGAAGTCACCAGCACGACTCCCGGCTTGCCGCTCGAGCGGGCGTAGCCGTCGGCCATGTGGGTGGCGCCTTGCTCGTGGCGGGTCAGGATCAGATTGATCTTGGAGTCCACGAGTGCGTCGAAAATGGGTATGGCTGCGCCGCCCGGGAGCCCAAAGACGTATTCTACGCCCTCACGCTCCAGGCACTGGATGAGCTTCTCCCCACCGGTCGGATATTTGGGCTCTACCATGACTCCAAAGCTCTATTTTAGGCCAATTCTGTCGTTTGAAGGCGGTCAGCCTAGCGGCAGTTGGCCTCGAAAACCAGATAAATGAGGATTTCTGTCTAAAATTGCTGAACTTCCGAGTACCTCGTTCCTAAATCGTGCATC
>JAFDDG010000144.1 GCA_019310965.1 Deltaproteobacteria bacterium
TGGCGAAGGCCGTGAAGCCCATCATGAAGGTGATGTCGCGTTTGAACGTCTGGGTCTACCGGGCGTCCAATGGCCGCGTCTTTGGCAAGTTTCCCGGTGGCTCGGGTGCTGACATCTGCCTGGTGACGATGACCGGGCGCAAGTCCGGCAAGGAGATCACCATCCCGCTGATCCACCTTCCCCACGGCGACGACGCCATCCTGGTGGCCTCCCAGGGTGGAATGGAGAAGCATCCGGCCTGGTTCTACAGCGTCAGCGCCAACCCGAAGGTCCGGGTGCAGTTCCAAGGCGGCGTCCGGGACATGCTGGCACGCCGAGCCAGCGACGACGAGAAGCGCGAGCTGTGGCCGCACCTGCGCTCGATCTATCCCGACTTCGAGGAGTACCAGGCGCGGACCGACCGCAACATCCCTGTCTTCATCTGCTCGCCCGCCTGAGAGCGCCGAACGAGCCATGTCAGCGGAGCTGCTCTCCAACTGCCATCGCGTCCTGGCGCTGCTCGTGCTGGTCGCCGTGCCCCTGGCCGCACTGCGCCTACGCGGCCGAACCTACGCCATCTTCAGCGGCGTGATTCTGCTCTTCGCGCTCCCGCCGGCGCTGATCGTCGAGTACTGGCTGACGCGCGTGGCGCCGGCGCCGCTCGCCCCTTGGATCGCGGCTGCCTTCGCCTACTCGGTGGCGACGGCGGGCGTCCACCTCGCTTCGCTCACGGCGGCCCGATTGCGAGCGCGTCCCTTCCGCGCGCTGGTCTCGGTGCCGGGACAGATCTACGTCGCGGCTGGCATGATGTGCCTGCCCTGGCTGTTGATCCTGCTCCCCTTCCTCCTGCTCTGCTGGCTACTCGACTGGCCGACGGGGATCATGCTGCTCGGCTGGCTCAGTGCCGCGCCCTTCGGCCTGGGCCTGCTCTCCATCCTCACATCCTATCGGCCGAGCTTCGAGGTGGTGCGATTCGAGCTCGCAAACGAGGGGCCCGAGGAGTTTCGGCGAATGCCCGTCACGCGACATCGCGGGCTCGAGGCGGCACCGCTCGCCGAGCGGCCGCTGCGGATCGTCCAGATCACCGACCCGCACCTCGGCCCGTGGCAGTCGGTGGACGCGCTCCGGCGCACCATCGATGCGCTGCTCGAGACGGCTCCCGACCTCGTACTGCTCACCGGGGACTTCCTCACCATGGAGGGGATGGGCTCTCCGGGCGCGTTGGAGGACGCGCTCTCACCGCTTCGCAGGCTGCCCGGGCGTTGCTACGCCATCTTCGGCAACCACGACCACGAGCTGCCGGACGAGGTTCGCAGCGCGCTGCGGGCCAACGGCGCGACGCTGCTCGTGGACGAGGCCACCGTCGCCCAGACCGAGGTGGGGCCGGTGCAGATCGTTGGCTCCGACTATCACCGCAAGGATCGCCGGGAGAAGCTCGCGGAGCTGCTCGACGCCCACCCGCGGCAGGACGGGCAGCTACGGCTCCTGCTGCTCCACGATCCGCTGGGCTTCCACGACGTTCCCGCCGGCGAGGTGGACCTGACGCTCTCGGGACACACCCACGGCGGTCAGGTGGGGCTGGTGAGCTTCGGATCGGACTGGACCGTGCTGAGCCGCACGCGCTGGCCCGATCACGGCCTCTTCGGCCACGGGGGCAGCCGACTCTACGTGCATCGCGGCACGGGCTTCTACGGATTTCCGCTGCGGGTCGGCGTGCCGGGCGAGCACTCGCTGCTCGAGGTCGTGCTGCCCCACGCTCCTGGCGCGTGAGGCTCAGCGGGTCTCGATGGCCTGCTCCGAGTACTGCGCCGCCATCATCTCCATGTCGCTCGTGAACGAGATGTCGTGGGGCGTGTACCAGGGCGAAAAGGTCCTGAGCACCCTGGGCAGCAGGCGCTTGCGCATGTCAGCGAACTTCATGCGCTGGCGCTGCTTCAACCCCTCCATACCGCCACAGCGCTCCAGCGCTTCGGTGTCCATGCTCAGCATGTAGATCGTGACCTTGCGGATCCAGCTGGCCATGTGCCACTGGGCGTAGGTGCCGAAGATCAGGCGGTAGGGGTAGCTGCCGCAGACGTGACCGAAGACGTCGAAGGCGACGGTGCGGTGCTCGAGCTCTTCGATCATGTGCCATGCGAAGAGCCGACCGACGTCTTCACGCATGGCCGGGTTGGCGCCGCCCTCGAACGAGAAGCGTGCGAACGCAGTCGTGAGCGCCTCGAAGCCCTCGGCGTAGGCGAGGTTGAAGCGCAGCGACTTCTCGGTGCTGAAGCGCTTGTAGTCCGCGGCGAGCTCGGCCTCGAGTTCCGAGAGGCGGGGGAACTTCGTGCGATCGAAGGCGGTGTTCAGGCGCATGTGTGCGCGGTAGTGGTGGCCCTCCTGGGCGCTGAAGCGCTCGGCCTGGTCGAGCAGCACGGGGTCGCTGATCTGCTTCTTCGCCGCCTTCATCGTGCGAATCAGGTAGGGCTCGAGGTAGGGAAGCAGCAGCGAGAGGCCGAGCACTGTGAACGACTCCTCCGGATCGCCCTCGACCACCACCGGGTCCAGGCCCTCCGGAAAGGAAAAGTCCATCTTGCGCACGACGATGTCGTTCATCGCCCCGAGCATAGCCAGCCCGGTGCCGGGCGGCCGGTGTCACCACAGTGCGACGTGCTCCCCCTCCGAGAGCCCGCTCAGCACAACGACGTCGTTCTCGTCGACGGCCGGTCCGGTCGTGATCATGCGGCGCGAGGCAGCGCCTCCGTCGATGACGGTGGCGTACTCGAGCTGGCCGATGCTTTCCACCGCGCTGCGAGGAATTCGCAGCCGCTCGCCCTCGCCGGCGGGGATGCGGACCCGGCCGAACATACCCGAGAAGAGCCGTGCGTCGTGGGGCAGTCTCACCTTGATCAGGAAGGTGCGCGCACCTGGCTCGGCGGCCGGCACGATCTCGTCGATCTCGCCCTTCAGCGAGAGATCGAGGGACTCGACGTACACGGCCAGCGGCTGGCCGGCGGTCAGCCGCACGGCGAGGCTCTCGCGCACGGGCGCCTCGAGCCGCATGGCGCCGGGATCGTAGACGCGTAGCAGGGGCGCGCCCGGAGCCGCGGTGTCGCCGGGCTCAGCGAGTCGGTCGATCACGCGACCGCTCACGGGTGAGCGGATCTCGGCGTGGGAAGCGCCGACCTCGGCGTCGGCAACGCCCTGCTGTGCGTGCTCGAGCGCGGCACGCGCCATGCGCAGAGCCGCGTCCGCCCGGTCGAGCTGCCGTCGTGAGGCCACCTTCGACTCGAAGAGGCCGCCGATGCGGGCACGCTCGGATTCGGCGAGGGTGAGCGCGGCGCGCGCACCCGTGACGTTCTCGCGGGCGGCGCTGAGCCGAGCCTCGAGGTCACGGCTATCCAGCCGCACGACCACGGTATTGGCCTCGATCTCGTCGCCGGCGCGCACGGTGATCGCCTCGATGCGAGCGAGGATCTTGGACGAGATCGTGGTGTGGCGCGCGGAGAAGACCGTGCCGCTCGCCGACTCGTAGTACTGGGCGAGCTCGCGCTCGACCGCTGCGGTGGGCCCGTCGCTGCCTGCCGCGCCGCTCGCGGGCGGGCCGTCCACGGGCGCGATGCGCTCGCCGCAACCGCCGGAGAGCCAGGTCACGGTGAAGGCCAGTACGGTCCCGCCGATCAGGACCTGGATTGATTTGCGGAGGAGATCGCTCATGGTCTTGGCTCCTTATGCGGGGCTCGTGTCGGACGGGGGCACCGGGTCGCTCGGCGGCGCGAGGCCGTGGCCGGGCCGGTTGCGGTACACCAGGTCGTAGGTGATGGGCACCACCAGCAGGGTGAAGGCCGTGGAGACGGCGAGGCCGAAGATCAGCGCCCAGGCCAGCCCCGAGAAGATCGGGTCGAGGGTGATGGGGATCGCGGCCAGCATCGCCGTCCCGGCGGTCAGCACGATGGCCCGCGAACGCACCGCGCCGGCCTGTAGCAGGGCATCGCGCAGCGGCAGGCCCTGCTGGAGCGCGACGTGCACGAATTCGATCAGCAGGATCGCGTTGCGCACGGCGATGCCCGAGAGCGCGATCATTCCGATCATCGCCGTGGCGGTGAAGAACACCGGGTCGGGATGGCCGTCGACCAGTCCACCCGTGATCGTGTTCAGCAGCCAGAAGCCGGGCATGATGCCGATCATGGTCAGCGGGATCGAGATCATCAGGATCAGCGGCATGGCGTAGCTGCCGGTTTGATAGATCAGCAGCAGATAGATGCCGAGCACCGCCGCGCCGAAGGCGATACCGAGATCGCGGAAGACGTCGAGCGTGATCTGCCACTCGCCCTCACCGGTCCAGACCGCCTCGGTGCCTTCGGGCAGCGACCAGGGGTCGTCGCCGCCGTTCGAGATGTAGGTGCGCTCCGAGAGCGGCCGCGGCTCGGCGGCGGGCGCGGTCTGGCCCCAGGCGCCCGGCTGGAAGTCGGCGCCGATGTCGATGACGGCCTCGGCCGGCGCGCGGCCCACGGTCTCGGCGTACACGTAGGCCACCCGGCGCAGGTTCTTGTGGTAGATGGTGCGCTCGGCCGGTCGGCGCTCGAAGGCGCCGATCTCGCCGATGCGCACCAAGGGCACGGCGGCGTCGCGGATGCCGCCGTCCTCGCGCACCTTGGCTACGCCGGGCCGGCCCTTCACGCTGATCGCCTCGAGGTCGTGCTCGCTCGATCGCTCGTCACGGGGCAGCCGCAGCCGGATTGGCAGGGGGTCGACCTCGCCGGGCACGTGGAGGTGCGAGGCGTCGAGGCCGCCGAGCGCGATGGCCAGAGTGGTCGTCACGTCGTCGGTCGATACCCCGGAGAGCGCGGCCTTCTCCTTGTCGGTCACGAAGACGAGCCGCTCGTGCGGGGCCTCGACGCTGGTGTCGACGTCCGAGACCTGGGGCTCGCGCGCCAGGCGGTCGGCGACCGCATAGATCTCGGCCGTGAGCGTCGAGAGCACCGGCGGTCCGGGCGGCACCTCGACGAGCGCGATGCGTACACCCTGCTCCGCAGCGACGGCCTCCAGGCGGTTACGCAGCCGGAGCAGGATGGCGTGCGATTGCATCTCGCGCTCGCGCTTGCCTACCAGGTTGACGCGGATCTCGGCCGCGGCCGTGCCCTGGCGCAGGAAGTAGTGCCGAACCATCCCGTTGAAGTCCATCGGGCTCGCGAGGCCCACGTAGAGCTGGTAGTCGGTCACCTCGGGTGCGCGGGCGACCTCGGCAGCCAGTGCCCGCGTCACGGCGTCGAGCCGCTCGAGGGTGGTGCCCTCGGGCGCGTCGATGACGATCTGGAACTCGGCCTTGTTGTCGAAGGGCAGCATCTTGAGCGGCACTGCGCGCACCGCACCGAGCGCCAGGGCAAAGACGAAGAGCCCGAACACCAGCCCGAGCAACGTCCAGGCATTGCGACGCCGCGCGAGCATGGGCGCGAGCAGCTTCGCATAGCCGCGGTAGAGCAGCGTCTCGTGTACGGGCGGGGCGGGCGCCTCGTCGCTCTCGGTCGCGTGCCGTCGCAGCGCGCGATAGGCGAGCCAGGGTGTGATGACGAAGGCCACCACCATGGACATGAACATGGCCAGCGGCACGTTGATCGCCATCGGTCGCATGTAGGGGCCCATCATGCCGGTGATGAAGAGCATGGGGAGGAACGAGATGATCACTGCCAGGGTCGCGAGGAAGATGGGCGGGCGAACCTCGCCGACGGCGCGGCGCACCGCCTGCAAGGGCGGCTCGGCCTTCATGCGCAGGTGGCGATAGATGTTCTCCACGTCGACGATGGGGTCGTCGACCACGAGGCCCAGGGAGAGGATCAGGGCGAAGAGTGTGACGCGGTTGATCGTGTAGCCGGCCAGGTAGTTCAGCAGCAGAACCAGGGAGAAGGTGATCGGCACCGCGACGGCGACGACCAGCGACTCGCGCCAGCCGAGGGCCAGGGCGATCAGGCCCACCACGATCACGATGGCCACGAGCAGTCCCTCGACCAGCTCGTTCACCTTCTCGTTTGCGGTCTCGCCGTAGTTGCGCGTGATGCGCAGGTGCGTGCCCTCGGGCAGATGGCTCTCGCGCAACGCGTCGAGTCGCTCCTCCACCGCATGGGCGACCCGCACGGCGTTCGCGCCCTTCTGCTTGGCAATGGCGATGTGGACGGCCGGTCGCAGCTCGTTCGGCCCGATGCCGGGCTGCTCGTCAGCGAGTCCGAAGCCGATCCAGCTGTAGGTCGTCGCCTCGGCGGGGCCGTCGACGATTCGCGCCACGTCCTTCAGCAACACCGGCGAGCCGTCGACCACGCCCACCACGAGCTGCTCGAGCCCCTGCACGCCGTCGATGAACTCGCCCACGTCCACCGGAATCGCGCGATCGAGCTGGTCGAAGCTGCCCGCGCGCGCCCGGCTGTTGGAGGCCTGTAGCGCCCACGCCACCTCAGTCGGCGTGATCTGGCGTCCGGCCAGCGCCGCGGAGTCGAGCTCGACGTGCACGACGCGGGGCCGGCCGCCCAGCACCCGAACGCGGTTCGTGGCGGGCACCGACTGAAGCTCGATCTCGAGCTCCTCGCCGATGCGCCGCAGCGCGTGGTCGTCGAGGCCTGGCGAGCCGTCGGCGCCGGGCTCGCTCCAGAGCGTGACGATCACGATGGGCACGTCGTCGATCTCGAGCGGCTTGACCACCCAGCTCGCGACGGCCGGCGGGACGAGGTCGGTGTTCGAGCTCAGCTTGTTGTCGATCTTGACGAGGCTGTCCTCGCGGTCCTCGCCGACGTAGAAGCGCACGGTGATGATCGCACGCCCCGCCTGGGACATGGAGTAGACGTACTCCACGCCGTCGATCTGGTGGAGCAGCTTCTCGAGCGGCGTCGAGACCTGGCGCTCCACCTCCTCGACCGGCAGGCCGGGTGCGTTCACGATGACGTCGGCCAGGGGGACGACGATCTGCGGCTCCTCCTCGCGCGGTGTCGCGTAGAGGGCCACCGCCCCGCCGATCAGCGAGAGCAGGATCAGCAGCGGGGCGAGGTCTCCGTGAAGGAAGACGTCGACGATCTTTCCGAGGATCGATTCGTCCTGGGGGCTCGGGGCAGGGGGGGCGGCCATGGCGTCCTCCTCTCTCTCCTCGTGTCGTGACTCGCGTCCCCGTGCGGGTCGCGCAAAATCTCGCGTATGCGCACATGATCATATTGACTGATGCGAGAAAGTCAATACACTCCCCTCCATGCCCGCGAAGAAGTCTGCCCATCCCGTTCTCCCCGAGGACGCGCTCGATCTGGTCGCGTCGCGATTTCGCTCGCTGGGTGACCCCTCGCGCCTCCGGCTGCTGAACCTGCTCATGCAGGGCGAGGCCTCGGTCCAGGACCTCGT
>JAFDDG010000039.1 GCA_019310965.1 Deltaproteobacteria bacterium
CACACCGAAGTGTGTCGCGTCCATATTCGGAAGCGATACGCAAGGCCAAGACCTCGCGCATCGCGTAGTTGGGAAAGATTTCTCAGTCCCAAGACCGTCTACGAGCTTCCCAAGCTCGTTGGACCGCACGCTATTCAGTTTTCAAAGACCGCGCGAAGCCCCCGGCCGGACCTGTTTTGGGCCCTGGGGACAGCAACGCAACTCGGCAGCGGTGAGCTACCGCAGTGCGCCCCTAGATGTCAGGGAAGACGGAATCTACGCCGCAAAACCTGCGAGGTCAAGAGCTTACAAGAGCGAGTTTCGCAAACCTCGTAGAAATACAGGGATCCGGGTGGACCGTGGCGCTTCTCACTCGAGCCGGACCCGGGCGAACCGCCGTTTTCCGACTTTTATGAGGTAGGCACCCGGCGCCAGGCGCAATGTCGGGGCTTCGACCCCTCGCCCGTCGATGGAGACGGCCCCCTGGTTGACCAGCCGGCGGGCCTCACCGCGCGAGGCCACCAGGCCCAGCTCCTCCAACAGCTCGAGAAGCCCGCGATCCCCGTCCGGGCCGGCGGCCAGCGCCGTCTCCGGCAGCTCCTCGGGAACCCCTTTGTCCTGGATCACCCGCCGAAAGTGGTCGGCGGCAGCGGTCCCTGCGGCCGCATCGTGGAAGCGCGCGACCAGGCGCTCGGCCAACGCCTGCTTGAAACCCATGGGGTCGCCGCGGCCCTCGCCGAGCTGCGCCCGCGCGTCGGCCAGCTCGTCCCACTCGCCGGCGGAGAGCAGGTCGTAGTAGTCGAGCATCAGCGCGTCCGAGAGACACATGATCTTTCCGTAGATCTCGTCCGGCGGGTCGCTGATGGCAATGCTGTTGCCGAGGCTCTTCGACATCTTCTCGCTGCCGTCGAGACCGACCAGCAGCGGATGCGTCAGCACTGCCTGCGGCGGCTGGCCGTAGTCACGCTGGATCTCCCGGGCCATCAACAGGTTGAAGGTCTGGTCGCTGCCGCCGATCTCGATGTCGGATTCGAGCGCCACCGAGTCGTACGCCTGCACGAAGGGATACAGGAACTCGTGCACGGAGATGGCGACACCGGCCTTGTGGCGCTTGGCAAAATCATCGCGTTCGAGCAATCGGGCAACCGTGTACTTCGAGCACAGCCGCACCATGTCGGCTGCAGCCATGGCGCTCATCCACTCGCTGTTGAAGCGCACCTCGGCACGACTCGTATCGAGGATGCGCCCCACCTGGTCGACGTAGGTCTCGGCGTTCTTGCGCACGGCGTCCGCATCGAGCGCGGGACGAGTCTTCTTCTTTCCCGATGGGTCCCCGATGCGGGCAGTGAAGTCGCCCACCAAGAAGATCGGCGTATGACCGAGATCCTGCAGCAGCTTCAACTTCTGGAGCACCACGGTGTGCCCCAGGTGAAGATCCGGCGCCGACGGATCCATGCCGAGCTTCGCGCGCAGCGGACGCCCGGCGCGCAGCGCCTCGGCCAATCGGGGACGCAGTTCGTCCTCGCCGAAAAAGTCGACAGTCCCCAGGCGCAGCACCTCGAGCTGGCGTTCGACCTCGCGGGCCAGAACTTCGTCCGTCACTTCCACCTCCCGGGTTTCACGACGCAGCCGTCTTCGCTGACAATGGCATCGACGCGACGATCGCGCGAGCCGTGAGGCACTGCATCCACCAGCTGAAACGACCAGGCCAGGCCGATCAGCAGCGGCCCCGCGGCGCCGGGCGGAAAGGTCGCGTCGTAGTAACCGCCACCACGACCCAAGCGGTTGCCCTCGGCATCGAAAGCCACGCCCGGCAGCAGCACGACATCGAGCCGGTCGACGGCAATCCCCGGAGCGTCCTGTGGCGGTGCGAGCACGCCCCAGCGGCCTCGAACCAGGGCCTCCCACTGCCCCGCGACGCGAAATGCCAGCACCCGCCCGGGTCCGGGCGACGGCAGGGCCAGGCTGCGCCGCGGCCCGGCCAGCGCTCGAAACGCGGGAAGCGTGGGAAGCTCGTCCGGCAGGGCCGCGTAGAGTCCGATCGAACGGGCTTCACGCACCGCCGGGCAGGCCAGCAGCGCAGCGGCCACGGCCCCTCCAGCGCGCGACGCATCGGCCATCGACACGGCGCGTCGACGCTCCGCGATGCGTTGCCGCAGCGCGTGCTTCTGCTGCGCGAGCCCCGCGACCATGACGTGGCCGCGGCTCAGGCGACCGGCGCTGCGCCTTCGAGCGCCGTCTCAGCGAGCTCGATCAGCTGCTGGAGCCGCCCGGTATCGGCGGGCACGCCACCGCCCTCCCGAAGCTCCACCAGCTCGCGGGCCAGGTTCAGCGCGGTCAGAGTCGCGACGCCAAGGCTGTCGATGGTGCCCGTGCGCTCCTCGACCTGTGCCATCGTCTCATTCAGGTAGCCGGCGATGCGCTGCAGCGACTCCGCATCGCCGTCGTTGCGCACGCGATACTCCTGCCCCCGGATGCGAATCGCTATCAACTCTCTCTCCACGAACGATCGCTCCTAGAGCTCGGCGCCGTCGAACTCGCCGTCGAGATGATCGAGCTGGGCGATCAACTCGTCGACGCGCTTCGCCACGTCCTGCCGCTTCTGATTCGCTTCCAGAAGCTGGCCCTCGAGGGAGCGGACCCGCTGGCGCTGGCCGTCGACCTCGCCGCGGAGCTGCACGTTCAGCGCGCGCTGCGCGCGGCATTCGTCGGCGAGCGCAGTGACCGCACGCTCGAGCCGCGCGAAGTCATGGACGTTCCGGTCGTCGGCCGAAATCGAGGCACCCCCCCTGCGACGAATCGTACCGACGATCGCAGAAGGCCGTCAAGCGCACAGAGCCAGATCGCAGGCCCCAACAGCCAGAAGCCCTCTCATCGATCCCCACCGAGGGGATTATCGGATGCCCTCTATACGTAGGCGCTGCGCGTCTGCAGGCGGGAGCTCCCGCCGAGATAGAGATCCACCGCGCGCGCCGCCTCGCGCCCCTCCCACAGGGCCCACACCACCAGCGACTGGCCACGACGGCAATCGCCCGCCGCGAAGACCCCCGGCTCGCTGGTGGCGTAGCGGCCGAGAGCCGCCCGCACGTTCCCCCGCGGATCGAGCTCGACGCCGAGGCCCGCGACCAGGCCCGCCTGCGCGGGGCCCGTGAAGCCCATGGCCAACAGCACCAGATCGGCGTCCAGCTCGAACGCGCTGTCCGGAACCTCGCGCAGCGAGGGCATCAGCGGCCGGTTCAGCCGATCTCTCTCGAACTCCACATGGACGCCGTGCAGCTTGCGCACGCGACCGTCCTCACCGGAGAGCCGCTTGGTCATCAGCGCATAGCGGCGCTCACCGCCCTCGGCGTGGCTACTCGAGACGTTGAAGAAGTAGCGCTGCGAGAGCGGCCAGGGCTCCGACTCGTGGCGCCCCGCGGGCGGCTGCGGCAGCAGCTCGAGGGAGGTCACGCACTTGGCACCGTGGCGGAGTGACGTGCCGATGCAGTCGGAGCCGGTGTCGCCGCCGCCGAGGATCACCACGTGCTTGCCCGTGGCGAGGATCGACTCGCCCTCGGGAACGACGTCCCCCGCGACCCGCCGATTCTGCTGCGGCAGGAACTCCATGGCGAAGTGCACACCGTCGAGATCGCGGCCCGAGACGTCGAGATCCCGGGGCTGCTCCGCCCCCAGGGTCAGCAGGATCGCGTCGAACCCCTTGCGCAGCTCCGCCACCGAGAGGTCGACCCCCACGTGGACGCCGGTCTGGAAGCTCACGCCCTCTGCCCGCATCTGCTCGAGACGACGATCGATCGTCCATTTCTCGAGCTTGAAATCCGGGATGCCGTAGCGGAGTAGCCCCCCGACGCGGTCGGCCTTCTCGAAGAGCGTCACCGTGTGGCCGGCGCGATTCAGCTGCTGCGCTGCTGCGAGCCCCGCCGGGCCGGAGCCGACCACCGCAACCGAGCGCCCGCTGCGCCGCTCCGGGCGCAACGCCTTCACCCAGCCCTCGTCCCAGCCGCGCCGGATGATCTCCCACTCGATCTGCTTGATGGTCACCGGCTCCTGGTTGATGCCGAGCACACAGGCCTGCTCGCACGGCGCCGGACACACCAGGCCGGTGAACTCCGGAAAGTTGTTGGTCGAGTGAAGCCGCGCCAGCGCATCTTCCCACTTCTCCCGGTACACGAGATCGTTGAAATCCGGGGGAATGTTGCCGAGCGGGCAACCCTCGATGCAGAAGGGAATGCCGCAATCCATGCAGCGCGACGCCTGCTGCTGCGACTTCTCGGCATCGCAGTGCTCCTGCACGAGCTTCCAGTCCTCGACGCGGTCTTCGACCGGTCGGGAGGAAGCGCTCTCGCGGCCGTGCTTCAGGAAGCCCCTGGGATCAGCCATTTCCACTCTCCGCCGCCACGCGCTCGACCTGCGCTCGTTTGTAGTCCTTCGGATAGACCTTGACGAACTTCGGCGCCACGGCGTCCCACTTGCGCAGCACGTCATCGGCCTTGGTGCTGCGCGTGTACTGGAAGTGCCAGCGCAGCATGCGTTGCACCAGCGCCACGTCCTCTTGATTCATCGGGTCGAGATCGACAGTCTCAGGGTTGACCCGCGACGCGAACTGCCCGTCCTCGTCGAGCACGTAGGCAATGCCGCCGCTCATACCCGCAGCGAAGTTGCGCCCCGTCTTGCCGATGATCACCACGTTGCCGCCGGTCATGTACTCGCAAGCGTGTTCGCCGACACCCTCCACCACCGCGTTCGCGCCGCTGTTGCGCACACAGAAGCGCTCGCCGGCGACACCCTGGAAATAGGCCTCACCGCTGGTGGCGCCGTAGAGCACCACGTTGCCGGTGATGATGCTCTCCGATGGCTCGAAGGTAGAGCCCTCGGGCACGCGCACGACGATCTTGGCGCCGCACAGGCCCTTGCCGCAGTAGTCGTTGGTGTCGCCCTCGATCTCGAATGTCATGCCGTTGGTACAGAAGGCGCCGAGGCTCTGGCCGGCGCTGCCCTTGAAGCGCAGCGTGATCGTGTCCGCCGGGAGCCCCTCTGCGCCGTACTTGAGAGACACCTCGGAGCCGAGAATCGTGCCCACCGTGCGGTCCGTGTTCTCGATCGGTATCTCGATCGCGACCTGCTCGCCCCTCTCGAGCGCCGGGGCAGCCAAGCGCAGCAGCTTCTGATCGAGCACGTTCTCGAGATCCCGGGAGAGCGACTGGCTCTCGCACTGCCGGATGGCGTGGGGCACGTCCGGCCGGTGGAAGAGCTCGGAGAAATCGAGACCCTTCTGCTTCCAGTGGCCCTCGGCCTTGCCGACATCCAGGCACTCGACGTGGCCAATCATCTCGTCGAAGCTGCGGAAGCCGAGCTCGGCCATGATCTCCCGGGCCTCTTCCGCAATCCACAGCAGGTACTGCACCACACTGTCCGGTGTGCCGGAAAAGCGCTCGCGCAGCACCGGATCCTGGGTCGCGATGCCCACGGGGCAGGTGTTCAGGTGGCAGACCCGCATCAGGATGCAGCCCATCGCCACCAGCGGCGCGGTCGCAAAGCCGTACTCATCGGCACCGAGGAGCGCCGCGATCACCACGTCGCGTCCGGTCTTGAGCCCGCCGTCGGTCTGCACGCGGATACGCCCGCGCAGATCGTTCAGCACCAGGGTCTGCTGCGTCTCGGCCAGGCCAATTTCCCAGGGCATGCCCGCGTACTTGATGGAGGCCTGGGGGGAGGCGCCGGTGCCACCGTCCATCCCGCTGATGAGGACGCCATCGGCCTTGCCCTTCGACACCCCGGCCGCGATGGTGCCGACACCGGTGACCGAGACCAGCTTGACCGATACGCGGGCATAGCGGTTCGCGTTCTTGAGGTCGTAGATCAGCTGGGCCAGATCCTCGATCGAGTAGATGTCGTGGTGCGGCGGCGGCGAGATGAGACCCACGCCCGGGGTCGAGTGACGCACGCTGGCGATGGTCTCATTGACCTTGTGCCCGGGGAGCTCACCGCCCTCACCGGGCTTGGCACCCTGGGCCACCTTGATCTGCATCTCGTCCGAGTTGACCAGGTACCAGCTGGTGACGCCGAAGCGGCCCGACGCCACCTGCTTGATGGCGCTGCGCCGCAAGTCGCCGTTCGCATCGGGGGTGAAACGTCGCGGGTCCTCACCGCCTTCACCGGTATTGCTCTTGCCGCCGAGACGGTTCATGGCGACGGCGAGGGTCTGGTGGGCCTCGAGCGAGATGGAGCCGTAGCTCATGGCGCCGGTACAGAAGCGCTTCACGATCTCGCGAGCCGGCTCCACCTCTTCGAGCGCAACGGCGGCGCGCAGCCCCGCCTCGAAACGGAAGAGCCCGCGCAAGGTGCAGGCCGTCGCGGCCTCGCCGTCGGCCGAGCGCGAAAAGGTCTTGTAGTCCTCGTAGCTGCCGCGCTTGAGCGCGATCTGCAGCTGAGAGACCGTGTCCGGATTGAAGGTGTGGCGCTCGCCCCGAGTCCGCCACTGGTACAGGCCGCCCGGATCGAGCTCGGGGTAGACGAAGCCGTCACCGTCGAAGGCACGTCCGTGCTTCATCGCGGCCTCCTGCGCCAACACGTCGTAGCCGACACCGGAGACCCGAGACGCTGTGCCCGTGAAGCAGCGCTCGACCAGCGCGCGGTCGAGACCGATGGCTTCGAAGATCTGAGCGCCGCGGTAGGCCTGCAGCGTCGAGATCCCCATCTTCGCGAACGTCTTGAGCAACCCCTTGTCATTCGCCTTCACGAAGTTCGCCCGCGCCGTCTCGACGCTGAGCCCCTCCGGCACGAAGCTGCCCTCCTCGACGAGCGCATCGATCGTCTGAAACGCCAGATACGGGTTGATCGCCGCGGCGCCGTAGCCGATGAGCAGCGCCATGTGCGCCACCTCGCGCGCTTCGGCCGTCTCGCAGACCAGCGAACAGCTCGTGCGCAGGGTCTTGCGGATCAGGTGGTGGTGCACCGCACCGGTGGCGAGCAGCATCGGGATCGGCGCGAGATCCGCTGACACGCCGCAATCCGACAAGATCAGGATGTTTACGCCGTCGCGCACCGCAGCCTCGGCCTGGGCACAGAGATCGTCCAGCGCACCGCGCAGGCCATCGCCGCCGTCGGCCACCTTGAAGAGCGTCGAAAGCGTGCGACTGGCGAAGCCTTTCTCGTCGATGGCGCGCAATCGCTCCAGATCTTCGTCGCTGATCACCGGATGCTCGATGCGGATCATGCGCGCATGGGCCTCGCTCTCCTCGAGCAAGTTGCGCTCCGCGCCGACGGTCGAATAGAGCGCCATCACCGGCCGCTCGTTGATGGAGTCCATGGCGGGGTTCGAGACCTGGGCGAAGCGCTGCTTGAAGTAGCGGTAGAGGCTCTGGGGGCGATCCGACAGGCACGCGAGCGCCGCGTCCTCGCCCATCGAGCCGATCGGCCACTTGCCCTGGGACGCCATCGGCGCGAGCAGCACGCGCATGTCCTCGTTCGTGTATCCGAAGACCTGCTGCAGCGCGAAGCGCTGACCCGGGTCGTGCTTCTCCGCGGGTACTTCCGCCTCCGGCAGGTCGGTGAGGATGATGCGGTTGTCGTCGACCCACTTCTTGTAGGGGCGCTGCAGCTTGTACCGGCTCTTGATCTCCTCGTCGCCGATGATGCGGCCCGCCTCGAGGTCGATGCAGATGACCTTGCCCGGGTGCAGGCGCTCCTTCAACAGCACGTCTGCCGGATCCACCTCGGCCACGCCCACTTCAGACGCCATGATCAGCAGGTCGTTCTTGGTGACCACATAGCGGGAGGGACGCAGGCCGTTGCGGTCGAGCACCGCGCCGATCTTGCGGCCGTCCGTAAAGACCAGCGACGCCGGCCCGTCCCAGGGCTCCAGCAAGAACGAGTGGTACTCGTAGAAGGCGCGCAGATCCGGATCCATGTCCGGCTGGTTCTCCCACGCCTCGGGAATCATCATCAGCAGGGCTTCCGGAAGCTCGCGACCGGTGAGGCAGAGAAACTCCAGCGCGTTGTCGAAGCGCGCCGAGTCGGAGGCCCCCTCGCGGCAGATCGGATACAGCTTCTGCAGGTCGTCGCCGAAGAGCTCCGAGGCCATGGTGCCTTCGCGGGCATGCATCCAGTACTGGTTGCCCTGCACCGTGTTGATCTCACCGTTGTGCGCCAGATACCGGAACGGGTGCGCCAGGTCCCAAGCACCCATGGTGTTCGTGCTGTAGCGCGAGTGCACGAGACACAGGGCCGACTGGAATTCGTGATCGCGCACGTCCGGGAAGAAGCCGCGAATCTGCCGCGAGATCAGCATGCCCGTATAGACGAGCGTGCGCGACGAGAAGCTCGGCACGTAGAAGAAGCCCGCGCTCTCGTCTTCGATGCGCTTTTCCGCCAGCCGGCGGATCACGTAGAGCTTGCGCTCGAAGGCGTCCTGATCCCCCGCCGCGGCACCGCGCGCCTCGACGAAGACCTGCCGGGCCCGCGGCATGCTCTCGCGAGCCAGCCAACCAATGGCGTCCACGTCGCAGGGGACATCGCGCCAGCCGAGCACGCCCTGCCCCTCCGCCGCGATCGTCTCCTCGAGGATCGCAGCCTGACGCGCCGCCTCGGCATCGTCGTCCGCCAGGAAGATCATGCCGACGGCGTAGCGACCCTCTTCGGGCAGGCGGATACCGAGCCCACCACACTCCCGACGCAGAAAGGCGTCGGGGATCTGAACCAGCAGCCCGGCACCGTCACCGGTTTCCGGGTCGCAGCCACAGGCGCCGCGGTGCTCCAGATTGATCAAGACCTGGATGCCCTTCGACACCACCTCGTGGGATCTCTCGCCGCGGATATTCGCGACGAAACCGACACCGCAGGCGTCGTGCTCGTAGCGGGGATCGTAGAGGCCCTGCTTGGGAATCGTACTCATCACGGTCATTGACCGCGTCCTCCTCGCGCCCGGCTGCCACTGCGTCGCGGGGGCCGGGCCACGAATTCGTCGCGGGCATCGAGAGCAATGCGCGAGCGTTCCGTCGCGGTGGACAGCACCACCAGGGTCTCGGTGCGGCTGACACCCTCGAAGCTGCGCACGCGGTCGATCAACGACTCGAGAAAATGGGTGTTCTCGACCTTCACCTTCAACAGGAATGTGTAGGAGCCCGTCACGTGATGGCACTCGAGCACATCGTCGATGCCGGCGATGCCGCGCTCCAGGGTGCCGATCGCGCGCGGCACGTCCGTGGCGACGCCGATGAAGGCGGTGACGTCCTTGCCCAGACGCCGCGCATCGACGTGCGCGGCGTAACCGGTGATCACACCGGTCTCCTCGAGCTTGTGAATGCGCTCGAGCACGGATGGGGCCGAGAGCCCGACCTGTTGGCCGATGGCGGCCATCGGCTGCTTGCAGTTGTCCTGCAGCAGCTCGAGAATCGCGCGATCGGTCGCGTCGAATTCTGCAACGCGGCTGAGTTTCATTAGGCTTTCCCCGGATTTGGACCCGATTTGATAAGCGATTCACCCCTATTTCGTCAAGGATTACGAGGTGAAACCGTCATTTTTCCTACCTAAATTCGGTCGAGGCCGACTGATCTACCCCGGGGGGCGAGACAGCAGCCGGCGCATGCGCTCGGGATGGTTGGTGAAGAGGCCATCGGCGCCGATCTCGAGCAACCGCTGCATGGCGTCCTCGTCGTCGACCGTATACGGGTAGACCGCCAGTCCCTCGGCGTGGGCGGCGGCGATCAGCTCCGGCGTCGCCAGCCCGAACCACGGGTTGAGCGCCTCGGCGCCGACGGCCCTGGCCCGCTCGAGCGACCGCTCCTGATCCCGCGGCTGAACCAGCAGCGCGATCCGCGCCGTCGGGCAGAGGCGGCGCAGCTCGGCGAGCACCGGATCGAAGAACGAGGAGAAGAGCGTCTGCCCCAGGATGCCGCGGCGCTCCACCGCCTCGAGCGCAATCGCCTCGAGGCCGGCGTACGCGCCGCGCACGCCGCGCTTGAGCTCGAAGTTGAAGGGGATCTGCGTGGCGAAGGCATCGAGCACCTCGTCGAGAGTGGGAATGCGCTGGCCATCCCCGGCGTCGAGCGCGCGCACGGCCGCGAAGCTCGCATCCTCGATCGCACCCCGGCCGCCGAGGTGCTCGAGCGTCTCGTCATGGGTGATCACCACGGCACCGTCGCGCGTGCGGTGCAGGTCGATCTCGATCATGTCGGCACGCTGCTCGACGGCCAGCGCGTAGGCCGGCAGCGTGTTCTCTGGCCGCTGGGCCGACGCGCCGCGGTGCGCGATCACCAGCGGGTGTTGCGCACCGGCACTCACCCGCGGTCCCATTCACGCGAACGCTCGACGGCGCGCTTCCAGTCGGCGTAGAGCGCGTCGCGCCGCCCCGCGTCCATGCGCGGCTCGAAGACGCGCAACTCGTCGCCGCTCCCGAGCTCGCCGAGGTCGCTCCAGTGGCCGACCGCCAGCCCGGCCAGCGCCGCGGCACCCTTGGCGGTGACCTCGAGCAGCGCCGGACGTTCGACGGACGCACCGAGCACGTCGGCCTGGAATTGCATCAGGAAGTCGTTGGCACAGGCACCGCCGTCGACGCGCAGGCTCTCGAGGGCGAGCCCGGAGTCTTCGCGCATGCACTCGACGACGTCGCGAGTCTGGTAGGCAATCGCTTCGAGCGTGGCGCGCACCACGTGTGCGCGACTCGTTCCTCGAGTGATCCCGACGAGCGCGCCGCGTGCGCGCTCGTCCCAATACGGGGCGCCCAGCCCGACGAAGGCCGGCACCAGGTAGACGCCACCGGTGTCTTCGACGCTCGCCGCCAACGCCTCGCTCTCGGCCGCGCTCTCGATGAGACCGATGCCGTCGCGCAGCCACTGCACGGCGGAGCCCGCCACGAAAATGCTTCCCTCTAGGGCGTAGTCGACTCGATCGGCGATGCCCCACGCCAGGGTGGTCAGCAAGCCCGTCTCGGAGCGGTGAGCCTCGCTGCCGGTGTTCATCAAGAGGAAGCAGCCGGTGCCGTAGGTGTTCTTCGCCTGGCCAGGCTGGGTGCAGCCCTGGCCGAAGAGCGCGGCCTGCTGATCCCCCGCAATGCCGGCGATCGGAATCTCGGCGCCCAGCCACTCGGCGTCGGCCATGCCGAAGATGCCGCTCGAAGCGCACACTTCCGGCAGCAAGGCCTTCGGCAGCCGAAGTGCGTCGAGCAGCCGATCGTCCCAACGCCGCTCGTGGATGTTGTAGAGAAGCGTGCGCGACGCATTCGAGTACTCCGTCGCGTGCACGCCGCCCTTCGTCAGCTTGTGCAGCAGCCAGCTGTCGACGGTGCCGCAGGCGAGCTCGCCGCGCTCGGCACGAGCCTGGGCTCCATCGATGGCGTCGAGGATGAAGCGGAACTTGGTACCCGAGAAGTAGGAGTCGATCACCAGCCCCGTGCGAGCACGCACCTCGTCTTCGAGCCCGCGCTCGCGCAGCGCATCGCAGATGGGCGCGGTCTGGCGGGACTGCCAGACGATCGCGTTGTAGAGGGGCTCGCCCGTCGCGCGATCCCAGACCAACGCCGTCTCGCGCTGGTTGCTGATGCCGATGGCGGCGACATCCCGCGCCGCAGCGCCCGCGGCGGCCAACGCGCCGCGGGCGGCGCGCAGCTGACTCGTCCAGATCTCCTCCGGGTCGTGCTCGACCCAGCCGGGTCGCGGGAAGTGTTGGGTGAACTCGTATTGGTCCACGCCGGCCACGGCTCCGTCATGGTCGAAGAGGATCGCGCGCGACGATGTGGTGCCCTGATCGAGCGCAAGGACGTAGCGACTCATGGGTGCTGACCTCCCGGATCGCGCCCGACCGAGCTAGCCGAATAGCGCGTCGACGAACTCCTCGGCCGAAAAATCGCGCAGGTCTTCGACGGCCTCGCCCACGCCGACGTGCTTTACCGGCACGCCCAGCTCATCGGCGAGCCCCACGATGACGCCGCCTTTGGCCGTGCCGTCGAGCTTGGTGAGAATGAGCCCGGTCAGTGGTGCGACCTCGGCAAAGAGTTTCGCCTGGGAGAGCGCGTTCTGGCCCGTATTCGCGTCGAGCACCAGCAGGATCTCGTGGGGCGCTCCCTCCTGGCACTTCTTCACCACCCGCACGAGCTTGCCGAGTTCTTCCATGAGCGGCTTCTTCGTCTGCAGGCGTCCGGCGGTATCGATGATGGCGACGTCGGCGCCACGCGCAGCGGCAGCCTGCACCGTGTCGAACGCGACCGCAGACGGATCGCCGCCGGCCCTGCCCGCAATGACATCGCAGCCCGCGCGCTCGCCCCAGGTCTCGAGCTGCTCGGTGGCGGCGGCGCGGAACGTGTCGCCAGCGCCGAGGATCACCTGGCGGCCGAGGGCCACGTGCCGTGCGGCGAGCTTGCCGATGGTGGTCGTCTTGCCGGCTCCGTTCACCCCGAGAACCAGGATCACGTGGGGCACAGCCTCGGTGTCGAGATGGGTGCCCGGCGCCAGCTCGACACTGCGCAACTTCTCGAGCATGGCTTCACGCAGCAACGCCTCGACGGCAGCCGCTTCGCCCGCGTCTCGGCGCACGCGCTCGAGCAGATCGTCGGCGGTGCGCACACCGAGATCGGCAGCCATCAACACGGCTTCCAGCTCTTCCAGGGTGTCGGCGTCGAGACTCCGGCCGTTGAACAACGAGGCAACGCGTCCCACGAGCGCGTCGCTGGTCCTGCGCAACCGATCGCGCAGACGCGCCGGCTCGACCGCGGGCTCGGGTTCCGGCGCGCGCTCCGGCTCCGCAGCGATCGGTACCGTTTCGGGTTCCGGCACCACTTCGCGCTCGGTGGGCGCCGACTCTCTCTCGGCCGGCTCGGCGCTGGCCCCACTGCTGAATCGAAGCAAGAACCCAAGCGCAGCGGCGAGCAACGGGGGCACCAGCGCGAGAATCGCAACACCGGCCAGCGGGTGGGCGAGGAAGTGGGTGGCGAGCTGAGAGAGAATCGACGTGTCCATGGCGCGCGCAGCATACCACCGCGGGATTGCGTCGCCCGGCGGCCCGGCGGCCCGAGGCGAGACGAGGCTTTCGCCTGCGGCCGCGTCAGCCGGAGACCTTCGCGGAGGTCGCGCCGATCGATCCGACCCGGCGCTAGTGCAGCTCCACCGCCACGATCTTCGAGACGCCCTTGCGCTCCATGGTCACGCCGTAGAGCACGTCGGCGACCTCGATGGTCCGCTTATTGTGCGTGATCAGCACGAACTGCGAGTCGGCGGCCAGCTCCTGCACGATCTCGTTGAAGCGGCCGACGTTGGCGTCGTCGAGCGCCGCGTCGACCTCGTCGAGCAGGAAGAACGGCGAAGGCCGCACCTGGAAGACGGCGACGAGCAACGCGATGGCCGTGAGGGTCTTCTCGCCACCCGACAGCAGGTTCACGTTCTGGAGCCGTTTGCCGGGCGGCATGGCCATGATCTCAATGCCGGCCTCGAGCACGTCCTCGCTCTCGGTGAGAGCGAGGCTCGCCTTGCCGCCTCGGAAGAGCCTCGGGAAGTTCTCCGAGAAGCGCTTGCTCACGGCTTCGAATGTCTCGCGGAAGCGGCGCCGGCTGGTGCGATTAATGCGCGCGATGGCGTCGCCGAGCGATGCCAGCGTGGCGTCGAGGTCCGCCTTCTGCTCGAACAGGAAGCGAAAGCGCTCGGACAGCTCCTCGTGTTCTTCGATCGCACCGAGGTTCACGTCGCCCATGGCCTGGAGCTTCTTGCGCACGTCGGCCAGTTCGCGCTCGCGCTCGGCGCGGGGCAGCCGCACGAGTTCGGCGTTGCGACGCGCCTCGCGAGCGGCGTCCGGTGCCGCCGCTTCGTCGGGCTCGCCGGCCGCGTCCACTGCCTCGACCTCTTCAGCAGGCTCATCCTCCAGCGGTGGCAGAGCCACGCTCTCGCCCTGCGGGGTCGAAACCGAGACGGTCTGCGCCGGCTGCTCGGCCTCGAGCGGCGGCAGCGTCCACGTGGCGAGCTCCACCTGCCACTTCTCGCGGGTCGATTCATCGAGGTGCCCCAGGCGCATTTCGGTCTCGCGCATGCCGAGCTCCGCCGCCCCCGCGGCCTCCCGCCGCGCCGCGATGTCGCTGCGCACGAGGCGCACCGCCTCGTCGAGCTCGTTCACGGCGGCACCGGAACGCTCGAAGGCATCGCGTTTCTCGCCGATACCGGCCCGGGCGCGCTCCTCGTCCGCGAGCCGCGCCTCAAATGTCACCTGATCCTGCTCGAGCTGCTCCGCCAGCGCCTCGCGCCGCGCCTCGGCAGACGCAATCTCCTGCTCGCGGCGCGTAATCCAGTCCCGCGTTTCGCGGACCGACGCCGACGCACGCGCGAAGGCCGTGCGCAGGCGATCGCCCTTCTCGGCACGCCCGGCGTGCTCGACGCGTCGCTCCGTGGCGACGGTCTCGAGCCGCGCGAGCCCGCGGCCTGCCGAGCCGATGCGCAGCACCAGCGCCTCGAGGGCGCGTTGCATCTCGCTGCGCTCGGCGCGGGCACTGCCGAGATTGGCGCCCAGGCGCATGCCCTCTTCGGCGAGCGCCTCACTCTCGGCCATGATCTCCGAGCGCTCGACCACCTTGCCTTCGTGGGCCTCGCCGAGCACCTTCACGCGCTCGCGGTTGCGCTCGAGATCCTTCTCGTGGTTCGCCACCGCCAGCGCCGCCGTGTGATGGCGATTGCGCAGGTTCTCGAGCTCGTCCGAGGCACTCGCGAGCGCCGCTTCGGCTTGGCGCGCGGCCGTTTCGCGTTGGGCCACGCGAGCGTCCAGCTGCGCCACCTCGCCGTCGAGCTCGCGCACTTCGCGCACGCGGCCCAGCAGCCCGGCGCCCGCCGCGCCGCTGCCGCCGCGCAGGGTGCCGTCGCTGGCGAGCACGTCGCCCTGCGGTGTCACGAAGGTAGCCGGCAGGCGGCTGCGCCCGTACACCGCTACCACCTCGCGCAAATCCTGTACGAGATTCACGCCGGCCAGCAGCCGACGGGCCAGAGCTTCGTAGCCCGGCTGCGGCCGCACGCGCGCCAGCAGGGACTCGCCCATGGGTACAAAGCCCGTGGGCTCGGTCTCCGGCTCCGGCAGAGCCATGAACAGGCCCCGGCCCCCACCTTCAGCGCGCAGCGTCTCGAGCGCTGCCACGGCGCCGCCGGGCTCGGTCACCACCAGCGCACCGGCGCGATCGGACAGTACGGCCTCGACCGCGGTCTCGACCTCCCGATCGACGTGCATCAGATCGCGCACCAGGCCGCGCAGTCCGAAGCGCTCTCGAGCGCTGGCGCCGCCTTCGAGCAGGTGACGTGCACCCTCCGCCACGTCTTCGTGGCACGAGGTCACCTCGCGCAACGATTCGAGGCGCGCGCGCCGCGTTTCGCGGGTTTCACGCGCCTGGCTCAGGGCCTCGCCTGCCTCCCGCGCGACCGTCACCGCCCGTTCGTGGCTCTCGATCGCCTCGCGCAACACGCCCATCAGCCGGTCGCGCTCGCTCAGCAGGTTGCGCAGCCCGTCCTCGATCTGACGCTGTTCTTCGTCTGCGCGGCTCGCCTCGTTCTGTCCGACCTCGAGCCCCTCGTCCGCGTTGCGCAGCTTGGCGGCCAGCTCGACAGAGCGATCCTCGATCGACGCAGCGCGATCTTCGCCGCGCGCCACCTGGGTCAGCCGCTCCACCAGCGCGGCATTGGCGCGCTCGCGCTCGACTTCGAGCGCCTCGACCTCGGCCTTGGCGCGAGCCGCTTCGGCCTCGGCCTCGGCCACGCCCTCTCGCTCGGAGGCCAGCGCCGTCTCCACGGCGCGCAGCTCGTCCTCGGTGGTGGCGCCCTCGCGCTCCTGCGCCGTCAGCTGCTCGCGCAGCTGCGCCAGCTCATTGCGGCGCACCTCGGCGGTCTCGGCCAGCGTCTCGCGCTCGCGGCGGGCGTACTCGATGCGCCCCTCTGCCTCTTTGATCTCGCTGCGCAGGGCCAGCAACGATTCGCTCCCCATCGACAGCACTTTCTCGCACTCGGCCAACTCGATGCGCTGCTGCTGCACCGCCAGCTCACGCGCCGCCAGTTTCGTCTCGAGCGCCATCACCTCGTCGAGGAGCGCGCGGTGGCGTGCGCCGGCCGACTCGATCTCGCTGCGCAGCTCGGCGCGATCCTCGATCCCGATGGACAGATCGAGGCAGCGCGAGGTTTCCCGCAGCCGCTTGTAGCGCGCCGCCTTCTTGGCCTGCCGCTCGATCGAGGAGATCTGGCGACGGATCTCGCCCAGCACGTCCGTCACCCGCAGCAGGTTCTGCTGGGTAGACTTGATCTTCGACTCGGCCTCGCGACGCCGCGCCTTGTACTTGCCGATACCCGCAGCCTCTTCGATCAGCGTGCGCCGCTCTTCCGGCTTGGCGGACACGATCTCGGCGATGCGCCCCTGCTCGACGATCGTGTAGCCCTTGGTGCCGATACCGCTGTCGCGGAAGAAATCCTGGATATCGCGCAGGCGACAGCTGGTCTTGTTGAGCAGGTACTCGGACTCGCCAGTCCGGTACAGCCGCCGCTGGACCTGGATTTCGCTGTAGGCCGCGAACTCCGGCGGGCCGCCGCCATCGGAGTTGTCGAAGCAGAAAGTGACCTCCGCCATCCCCACGGGTGAGCGACCCTCGGAGCCGACGAAGATGACGTCGTCCATGCCCTTGCCGCGCAGCCGGCGGGGAGATTGTTCGCCCATGACCCAGCGGATGGCGTCGACGACGTTCGACTTGCCGCAGCCGTTGGGGCCGACGACTCCGGTGATGCCGGTCTTGAAGTCGATTCTCGTCTTGTCGACGAACGATTTGAAGCCGTTGAGTTCTAGCGACTTGATCCGCACCGCGACCCCAGCTGCCTGGCCCTGACTGCAATCAGCAGGACCGACGATATGGATGCGGAGGATGGAGGGGGTGTACGGTTTGTACCAACCCCGGGGGCAGCTTGCCACCGTCGGGAGAGCCCCTCGGGGCCGAGGTGGAGCGACGGCCTCCGGGACTTGCACTCGGGGCTCGCGGTCGGGCTCGTGAAAAACCGGCTGGGGAGTGGTTGGAACGAACCCGTACCGGAGGTGGAATTTTCAGGCGGCGGCGGTGGGGGAGCGCTGCTGGGTTTCGTATTGGAGGTGGTAGAGGCGTTCGTAGAGGCCGTGGCGAGTCATCAGCTCGGCGTGGGAGCCGTGCTCCACGATTGCCCCGCTCTCGAGGACGTAGATGCGGTCCACGTCTTCGATGGTGGAGAGACGGTGGGCGACGACCAGGGCCGTGCGGCCTTCCATCAGCGTGTGGAGGCCCTGCTGAACCAGGGCCTCGGTCTCCGCGTCGATCGAGCTCGTCGCTTCGTCGAGCACGATCACGTCGGCACCGTGGGCGAGCGCTCGGGCAAAGGAGAGCAGCTGGCGCTGGCCGGCGGAGAAGTTGCTGCCGCGCTCGCGCACCTCGCTGGCGTAGCCGTCCGGCAGCGCCTCGACGAAGCGATGCGCCTGCACGGCATGCGCCACCTGGGCCACTCTGGCTGCGTCGATGTCGTCGCGATCGAGAGCGATGTTCTCGAAGATGCTGCCGCTGAACAGAAAGACGTCCTGCAGCACCATGGCAACCCGCCTGCGCAGGTGGTCCTGGGTGTAGTCGCGCAGATCGACGCCATCCAGCAGAATGCGGCCCCGCACCGGCTCGTAGAGCCGCGTCAGCAGCTTCAAAACGCTGGTCTTGCCGGCGCCGGTGGGGCCCACCAACGCGATGCGCTCGCCCGCGGCCACGCGGAACGAGACGTCGCGCAGCACCCAATCCGCCTCGTCCTGCGGCTCGCCGCTGTAGGCGAACCACACGTTCTCGAATTCGACCACACCGCTCGGCGCCGCCGTCCGCTCGCCCAGGGCGAGCGCGTCTCGACGGTCCTCAATGTCGGGCTCGGTGTCGAGCAGCTGGAAGATGCGCTCGGCGCTCGCCATCGAGGACTGCATCACCGAGTACTTGGCCGACAGGTCGCGCAGCGGCATGAAGAAGCGCCGCAGCAGGTCGATGAAGAGGTAGATCGTGCCGGCACTGGCCAAGCCGGTCGCCCGCCACAGGATGATCGCCACCGTGAGCGACTGGGCCAGCTCGACCACCGCGAACAGGCCCGAGTCGTATCGGATCGACATGAACCAGGCGTCGCGGTGCGCGGAGTTCATCTCGTCGAACTCCGCCCGGATGCGTTCCTCACGCGTGAAGAGCTGCACCTCGCGCATGCCCGTCACGTTCTCCTGGATGTAGGCATTGATGCGCGCGATGCGCACCCTTACCAGCCGGTAGGCCGCGCGCACCTTGAAGCGGAAGACCAGCGCCACCACCGCCAGGGGCGGCACCACCAGAAGCGTCAGCAACGCCAGCGTCGCATCCTCGAGAAAGAGGATCGCGGCGAAGCCCAGCATCCGCAGCAGGTCGCCGACGAGCGCCACGATGCCCGAGGAGAACATCTCCGCCACGTTCTCCACGTCGTTGGTGCAGCGCGTGACCAGGCGGCCCACCGGGTACCTGTCGAAGAAGCCCAGGTGGAGTTTCTGGATGTGCTCGAAGACGTCGCGACGCAGGTCGCGCATGGCGGCCTGCCCGGTACGCGCCATCACGTACATATTCACGTACTGCAGGCCCGAATACAGCAACGCCGAAACCAGATAGAGGCCCGCGAGCCACCACAGCGGGTCGAGGCCCGCCGGCGCATCCAGCACGCCGGACACCGGCTCGAGCCACTGATCGAGTCGCGTCGGGCGCTCCTGCACCTCGCCGATGGCGCCGTTGAGCCCCACCTTGATGATCCAGGCCGGCGCAATCTCGACCAGGAACAGCGGAACGATGAGCCCGAGCGTGAGCGCCACCTGCCAGCGATAGGGCGCCACGTATCGCCAGAGGCGCAGCAGCAGCCGGCCGTCGTAGGCCTTGCCGAGGGCCTCCTCCTCGTGCATCGCCTCGGTGGCAGAGCTCCTGGCTTCGGAAGCGCTCACGCTCCGCGCTCCGCCGCCTGCTCCCGCGCGAGCCGTGCGTAGAGACCGCCCTCGGCGACCAGCTCCGCGTGGCGGCCCGCCTCCACGATGCGCCCGGCGTCGAGCACCACGATGCGGTCGGCGTTGCGCACGGCGCTCACCCGCGAGGACACCACCACCACGGTGCGCCCGCGGAAGACGACGTCGAGCTCGCGTCGGATGGCCGCCTCGGTCTCCGCATCGACCGCGGAGAGCGTGTCGTCGAGAATCAGGATGCGCGGATCGAGGGCCAGGGCGCGCGCCAGCGCGGTGCGCTGACGCTGACCGCCGGAGAGCATCACGCCGCGCTCGCCCACCACCGTTTCGTAACCGTGGGGCAGCTCCGCCACATCCTTGGCCAGCTGGGCGCGCTCGGATGCCCGCACCACCGCATCGTTCTCGGTCCGCGGGAGTCCGAAGGCCACGTTGTCGGCCAGGGTCATCGAGAACAGGAAGGCCTCCTGCGGCACCATGGCGATGTTGGAGCGCAGCACCCGAAGCGGGATGCGGTTCACGTCGACGCCATCGATCAGCAGCTGGCCATCGTCCAGCTCGAAGAGCCGTGGAATCAGCGACACCAGGGTCGACTTGCCGGAGCCCACGGGGCCCACCACACCCAGCGTGGTTCCCGCCGGAACGTGCAGGTCGAGATCCGCCAGCACCGGGTCGCCCCCAGAGCCGGGATAAGTGAAGCGCAGGTTGCGGAACTCGATCTCACCGCGCAGCGCAGCGACCGCCGCCGTGTCCGGGCCATCGGCAATGCTGGGCTCGATGGAGAGCAGCTCGTCGATGCGTTGCATCGACGCGGCGCCCCGCTGCACCAACGCCACCACCCAGCCCATGAGAAAAGTCGGGAAGGTGAGCTGATAGATGTACATGGTGAAGGTGATGAACTCCGACGGCTTCATCTGCTCGTCGACGATCATCTGCCCACCCACCAGCAGCACCACGAACATGGCCATTGCCGGCAGCAGCCCCACGATGGCCGGCATCGAGGCGACGGCCCGCGCGATGCCCAGCTGGCGTCGGTAGAGCTCCTGGTTCGTCTTCTCGAAGCGCCGGGCGGTGACCCCCTCCATGGCGTAGGCCTTCACCACCGCAATGCCGGCGATCGACTCCTGCAGGCTATTCGAGAGGTCGCCGAGCCCCTCCTGGACGAGCAGGCTCCAGTGGTGGATGCCGCGACCGAAGGTGCGCGCGACCAGCATGAAGAGCGGGTACGGCGCTACCACCCAGAGGGTCAGCACCGGGTTCATGCTGAACATCACACCCAGTGCCCCAAAGTAGAGGATTGGCGTCGAAATCACGTTCAGGAGCCCCACGCCCAACAGCAGCCGGATGGCGTTCACGTCGTTGACGCAGCGGCTCATGATGTCGCCGGTGCGCCACTCGAAATAGAAGGAGCGCGGCAACTTCTCGAGCTGCGCGAAGAGGTCGTCGCGGATCTCGTATTCGATCTCTCGGGCTGCGTTGAAGACCAGGGTGCGCGAGAAGAAGCGCACGCCGGCGGTCAGCACGGCCACCAGCGCGATCCACTTCGCGCGGCGCACGATCTCGTCGGCCCCGAGACCCTGCTCGTGGGCCGCGTAGGTCCAGCCCACGAGCCGGGGCAACGCCACGAAGCCCAGCGTGTAGACGAGGGTCGTGGCGAACCAGACCCCGTAGTAGCGCTTGTTGCGGGCGATGTAGGAGAACAGCCGGCGCAGCGCCGAACGGCGCCCGGCGGCGGCATCCCCCGCGGTGACGGGTTCACTCATCGCCGATACCAGGCCGCGATACGCGCGCGCTCCAGGCCGCAGGCCCATGCCAGAGCCGCCAGCAGATTGAGAACGGCCGTGCGCAGCGGCCCGCGTTCGCAGTAGCGGCGCGCCGACGTCGTGACGGGCAAGGCCAGCAGCACCAGACGCCCGCGGCGCTTGAGCGCTGCCACCAGGTCGAGATCCTCCATGATCGGCACCTGGGGCAGCCCGCCGATCGCGTCGAGCACGCTGCGCCGCACGAAGAGCGCCTGATCGCCGTACGGCAATCGCAGCAGCGCCACGCGCAGGCGCGTGCCCCACTCGAGCAGCCGGAACACCGGTGAGCGTTCGTCGAAGCGCAAGCGAAACGCCCCGCCCACGACGTCGGCGTCGCCGAGCGCACGGCGCACGGCCGCGTCCCATCCATCCGGCAGCTGCGTATCGGCATGTAGGAACAGCACTACGTCGCCTCGGGCCGCCTCCGCCCCGACTCCGAGCTGGCGCGCGCGACCCGGTGTTGAGGAAATGATGCGCGCTCCCACCGCCTCGGCTCGATCGGGCGTGCCGTCGCGGCTGCCGCCATCGACCACCAGGACCTCATCGGCCCCACCCACCGCGCTGGAGACACTCGCCGCGATCCACTCCGCCTCATCGAGCGTGGGGATCACCACCGAGAGCCGCACCGCCGCACGATAGCACGCGGCCCGTGACGCATTGACAGGAGTCGGGCCACTCGCCTATCCATCGGGCGTGAGCCCCCCCGACGATTCGAAGCCCGATGCGGCGGCAGCCCGCGCCAGCGCCCCGGCATACGCCGCTGCCGGCGTCGATCTCGACCGCGACGAGGGCTTCATCGACGACATCAAGGAGATCACCCGGTCGACCCTGCGACCCGAAGTGCTCTCGACGGTCGGCGGCTTTGCGGGGCTTTTCAAGGCGCCCGAGCGCTACTCGGACCCGGTCTTCGTGGCTGGCGCCGACGGTGTCGGCACCAAGCTCAAGCTCGCCGCAGAGCTCGGCCGCTACGACACGGTGGGCATCGACTGCGTGGCCATGGTCGTGAACGACCTGGTCGTGCAGGGCGCGGAGCCACTGGTATTTCTCGACTACCTCGCCATGGACGACCTCGTCCCGGCCATCGCCAAGGACGCCCTGCGCGGCGTGGCGGAGGGCTGCCGGCGCGCCGGCTGCGCGCTACTCGGCGGCGAGACCGCCAGCATGCCGGGCTTCTACGGCAAGGGCGACCTCGAGCTCGTGGGCTTCGGAGTCGGCGTCGTGGAGCGCGACGCGCTGATCGACGGATCCACCATCAGCCACGGCGACAGCCTGATTGGCATCGCCTCGAGCGGCTGTCACAGCAACGGCTACTCCCTGGTGCGCAGCATCGTCGAAACCGGCGAGCGCGCCGGCCGCTACGCGCTGCGCGACCAGATCGACGAGCTCGACACGTCGCTGATCGGCGCACTGCTGACGCCCACGCGGATCTACGTGAAGCCGGTGCTGCACGTGATGCGCGACTTCACGCTGAAGGGAGTGGTGCACGTGACAGGCGGCGGCTTCCCGGGCAACGTGCCACGCGTGCTGCCCAAGGGGGTACGTGCCTGCATCGATCCCAAGTCCTGGCCCCGACCGCCGATCTTCGACTTCCTGCAGCGCCAGGGCGAGCTGGCCGACGACGAGATGCTGCGGGTGTTCAACTGCGGCATCGGCATGATCCTGGTGGTGCCGCGGGACGAAGAAGCGGACGTCATCGAGCGACTGCGGGCACTCGACGAACGCGCGTACGCGATCGGCGAGATCGAAGGCAGGCAGCCGGACGAGCCGGCCCTGCTCCACCGGCCCCTCGCGCCGCGCGGCTGATGCGCGGGCTACCGGAGATCGAGACCGGGGCCACGACGCGTGTGCGGCGCTGGGACGCCGTGGTGCTCGGCGGCGCACTGCCGGGGATCGTCGCCGCCGCGCGGCTCGGCATGCGCGGCGCGCGCGTGCTCGTGCTCGAAGAGGCCGCGGCTGCGCAACGCGCGGCCTGCTTGCGCGAACCGTTCTGCTTCGGCGCCATGGACAAGGACGCGGTGCTCGGCGCCTGCCTGCGCGCGCTGCGCGTGCCGCTGATCGACCAACGCCGCATCGCCCACGCAGCACTGGCCCTTCAGGTGGTGTTGCCCAACGCACGACTCGACGTCGGCGAGCCGGCACTGACGGTCGACGAGTGGGTCGCCTGGGGGCTGGCCAAGCCCGAGCCGGCGCGCAACCTGGCCGGCGCGTTGCACGAGGCGGGGCTCGCCGAACGCGACGCGCTGCTGGACGACCCGATCGTGAGCCTGCGCGGCTCGCGGCGCCCACCCGAGGGCGGACGCGAGACACCGGAGCCCACCCCGCGCGTGCGCGGGCTGCCGGCCGCGCTCGACACCGCACCGGACCGCGTGCGTCGCGTGCTGAGCGCCTGGAGCCACGCGCTCTCGAACCTGGGAGGCAGCGAACCCAACGACGAGGCACGCGCACTGCTGCTCGGTCTACCGCTCAGCGGCTGCGCCGACACCCGGGAGGCCGGTGTCGTCAACGGCGTCCTGCGGCGCCGCCTCGAGACACTCTACGGCGAGTTCCGCACGCTGCCGGACGAGTTCCGCCTCGTTTCCGCGGGCGGTCAGCCGGGCGTCGCGCCCGATGCCGACGGCAGCTCCGGCGAGGTCTGGGTCGCTCGCGCACTGATCCTCAACGCACCGCGCGCAGCGCTGGCCGGGTGCGTCGCACAGGACCCGATACCGGAGCTGCTCGACACGGAGCCCGTAGCTTGGCAACGGCTGAAGCTGCACTGGCGCACTCCGCGCAAGCTGGTGCCCGAGGCCATGGCGCCACGGGTGGTCCTGGTGCGCGACGAGAGAGAGCCGCTGTCCGGTGCCAATCTGATCTGCCTGCGCTCGTTCACCGCCGAGGACGGACAGGTCGATCTGGTGGCCTCAACGGCCGTCCACACCCGCGCAAATGCCGAACGTCTGGAAGACGAGATCGAGGCCCTGGTCGCGGGGCTCCTGCCCTTCGTCGACGGACGACTCGTCCGGCAGCACGACCCCAAACCGCGCTGGGACAATGACGACGCCCTTGCAGACCCGGCTCGCGGTGCCGCCTGGCCCCACGCGACGGAGCTGCGCCTCGCGACCCGGCAGCCGGTCTACGCCCTCGAGCGCGCGGGCGTCGCCGGTCTCGGCAGCGACGGAGACCTGCTGCTGGGCTGGCGGGGTGGCGACGCGATCGCAGCCGAGCTCGGATAGCAGGGCGCCGAAATAGCTCGTTGCACCTTGCCGAGGGCGAAGGGTGCCGGTGGAGAGGGGGACGGTGTTGCCTTCTTGCCTTTTTCTGGACCTGCTCGCTAACGCCACTGCCCAGCCGAAAAAGGCAAGAAGGCAACACCGTCCCCGCTGCTTTCTCGAACATGAGTACGACGCGCCCTCGCCCCCAGCCGTTGGGCAAGCAGGGGCGTTTTTGAGCCTGACAGGCGCGCCAGCGCCTCAGCTGCGCATCCGCTCGACGGAGACCACCCCACGAATCTTGCCGATCTGACGCATCACGGCATTCAGGGTCTCGACGTCGGTCACCCACACGTCGAAGTTCTGCTCCGCCATCCGATCCTGGTTGGTCGTCACCCGGGCTGCACCGATGTTGATACCGGCCGCCGAAATGGTCTTGGTCACGGTGGCGAGCAGGCCGGGGCGATCCTGAGAGAGCACGCGCATCTTGATCCGCCACGGCTCGGCGGTTTCCGGCTCCCACTCGACCTCGATGCGACGCGCCGGATCTGCCTCGAACATCTTGGGGCACGCCTTCGCGTGCACGGTCACACCACGGCCCCGGGTCACGAAGCCCACCACATCGTCCCCAGGCAGCGGCGCGCAGCACTTGCCAAAGCGCACCAACACGTCGGGTTGACCGCTCACGCGCACCCCGCTCTTCGACGTACGCCGCCGCCGAAAGAGCCTGCGCCGGGGAGGTTCGGGCGCCACCTCGGGCTCGGGCGGGTCATCCCCGCGCAGCCTCCGCACCACGTCCGCGGCAGCCAGACGTCCGTAACCCACCGCCGAGAGCAACTGATCCACCGAGTTGCGGCGCTCGGCACGCGCCACCTCGGCGAGCTCACCGCTCTCGAGCAGCCGCGGCAACGAGAAGCCCGCCTTGCGCAGCTCGCGTTGGAGCATGTCTCTTCCGAGGCTGCGACTGCGCTCGGTCTCCACCGTGCGGACCGCGTGGCGGATGCGGCTGCGCGCCCGAGACGACGCCACGAACTCGAGCCAGTCCTTGCGCGGGTACTGGTTCGGCGACGTGGTCACCTCGACGGTATCGCCGTTCTTCAGCAGCTGGCGCAGCGGCACCATCTTGCCGTTGACCTTCGCACCGGCACAGTGCGCGCCCACCTCGCTGTGGATCGCATAGGCAAAATCGATGGGCGTGGCGCGCCGCGGCAGGTTGATCACGTCGCCGCGAGGCGTGAAGACGAAGACCTCGTCGTGGAAGAGATCGACCTTCACCGAGTCGATGAACTCGTGGGGATCCTTGAGCTCGCGGTTGAACTCCACGAGCTGGCGCAGCCAGGCAAACTTCTCGTCGTCGTCCGCGCCCCCGACGCCCTCCTTGTACTTCCAGTGGGCGGCGATGCCGAGCTCGGCATCGCGATGCATCTCCGACGTGCGGATCTGCACCTCCATACGCTCGCCGTACGGGCCGATCACCGTGGTGTGCAGCGACTGGTACCCGTTCGGCTTGGGCAGCGCGATGTAGTCCTTGAAGCGTCCCGGCACCGGCCGCCACAGCGCGTGGATCAGCCCCAGCGCCGAGTAGGCGAGATCCTGCCCGCCGTCGAGCACCACCCGAAACGCCGCCACGTCGTATATCTCGTCGAGCGAGAGGCCCTGGGACTCCATCTTCGCGTGAATCGAGGCGAGCTCTTTGAGGCGCCCCGTCACTTCTGCCTCGAGCCCGGCGCCGGTCAGCCGCTTCGAGATGATGTCGATCACCTCCTCGATGTACGCTTGACGCGCCTCGCGCTTCGAGCGCAGCCGCGCCTCGAGCTCTTCCGCCGCCTCGGGCTTGAGCGTGCGGAACGCCAGGTCCTCGAGCTCCTGCTTCATCCAGTGAATGCCGAGCCGGTGAGCCAGCGGCGCGTAGATGTCGAGGGTTTCCTGGGCGACGCGCAGAGACGAGCCTTCCGCCATGAACTCCAGAGTGCGCATGTTGTGCAGGCGGTCGGCCAGCTTGATCAGCAGGATGCGAATGTCCTCGGACATCGCGATCAACATCTTGCGGAAGTTTTCGGCCTGGCGTTCCTGGGCGGAGTGGAACTCCATCTTCGCGATCTTGGTCAGGCCCTCGACGAGAAACGCCACATCCTCGCCGAAGCGGCGCTGCAGCTCCTCGGCGGTGGTGTGAGAATCCTCGATCGTATCGTGCAGCAGCCCGGCGGCGACCGTGACGGCATCCAGTCTGAGATCGACCAGGATGCCGGACACCGCGATCGGGTGGACCAGGTAGGGCTCGCCCGAGAGGCGCTCCTGACCCTCGTGCACCTTGGCGGAAAAGACGTAGGCCTTCTGGAGCAGCTCGACGTCACACTCGGGATCGTTCTCGAGCATGCGGTCGGCGACGTCGTTGAAACGGACGCGCCTGATTTTCCCTTTGACCTCGGGCATTTGCTCAACCATACCGGCCCCTCGGGGCAGGGCCAAGCGGGCGGGCGCCTAGGCGCCGAACTCGGCCAGAGCGCGGGCCGGGGCGAAGCGTTCGCGCAGCTCATCGGAACGCCCCCGCCGACAGCCGTCTAGAATCGTGGCCACGGCGGCGACGCATTTCCCGAGATCGTCGTTCAGCACCGCAAAGTCGAAGCGCGGCGCGGCTTCGAGTTCGCCGCGGGCCACCACCAGCCGCCGCCCGATCTCGTCCTCGGAGTCGGTGCCGCGGCCGCGAAGTCGCTCCTCCAGCACCTTCAGCGACGGCGGCAACAAGAAGATCAAGCGCGCATCGTCGCGCCGCTCGCGCACCTGAGCCGCGCCCTGCACCTCGATCTCGAGCAGCACATCGCGGCCCGCAGCCACCGGCTCTTCGATGGAGACCCAGCTCGTCCCGTAGAAATTGCGGTTGTACTCCGCCCACTCGAGAAAGGCGTGCGCGTCCACAAGCTCCGTGAAGCGTTCCCGACTCACGAAGTGATAGTGCACCCCGTCCCTCTCCCCGACCCGGAGCAAACGCGTCGTGTGCGACACCGAGAGTTCGACATTGGGATCCTCGCTCACCACCTGACGGCACACCGTCGTCTTGCCGGCACCCGAAGGCGCCGCAACGACGAATATGTTGCCAGTGCCCGCGGCATTCACTTCAGCTGCTCCGCGACTTCATCCAGACGGCCGGCGATGGTCTCCGGATTGATGGCGGACAGGATCACGTGATCGCTGTCGGTCACGATGATCGACCGCGTGCGCCGTCCCTGGGTGGCATCGACGAGCTTGCCGCGGCTGGCGGCGTCCTCGCGCAGCCGCTTCATCGGCGCCGACTGCGGGGCCACCACCGCCACTACTCGCGACGAGACCACGAGATTGCCGTAGCCGAGGTTGAGCAACGGCAAGCTACTCAACGTTCTGCACCTGCTCGCGCAGCCGCTCGATGTCGCTCTTGAGCTCGACGATCTCGTGGGCCACCGGCGCGTCCGACGCCTTGGAGCCCACGGTGTTGGCCTCGCGGCCGAACTCCTGGAGCAGGAAGTCGAGCCGGCGCCCCACCGGCGACCCGGCCTCCGCCTCGGCGGCGATGGCGCGGAACTGTTGCACGTGGCTGCGCAGGCGCACGAGCTCCTCGGTGATGTCCAGGCGATCCGCGGCGATCACGACCTCCTGGTGCAGCCGCGCCTCGTCGAGCATCCCCGTCTCCTGTTTCAGCTGCTCGGCGCGACGCCGCAACCGCTCCCGGACCGCCGCCTGGACCTCACCCGAGCGCCGCTCGACCCGCTCCGCACAGGCCTCGACGACGGCGACGCGTCCCAACAGCTCGCGCTCGAGGGCGGTGCCCTCGGCCAGCCGCATCGCTTCCAACGCGTCGAGCGCCGCGTCGACAGCCGCCAACAGGGCCTCGCGCAGGAACTCGGGCGCCAGCTCCACCTCGACGAAGCGCGACACCCCGGGCAGCGCCAACAACGTGCCCACATCCAGACTGCCCGCAACGACGCCCTGCGCTTCGAGGGCTGCGACCGCCTCCAGGTAACCGCGGGCCGCGTCGAAATCGATCTCGACCCGGGCTTCGGGGGCCTGCCCCGTCGGCGACGTCACCGAAAGATCCAGCTTGCCGCGCGAGAAGCGCTTCTGAATGCGGCCGCGCACCTCGGATTCGAAGCCCTGCATCGATCGCGGCAGCCGCAGCTTGGCATCGAGGTAGCGGTGGTTCACGGAACGCACCTCGACGTCGTAGCTCGCATTCTCGAGCTGGAAAGCGGCGCGGCCGAAGCCGGTCATGCTGCGGATCACGAGACCGCTCCGGCCGCCGCGACGGCCGCCGGCAGCAGGGCACGCACCTCGTCGCGGCTGGCGGTGGCGGTGCCGACTTTGCCCACCACCACCCCCGCCGCCGTGTTGGCCAGCACCGCGGCCTCGAGCAGGCTCGCACCGGCGCGCAGCGCCAGCGCCAGCGCCGCACTGACGGTGTCGCCGGCACCCTGCACGTCGAAGACGTCGCGCGCCAGGGTGCCGACCTCGACACCGGCGGCGCCCCCCTCGAAGAGCGTCATGCCCTCCATTCCGCGCGTGACGACGACCTGTGCACCGTCGAGCGCATCGCGCAGGGCCGTGGCGGCCCGGGCGAGATCCGCCGCTCCATGGATCGCCACACCGGAGAGCGCCTCGGCCTCGCGCAGATTGGGCTTCACCAACGCGACGCCCCGCCAGGGCAAGAGTGCGGCCTTCGGATCGAGGATCACCGGCAGCCGCCGGCTGCGGCACTGCGCCATCACCTCCGCGGCGAGCCCGGCCGAGAGCGCGCCCTTGCCGTAGTCCGCCACCACGACCGCGTCGCAGGCCGCGAGAGCGCGCTCGATGCCGGCGCGCAGCTCCGCCTCCGCGTCCGGCGGAGCGGGTTCCAGCGTCTCCCGATCGAAGCGTACGATCTGCTGCGAGCGCGCGACCACGCGGGTCTTGCGCGGCGTCGCGCGCCCCTCCACTGCCACCAGGCCCCGCGGATCGACGCCCAGCTTCTCGAGCAGCTCGGCGGCACTGCGACCGGCGGCATCGTCTCCCACCAACGAACAGAGCGCCGCCTGCCCGCCGAGGGCCACCACATTGCGGGCCACATTGCCCGCACCGCCCAGAGCCAGCGACTCGTCGCGCACGTGGACCACCGGCACCGGCGCCTCGGGACTGATGCGCTCGACGTCTCCGCTCACGTACTCGTCGAGCACCAGGTCGCCGAGCACCAGCAGACGCACACGCCCGAAGTCGTCGAGCAACGCCATCAGACGTCCCGCATCGAGACTCATGACTGCGCACCGCGCCCGCGCGGGCTCCGATCGCTTCGCTGCAGCTCGTGCATCGGTTGATGGTACTCGATCGAGCCGCCGCTACCGAAGCTTCGCCTCGATCCAATCGAGCAACGCCGCCGGCTCGTCGGGCGCAAATTCGATGGCGAGCACCCGCACGTCGGCCGGTACGACCCAGGACGCCGGCAGCTTCACCGCGTCCTTCTCGGTGGTGACCCAGAGCGGTGCCGCCTGTGCGAGCCCCCCGACGTCTCCGGGTGCGTAGACATGGTGATCCCTGAAGCGCCGCTCGGCCACCACCCGGGCGCCCAGCTCGGCGAGCGTTCGGCGCACGCTCGCCGGTTCGGCGACGCCGCACAACAGACCCACTTCGCGGCCGCGAAGCTGCTCGGCGGCGGCGGCGGGCCCCCCGCCGAGCGGCCGCAACGTGGCCGGCCGACGGCGGGCTGCAAAGCGCCAGGCGTCCGGCGCCGCCGCCGCCAGCGCCACCTCGTCGTCGTCCGCAAGGGGTCCGTCGACGATGCCAACGGCGTCGGCGAGCGCCAATGCCGCCAGAGGCTCGCGCAGGGGCCCGGCGGGCAGGCAACGACGATTGCCAAAACCCGCAGTCCCGTCCACGAGCACGAGGTCGATGTCGCGCTGCAAGCGGAGATGCTGAAACCCGTCGTCGAGCACCACCAGCTCGGAGCCGAACGTCGCCAGCGCGCGCCGCCCAGCTCGCACGCGATCGCGGCCCACCAGCACGGGCACGCCGGCCGCGTGCGCCGCCAATACCAGCGGCTCGTCGCCGGCCTGAGCCAACGAGGCACGCACGAAACGCCCATCGGAAACGATCGCAACGCCCTCGCCCTCCCGACGGCCGTAGCCGCGGGACAGGAGCGCGACGCGATGGCCCCTCCGGCGCAAGCCGGCCGCCAGCCAGGCGGCGGCAGGGGTCTTGCCGGCACCTCCTGCGGCCAGACTGCCGACACTCACGACGCGACACGGCAGCCGCTCGGCGCGCCTCCGACCGCGCCGATAGGCCCCGCGATGCAGCCGGGCGCCGATCGCATAGCCCACGCCGAGCGGCGCCAACAGCGCGCGCAACACCCGGCCGGAGGCGCCCTCGGCATCCGACTCGAGCCAGGCCGCCCGCGCACTACGCAGCCGGCGCAGCATCGAGCACAGCCTCCACGAGTTGCTGGGCCCGGGCCGCGCTGCCGTGGTGCGCGAGCAGCGCCATCCGACCCGACTCGCCCAGCGCGTCGGCACGCTCGGGCGCCTCGAGCAGCGCGCACAATGCGTCGCCGAGCGAGCGAGCGTCGTGCACCTCGCGACCGGCGCCCACCCCGACGAGGATCTCGGCGCTCTCGCGCGTGTTCGCGATGTGGGGACCGAAGAGTACCGGCCGACCGGCTCTGGCGGGCTCCAGCACGTCGTGCCCACCGATCGGCACCAGAGAGCCGCCGACGAAGACGACCCGCGCGCCTCGGTAGAGCGAGGCGAGCTCGCCCAGCGTGTCGAGCACCAGCACTTCGCCCGGGCCCAGCGGCGGCCCCTCCAGCCTCGAGCGCAAACGGGCCCGTCGGCCGCGGCGCCTCACCAGGCGCCGAACCTCCCCGGCGCGGGACGGGTGCCGCGGGGCCAGCACCAGCGCCGACGCCAGCCCGTCGTCTTCGAGCCGGTCGAACGCGTCGAGCAGCAGGCTCTCCTCACCCGAATGGGTGCTGCCCGCCACCCAGTAGGCTGACGCCGCGAGCCGCTCGGCCAGATCCGGCGGCGGCAGCGGGAGCGGCTCGGCGCAATCGAGCTTGAGGTCGCCGATGACGCTCACCCGTTCGGCCGGCGTGCCGAGGGCACGAAAGCGTTCGGCATCGCACTCGCTGCGCGCACCGACGGCGACGAGTCGCGCGAAGGTCGGGGCCAGCCAGGCCCGCACCCGGCGATAGCGCGGAAAGCTGCGATCGGAGAGCCGCCCCGACACCAGTACCACCGGCACGCCCCGCCGTCGCGCAGCCGCGATCCAGCACGGCCAGAGCTCCGTTTCGACCAGCACCAACGCGGCCGGAGCGGCCCGCGCGAGCGCCAGGGCGACGCACCAGGGATGGTCGAGGGGGGCGAGATGACACGGCAGCTGCGGCTGTCTGCGGCGCATGACCTCGCGCCCATCGAGGTTCGAGGCCGAGGTGCACACCCGGCGCCCGCTCGCCCGCAGCCGCTCGATCAGCGGCGACGCAGCACGCAGCTCTCCCAGCGCCGCAGCATGCACCCAGACGCCACCGGGCGCCTGGGCCGGCCTCGCGCCCAGACGCTCGCCGAGGCCGGTGAAGAGCCGCGGGCGCAGCAACAACACCACGAGCCCGACGGGCAAGAGCAGCAGCGCAGCGAGCGCCGCCAGCACGTGTCGCACGAGGCACATTCCTGCGGCTCAGTCCGGCGGCATCGCGGCGATCACGCGCTGCGCCGTGCGCAGCGCGACCGCCGCGGTGCACGCCGAGGCCAGCGGTGCGGCGCGCTTGCCGATCTCGCCGACGAACGCGCGCAGCTGCGCCAGCAGCGCATCTTCGGCCTCGAAGACCGCGCACTGTTGCTCGACCCGTGACGCTGCTCCGGCGTCGGCCGCCGGAATCAGGCTCGCGGAACGGGCCAGGAAGTCGACCGCGAAGCAGCCGTCGCGCTGGAAGAAACGCATCTGCCGCCGCGCATCCACCGCCACTCGACTCGCCGTGAGATCCGCCACGCAACCGCTGGGGAACACCAACCGCGCGTTGGCGACGTCGATACACTCGGTGACGACACGGATGCCGAGCGCATCGATCCGCTCCGGCTCCTCGCCGAGCAGGCGCTGCAGGATATCGAGGTCGTGGATCATCAGGTCGCGCACCACATCGACGTCGGTGGCCCGGTGCGCAAACGGGCCCACCCGGCGCACCTGGACGAAGCGCGGCGCACACACCCGGCGCCGCAGCACCCGTGTCGCCGGGTTGAACCAGTCGAGGTGGCCGACCTGCAGCACGCAGCGGCGCTCGCGGGCGCGGGCGATCAGGTCCTCGGCTTCCGCCACCGTCGTGGCAATGGGCTTCTCGACCAGCACGTCACAGCCGCTCGCCAGCGCCCGCGCCACCACCGCGTGGTGCGCCGTCGTCGGCACCGCCACCACCAGCGCGTCCGCGCGCTGCAACAGGCTCGCCAGATCCGGCAGCACCGGCGCGCCGAGCCCCTCGACGGCACGCCGGGCTCGCTCCGCATCCGGGTCGAAGACCCCCGCCAACCTCAGCGGCTCGCCGGCCGCGCTCAGTGCGGCCACCTTCTCCACGTGGCGTCGGCCCATGTGCCCGACGCCGACCACGCCGACGGCGAGAGAGCTCACGCGACGGCTCCGCCGGCCGTGCCCAGCACCACGATGCCGTGAGCATCGGCCTCGGCAACCAGTCGCTCGCGCGCGATCACCAGTGTGTGCCCCGCCTCGAACGCCAGCAGGCCGGCACCGGCCTCGCGGGCGGCAAACAGCGTGTCCGGACCGATCGTCGGCACGTCGAAACGCGGGTCCTGGCCGGGCTTCGCGACCTTCACGATGCAGGCGCCACTGGTGATGGCCCCGGCGCGACGAATCGTCGCGTCGGTGCCCTCGATGGCCTCGACGGCCAGGACGGCGCCCTGCTTCACCACCACGGTCTGACCCACATCGAGCGCGGCGATCGCCTTGGCGACATTGAAGCCGTAGGCCACGTCCACGCGCTGCTCGACCGTTGGCAGGAGCGAGCCCAACACCCCCTCGGCAGCCACCAACGACGGCAACACGGCCGCCTGCTCGAGCAACGCGATGCCGTGCTCCGCGAGCAGGTCCGCCACGGCGGCGAGGATCGCATCGTCACTCCGGTCGCGCAGCCCCGCCAACAGCCGGCGCGCGCGAACGTCGGGCTCGACACCGCTGCCGTCGCCCAGCAGACCGGCCTTCGGCACCTTGCCGAGCATCACGGCCTCGCGCACGCCCGCGGCGCGCAGTGCGCCGAGCGCCTGCCCCACCTGCCCCGGGTCGAGCCAGACCACCTCCGCGAGCGCCGCGAGCCCGGGATCGGTCAGGCCCTCGAAGCCGATCGCGACGATGCGCCGGCCGGCGACACTTCTCGCCGCCGCCAGCGGCAACTCCCCCTGGCCCGCAATCAGGCCGAGGCTGCCGACGGGCGCCTGGCTCACGAGCGGGTCACACCCCGTGCGGAGCCGCGGAAGAAGGCCAGCAGCCGAGCGACTTCCGGAACGTCCCCGCACTCGGCCTCGACCCGCGCTAGCGCCGGCTCGAGCCGCAGCTTCGATTGGAAGAGCAGATGGTAGGCGTGCTTGATGTCTGCAATGCGCTCGGCGCTGAAGCCACGCCGCTCGAGCCCCAGCGTGTTGACGCCGGCGAAACGGGCGCGCGCGCCCAGTACCCGGGCGAACGGCGGTGCATCCTTGCTGAGCCTCGACCCTGCGCCGATGAACGACGACTCGCCGACGCGGCAGAACTGGTGAACCCCGACGCGCGCGCCCAACACCGCGTGGTCGAGCACTTCGACGTGGCCCGCCAGGGCCGCGAAGCTCGTCAGCACACAGTGCGATCCGAGCCTGCAATCGTGCGCGACGTGCACGTTGTTGAGCAGGAAGTTGCCGTCGCCGATGGTCGTGCCGCCGCCTGGCGACGGTGTACCGCAGTGAATCGAGGTGTACTCCCGGATCACGTTCTCCCGACCGATGCGCAGCCAGGAGCGGCCCTCGGCATCCCGCACCTGGGGCTCGCCCCCGATCACGCAGAACGGGAAGATGCGGCTGCGCGCCCCGACGCGAGTCGGCCCCGTCAGGACGACGTGGGAGCCGATCTCGACACCCTCGTCGAGCTCGACGCCCTCGCCCACCACGCTGTACGGCCCGATGCAGACGTCGTCGCCGAGCTTGGCCCCGGGGTCGACGACGGCGGTCGGGTGAACCCGCCGCAAGGCGCTCAGCCCTTCTTGTTGTACTTCTGGATCACCATGTCGGTGATGTCGAGGGCCTCGCGGGTGTAGAGCACACCCGGCGTGCCGCGGCGGATGATCATCGTAAAGCCCTCGTCCTTGCCGATGGACTCGATGATCTCGCCGAGCTTTGCGACCAGCGGACCTTCGAGCCGCTTCTGGTCGATCTTCATCTGTCCCTCGAGCTCCTTCATCTTGGACTGGATCTCGTTGCGCAGCTCCACCAGATCGAGCTGCTTCTGGAAGAGCGCCTCGTCCGAGAGCACGAACTTCTTGGCCTTCATCTCCTCTTCGAGCGCCTTGTAGCGATCGAGAAGCGGCTGAACCTTGCCCTGGGCCTCGCGCTGCTTGCGCGCGAACTCCTCCCGGGCGGCCTTGCCGCTCTCGGTGGAACTGATGGCCTGGTCGATGTCGACGACGCCAATCTTGAGCGGTGCAGAATCGCTGGCGCCGGTGCCCAGCACGAGCATGCCCAGCGCAGCGACCCCAACGAGTAGGTGGTGAACCCTCATGATAAACCCTCTCTTTTCTGGAATGGCGAAAGCAGATGGCGCCGCAGCCTAGAAACCCTGGCCGCCCATGGAGAATTCGAAGACGGGAGAATCCTCGACCTCGGAAATCGCGTCCAGTGGGAAACCCAGCACCACTGCCAGTGGCCCGAACGGAGAGAACCACTGGAGCCCCACGCCGGTACCGTAGCGCCAGTCCGCCACATCGAACAGGTTGTCGCCCTCGGCGAACGCGTTGCCCATATCGAAGAACGCGAGCCCCTGGAGCCCCAGCGTCTCGGAGATCGGGAATCGGTATTCGAGGGTGGCCGAAATGAACTTGTTCCCGCCGATCACATCCGTCTCGTCGTAATCGTCGAAATCGTCGTCGTCGTCGATCTCGTTGCACT
>JAFDDG010000040.1 GCA_019310965.1 Deltaproteobacteria bacterium
GGCCGCAGGGGCTTGGCGACGCGGCCCCGCCGGCGGCCCCCCCAGCCCGGGCGCCGGGCGCGCAGCCTCGGGCGCCTCGCTGGGATCCCGCAGCTGCACCTTGTAGACCACCTCGAGCACCTGCTGGTCGATGCGATCCTGCATGGCATCGAAGAGCGCATAGCCCTCGCGCTGGTACTCGAGCTTCGGGTCGCGCTGGCCGTAGGCGCGCAAGGAGATGCCCTCGCGCAGCCCATCCATCGTGTGCAGGTGATCCTTCCACTGAGTGTCGAGAATCTGCAGCAGGAAGTCGCGCTCCAGCGTCTCGAAGCTCGGGTAGCCGATGTCGGCGTACTGCTCCTCCAGCGTGTTGCAGTGCTTGCGTTTCTCCTCCAGCACCGCAACCGCGCGATCGTGGATCGCCACGCCGAAAGCGTCACCATCCTTGACGGGCTTGCCGTCCACGCGGAAGGGAGGCTGCTGCGCATCGAAAGGCACGCCGAATTGCGCATGCAGCGCCTGGGCGAGTTCGCCCAGAACGTCTTCGTCGGGATCGCCCTTTTCCGGCCAGTGTTGACCCAACACGGCGACGACCCCGCCTTCGGCGATGTCGAGAATCTCTTCGTGGATGTTCTCGCGGAACATCGCATCTCGCCGGCGGTTGTAGAAAGCCTGCCGCTGCTTGTTCATCACGTCGTCGTAGTCGAGTAGCTGCTTGCGGACGTCGAAGTTGCGCGCCTCGACCTTCTTCTGCGCGTTCTCGATCACGCGAGTGAGCAGCTTGTTCTCTATCGCCTCGCCTTCTTCCACGCCAACGCGGTCCCACCACTCCTTCACGCGATCCGACTCGAAGATGCGCAGCAGATCGTCCTCCAGAGAGAGGAAGAACTGGCTCGAGCCGGCGTCACCCTGACGGCCGGCACGGCCGCGCAGCTGGTTGTCGATGCGGCGGCTCTCGTGGCGCTCGGTGCCGAGGATGTGGAGCCCGCCGCTGGCGACCACCTCTTCGCGTTCCTCCGCACAGCTGGCTTCGAACTGCGCCGACAACATCGGGTAGTCCGGGTGGTCCTTGTCGTGGCCGCACTTATCCAGGGCCAGAAATTCGGAATTGCCACCGAGCACGATGTCGGTGCCGCGGCCGGCCATATTCGTCGAAATCGTGACGGCTCCCTTGCGACCGGCCTGGGCGACGATCTCGGCTTCGCGTTCGTGCTTCTTGGCGTTCAGCACGTTGTGGGGCACACCCTGCTTCTTCAGCTTCTTCGCCAGCATCTCCGACGACTCGATGGAGATGGTGCCGACGAGCACGGGCTGACCCTCGGCGTGGCGCTCCTTGATGTCGTCGATGACGGCGTTGAACTTCTCGCGGACCGTCTTGAAGACCACGTCCGGCTGGTCGTCGCGCACCATCGGCCGGTGAGTCGGGACGCAGAGCACGTCGAGATCGTAGATCTTGGCGAACTCCGGGGCCTCCGTGTCGGCGGTGCCCGTCATGCCCGCCAACTTGTCGTACATGCGAAAGAAGTTCTGGAAGGTGACGGAGGCCAGCGTCTGGTTCTCGGCGCGGACCTGGATGCCCTCCTTGGCCTCCACCGCCTGGTGCAGGCCGTCGGACCAGCGCCGCCCGGGCATCAGACGCCCGGTGAACTCGTCGACGATGATGACTTCCCTGGCGCCACTCTCGCCCTTCTTCACCACGTACTCGACGTCGCGCTTCTTGAGCGTGTGCGCCACCAACGCCTGGTTCACCGAGTGCAGCACCTGAATCATCTGCGGGTCGTAGAGATTCTCGACCCCCAGCATCTGCTCGACCTCGTTCACGCCCTTTTCCGTGAGTGTCGCGCTGCCGGACTTCTCGTCGAGCCAGAAGTCGCCGGTCTCCTCGATGCCTTCCTTGACGTCGCCCTTCTCACCACATTTGAGCCGCGGAATGACGCGATTGACCACCGAGTAGATGTTGGTGTTCTGCTCCGACGGACCGGAGATGATGAGCGGGGTGCGCGCTTCGTCGATCAGGATCGAGTCCACCTCATCGACGATGGCGTAGTGCAGGTCGCGCTGGACCAGCTGCTCCGGCTTGAACTTCATGTTGTCGCGCAGGTAGTCGAAGCCGAGTTCGTTGTTGGTCGCGTAGGCAATGTCCGCGGCGTAGGCCGCGCTTCGCTCCACCTCGGGCTGATCGTGCACGATCACCCCGACCTCGAGCCCGAGGAAGCGGTGCACTTGCCCCATCCACTCGGAGTCGCGGCGGGCCAGATAGTCGTTCACCGTCACCACGTGCACGCCACGTCCGGTGAGCGCGTTGAGATACGAGGGCAGCGTCGCCACCAGGGTCTTGCCCTCGCCCGTCTTCATCTCGGCGATGACACCGCGGTGGAGCACGACACCACCCATCATCTGCACGTCGTAGTGGCGTTGCCCCAGCGTGCGCTTGGCCGCCTCGCGCACCGTGGCAAAAGCCTCGGGCAGCAGGTCGTCCAACGGCTCGCCATTCTCGAAGCGCTGGCGAAACGCGCCCGTGCGGGCGCGCAGCGCGGCGTCGGAGAGCTTCGTCCCCTCGGCTTCGAACTGGTTCGCGCGCTCCACCAGCGGGACGATGCCCTTGAGGACGCGATCGTTGTGGGTCCCGAAGATCTTCTGGATCAGGTTCGCCAACGGCGTGTTCGCTCCCGAGAGGCGAGAGACGGTGGGGGCGAGTTAGTGTACGGGAGCACATCCGGGCCGGCAAACCCCCGCCCCAGCGAACCTTTTCAGTCGAAAATGTAATCCAGGGGATTCACGGCCTTGCCGTTCAGCTCGACCGTGTAGTGCAGGTGCGGGCCGGTGCTGCGCCCGGAGTTGCCGAGTGAGGCGATCTTCTGGCCGCGCTCCACCCTCTCACCCTTCTTCACCGCGACTTCCCGGTTGTGTCCATAGTGTGTGCGAAGGCCGTAGCCGTGATCCAGGATCACCGCGTTGCCCATGGGGCCCTTCTTGCCCGCATAGACCACCTTGCCGTCAGCAGTCGCGATCACGTCGCTGCCCGCAGCGCCGGCGACGTCGATGCCGGCGTGAAACTGGCGCTTGCCAGTGAAGGGCGAGACCCGCGTGCCGAAGCGCGACGTCAACCAGCCCTGGGTCGGCCAGACCGCGGGCGACGACACCAGCTTCGTGCCCTTGTCCTCGAGTCCGGCCACGAGCTCTTCGAGCGAGAGCCGGCGTTGATCGGCGACGCGTGTCAGACGCAGCGCCTCGATCTCGAGACGCACGGTGCGCTCGTCCTCGACGATGCGCGCGGCAGCGTCCGCAGGAGCCGCCTCTTCACCGCCCAGCGAGTCAAGCGGCGGCAGCTCGGCGGGCACGGCCTCGACGTCGATTCCACCGCCGGCGAGTCCCGAAAGATCGGCGCCCGCACCGGTCGGCATCACGTCGTCACCGGTGGCGGCCACCGAGCCCGGCAGATTTGCGATGATGCGCACCTTGCGCTCGAACTCTTCGACGCGCCGCAGGGCGGCACTCACCCCGGCGACCTTCTCGTCGAAGGACTCGATGGTGGCGCGCTGCTCGGCGTTCTCCACCCGCAGGCGCGCCAGCTCGGGATGCTCCACCCGCACGCGCACGTAGTCGACCAGGCCGAGCAGCGCGAGGGCGGCGACCAGCGCCGCAGCCTGACACGCGCGCCGCACGACGGTCTTGCGAACGTCGAAGCGCCGGATCGGTGCCGTCTCGTCGGCGACCACGATGAGGGAATAGCGTTCCATCGATTCTCCCGAACTTCAGCTCATCGACGGCAGGGCAATGCGCAGCCGCAGCTTGCCCAGCTGCAGCTCGTCACCGTCCGCCAGCCCCAGCCGTGCCTCGCGCACGCCGTTCACGCGCGTCCCATTCGTGCTGCCCAGGTCTTGCATGAAGAAACCGCTCTCGTCCCAGCCGATGGCGGCGTGCGCGCGTGAGATGGTCGGCTCCGCGATCACCACATCGGCGGTGCGCCCTCTGCCAATCACCATCCAATCCCGATCCACCGGCACTTCGAGCCCCTCGTAAAATCCGCGCAACACCAACACGGAGGCACCGGAGGGCACCGGACCCACCTCACGCCGTTGCGCCGCACTGGCCTGCCCTGTCTGTGTCATCGCCGTGAAACCAAACGGGGATTGTGACCGAGCGCACAATTGCGCGGACGGCGAACCCCCTGGGTGCATGAATCGGTGACTTGCCGCCTTGGCTTTACCACAGGAGCTGCCCCGCACCGGCAACTCGAAGTACAACCGGAGGCCCCGCCTCAGGAAATCGTCGGCGCCCGCTCCGCGATCAGCGCCCGGGCGTGCTTGCGGGTGGCCTCACCGACCTTCTCCCCACCGGCCATCCGGGCGATCTCGTCCACCCGGGCGTCGCCCTCCACCCGGTGAATGGTGGCTCGGGTGCGCCCGCGACGGAGCTGCTTCTCCACCCGAAAGTGCACATTCGCGAAGGCGGCGATCTGGGGCAGGTGAGTGATACACAGCACCTGGTGGTGGGCCGCCAGGCGCGCCAGCGCGCGCCCCACGCGATCGGCGGCACGACCGCCGATCCCGGCATCGACCTCGTCGAAGACGAGCACCATGCCCCGCGCGTCGCCGCGCAGCGCCCCGCGAATCGCGAGTAGCACGCGGGAGAGCTCGCCCCCGGAGGCCACCTTGCGCAGCGGACGCAGGGGCTCACCGGCGTTGGCACTGAAGAGAAACTCCGCCGTCTCCGCCCCGTTCGGACCACACGGCAGGTCGCCGGCCGGAGCTGCGGGCTCGAGCCCGACCTCGAAGCGCGCCTGGGGCATGGCCAGCTCGCGCAGCTCATCCTGCACGCGCTTGGCGAGCTTGCGCGCCACCCGAGCGCGGCCCTTCGACAGCTCGGCGGCGCGCTCCACCAGCTCGGCAACGGCCCGGCCCCGCTCGGTCACGAGCTGCGCCTCGCGCTCGTCCGCGCCTTCGAGGCTCGCGAGCTGTTGCGCCGCTTCGTCGCGGAAACGCAGCACCTCCTCGACGCTTCCGCCGTACTTGCGCTGCAGCACCTCGATCTGATGCAGGCGTTCGTCGAGGCTGGCGAGTCGCGCTGGGTCGTCATCGACGCCGTCCAGATGACGCTCGAGCTCGGTGGCGACATCGCGCACCTCACTCGCCAGCGCGGCGATCCGTTCGGCGCTGGCTTCCAGACCGGGGTCGACACTGACCAGCCGTTCGACACGTTTGGCTGCGTCGGCGAGGCGATCGGCGGCGCCGGCAGCGTCGCCGGCCAACGGGTCGCCGCTGAGGTCGGCCAACGCCAGCCCGCCCTCTTCGCGCAGCCGACCGGCGTGCGCGAGCCGCGAACGCTCGACCACGAGACCCTGCGCCTCCTCCACGTCGAGCTCCACCGCATCGATCTCCCGCACCTGGAAGCCGAGGAAATCGAGCGTGCGCTCGCGCTCCTGCGCTGCGGCGCGCAGCTCCGCAAGCTCCTCGTCGAGCCCCCGCACCCGTGCGTAGGCCTCGCCGACACGCGCGCGCAGATCCAGCAGCGTGCCCATGCGATCGAGCAACCAGCCGTGCTCTTCCGATCGTCGCAGGGCCTGCGAATCGTGTTGACTCGACACCTCGATGCCGCCATCGAGCAACTCCGCCAGGGCCGTCAGTGGCAACAGCTGACCCGAGACCCGCGCACGTCCGCGTCCGCTGCGGGCCAGACTGCGCTGCACGATCAACTCGTGCTCCTCCCCCTCGAGCCCGCGCCCCATCAGCTCGGCTTCGAGCTCAGCGAGGCCGTCGGTGCGAAAGACCGCCTCGATGTCGGCCACGTCGCTGCCCTCGCGAATCGCGTCGGCGCTGCCCCGGCCACCGGCCAGCAGCGCCAGAGCGCCGAGCACGATCGACTTGCCGGCGCCCGTCTCACCCGTGAGCACGTTGAGACCCGGCCCGAACTCGAGCTCCGCCGCCTCGACGATCGCGAGGTTCTCGATGCGCAGCAATTCGATCATTCAGTGCTCACCCCACCTTCTTGATAGCGTCTTGCGGGCCCAACGGGAGACTGTGGATGGGCCTGGTTGATTGGGCCTGGTAGTTTGGGCCTTCCGCTTCGCGGCGGCCCCCCTCGCTGAACGCTATCGCTGTGATTGCTTCGCGGCGGCCACGTCTATCTTTCTCCCCAACGCAGTTTCTTTCGCATCACTTCGAAGCGGTTGCGGCCGGGTGGCACCAGCAGGCGCGCCGGCTGCTCGCTGCGGCGCACCGACACCACGTCCCCCTCTTCGAGAGCGCGACCCACCTGTCCATCGACGGTCAGGTGGACCTCGCCGCCACGCGAGGCCAGCACCGTCAGCTCGACCACGCTGCTGCCGGGCAGCACCAACGGACGTTGCGTCAAGGCGTGGGGGGAAATCGGCGTCAGCAGGATGGCGTCGAAAGTCGGCAGCAGAAGCGGACCGCCGGCCGACAGCGAGTACGCCGTCGAGCCGGTGGGAGTTGCAACGATCAGGCCGTCGGCGTGATACGTAGCCACCACTGCGCCGTCGGCCCGCGTTCGCAGATCGACCATGCGCGAGAGCGCCGTATTCGACACCACCGCGTCGTTGAGCGCGGTGTAGGCGCCGAGCTCCTCGCCATCCCGGGCAACGCGCACGTCGAAACGCATGCGCTCCTCGATCGGGAAGCGATCGTCGAGCACGGCGACGAGCGACGGGAAGAGCTCGTCGCGACCGGTCTCCACCAGGAAACCCAGGGTGCCGAGATTCACCCCTAGAATCGGCACGTTCCGAAGGCCCACGGCCCGAGCCACCGCCAGCAAGGTGCCGTCGCCGCCCAGCACGACGATGAGGTCCACTTGGCGGGCCAGGTCGCTGCGCAGGTATGCGTCGGCGTGGGTCCAGCGCGCGGCCTCCGGATCCGGCAGCACAGCGAGGCCGCGGTCACGGAGCCACTTCTCGAGCTCGCGCACGAGATCCGCGAGCTCGAGCTCGCCGGGTTTTACACAGATGCCAACCGACTGAACATTCATCCTTCGTGCGCCGTCGCCGGTCATGATCCCACGTTGCTACGCTCGGCGCATGCCCCCCGAGGACTCCCTCGAGCTCTTTCCCGAGCCGGAGCCCGAGCCGCACGCTTTCGACCCCCGCGCGCCCCTGGCCGAGCGCATGCGGCCGCGCGACATCGACGAGGTGATCGGGCAAAGCGAGCTCATCGGCCCGGAGGGGCCCCTGCGCGCGCTGGCCGAGAGCGGTGAGCTCCCGTCGCTGATCCTCTGGGGCCCGCCGGGCTGCGGAAAGACCACCCTGGCGCGCCTATTGGCCCGAGCCGCGAAGCTCCGGGTGGAGAGCCTCTCCGCGGTCATGGCCGGTGTGAAGGAGATTCGCGCGGCGATCGAGCGAGCGCGGCGCGAGCGCGCGGTGCGAGGCGGCACCGCGCTCTTTCTCGATGAGCTGCATCGCCTGAACCGCGCGCAGCAGGACGCGCTGCTGCCCCACGTGGAGGCAGGCACTGTCACGCTGATCGGCGCGACCACGGAGAACCCATCCTTCGAGGTCAACGCACCGCTGCTCTCCCGTTGCCGCGTCTACACCCTCTCGCGCCTGGCCGAGCCGGAGTTGGCCGCGCTGGTGGAGCGCGCGGCCGGCGATACGGAGCGCGGCAGCGGCGGGCAACCCCTCGCCGAGGGCGTATCCGCGGCCATCGCCCACGCCGCGGACGGCGATGCCAGGCGTGCGCTCTCACTGCTCGAGGCAGCGACCTCACTGCATCGCTCACGGGCGCCGGGCACCACGCCACTTTCGCTCGACACGCTGCGCGAAGCCGCCGGGCAGCGGCTGTTGCTGCACGACCGCGACCGCGAGGAGCACTACAACGTCGCCTCCGCGTTCATCAAGAGCCTGCGCGCCAGCGACCCGGACGCCGCGCTCTACTGGGCTGCCCGCATGCTCGAGGCGGGCGACGACCCGCTCTTCCTGTGCCGGCGCATGTTGATCTTCGCGTCGGAGGACATCGGCAACGCCGACCCCCAGGCCATCACCCTGGCGACTTCGGCCTACCAGGCGGTCGAGCGCATCGGCATGCCGGAGGGTCGCATTCCGATCGGCCAGGCGGTCACCTACCTGGCCTGCGCACCCAAGAGCAACGCCGCCTACCGCGCCATCGACGCGGCCCTCGAGGAGACACGCCGCACCGGCTCGCTACCGGTCCCCCACCACCTGCGCAACGCGCCGACAGCACTCATGCGGGAGCTCGGCTATGGACGCGATTACAGCTACCCCCACGACGCACCCGACCAGTTCGTAGCAGCTCGCAACCTGCCGGACGATCTGCGCGACACCCGCTACTACCACCCCAACGACATCGGCCAGGAAGCGGAGATCTCCGCCCGCCTCGCAGCCTGGCGCGCACGCCGTGACCGCGACACGTGACGGCACGCGCCGCGCTGCGACCCGATGGGCACGGCAGTGGCCAGGCGTCCATGCACCGGTGGTTCAGCAGCCCCGTTACAGCCAGCGTTCTGGCGCCAGGGCCTCGAGCTGGAAGAGCACGTCGCCCTTGCCCTCCCCCACGGGCCAGCTCGCCACGAGACGGCCGGCCTCGATGTCGTAGTGGGCGATGCGACTCGGCGCCAGCGCGTGGTGCCAGCGGATCCAGTAGCCGAACTCCCTCCAGCGGCTGCGCCGCAGGGCGCTGAAGGCCACGAAACAACGCCCCAGCGCAGACGGGTCGCCACAAAGGCCCCGGCACCAGCCGAGCTGTCCGAGCCCCGGGGTCAGGGGCGCCAAGGCCACGCTGCGCTCGACCCGGCGGCGCTGCGGATCCACGAACACCAGATGCCCATTCGTGGTCGTGAAGACGAGGCGTCCGTCGATCCAGCGGCCATCGTGGGGCATGCCGACGTCGAGCGCGACGCCGGGCCCAGCGGCGCTGATCGGCACGGCGTCCGACGAGCGCAGCTGGGTGGCCCAGAGCACATCCTCCAGCACGAAGAGGTGATTCACGTGACGGCGGTGCGGCTTGGTGTCGGCGACGCGACGATAGTCGCATGCCGGGTCGATCGAGCGTGCGCCGGACTCGCCTTCCAGCAGATCCCAGCGCTCGCGCAGGCTGCCCTCGAAGTCGATCCAGTCGACGGTTTCGAGTCCGGTGTTCGCCACCGCCAAGCCACCCTGCCACGGCAGACAGTGATGCAGATCGTTGAACCCGGGCAACGTGATGCGCGCACTCGGTTCCCGCGGTGGCCAGCTGTCGAAGCCGAGGATCTCGCCGAACGAACACACCCAGAGGCGCCCGCCCACAAAGCAGAACCCTGTGAACTGCAGCTTCTGCGGAGCACCGTACAACCCCGCCGGCGGCGTGTACTCGGTGCGGTGCACCACCTGCCCGCTCTTGACGTCGAGGATACCCAGCACTCCGGCGACGCCGCGCTCGTCCGCCGCCCCGGGTGCCGCCCCGCTGAAGAGGATCTGCACGCCGCAAAGCAATAGCACCGCCCGCGGGGGCCAGCGGGTGTGAAGCAGATCACACCCCCCGCAGCCCTGGACGTGAAATCCTGTATCCGAGTTCGGAACGGGGGACTCGGGGCCGGGAGCTGACTGGCAGGCATGCTCCCGGCTCCCCTCCGTTCTCAGGGCTTCCCACGTTCCACCGGGCCGCGTACCTTCTGCCGCCGTGACCGCGCGGCATTCCAACGCGACGCTCGGGGCAGGCTTCTGAGGCGCGCGGCGCCGCTCGCACTGCCGCTCGGTACGTGGCTCGGGATCGCGAGCGGAATCGTCTTCGCAGTGCTGGTGGGGTTGCGCTGGCACGGCTACTCGCTGCCCGTGTGGCACAGCGTGCTCGACGGCTCGGCGCCGGAGGGAGTGCTGGCAGGCGAGCTGCGGCCCCTGCGCAGCGACGACTGGCTCGTGGGGCTCCCGCTGTCGCTGGCCCAGGCACATCACGAGCCGGCGTTCCCGCGCGTCAACACGGCGATCGGTCTCGGCCAGGACCTGATCCTGACGGACATCCCGATCCTGCACTGGACCGCACTCTTCCGACCGTTCTCCTGGGGTTTCTTCCTCGGCGACGACCTCGGCGTGGCCTGGATGTGGTGGAGCCAGCTCTTCGGCTTCGCCGGGGTCGTCTTCGCTCTGCTGCGCCTGGTGGCGCCGGGCCGCAATGCACTCGCCGCCGCCGGCGCGTTGCTGCTGGTGGCATCCCCCTTTCTGCAGTTCTGGGCGCTGCTGCCGAGCCGCTTCGTCGTGTACACCGGACTCGGCGTGCTCGGCGCCCACGGCATTCTGCGAGCACGCACGCCGCGGCAGCTGGCGGGCCACACGGCGCTGCTGGCATGGGGCCTCGGCTGTCTCGGGCTGGCTCTCTACCCGCCCTACCAGCTGCCGCTGGCGCAGCTGGCGGTCGTGCTGGTCGCCGGCCTCGCCTGGGATCGCCGCAGCGCGCTGCGCGCACGGCCGGCGCTGCCACTCGCCGGCTTCGGCGTCGCCGCTGCGGCCACGCTTGCAATCGGCGTCGGCTTCGCGCTCGACGCGGGCGCCACTCTCGAACGCATGCTCAGCACCGCCTACCCGGGTGAGCGGGTCTCCCTGGGCGGAGACCTGCCCCTCTGGCGCATCTTCGCCCACACTCTCTTGCTAGGCGCACGCGTCGCTGAGTGGTCGCCGGTCCTGAACATCGCCGAGGGCGCTTCGTTCTGGCTGTTCTTTCCCGTGACCGGCGCGTTGGCGCTGCAGCGTGCCTGGCGCGGGCGCCCGGACCCGCTCAGCCTGGCGCTGCTGGCCTACGCGGTGCTGCTGCTGGTGTACGCGACGCTCGGGCTGCCGAGCTTCCTGGCGCAGGCAACGGGGCTCTCCTGGGCGCAGCCGACTCGCACATTGATTGCACTCGGGCTGGCGGATGCGTTGCTGCTGGTTCGCGTGCTCGCAAACGCGCCGGCCGAGGCGCCCTCGCGCGGCTTCGTAGCGGCCCTGGCCTGCGGCTGGGCGGTGCTGCTGGCGCTGGTCGCACGAACAGTGGACGACGCCTTCAGCGAAGTCGGCAGCGTCTGGCTCGCCGGCGCCTGCCTCATCAACGCGTTGGTCGCCGCGGGCATCGCGCGCGGCCGGCGCTCCGCACTCCTGGTCGCGGCCGCGGCTCTGGCGCTCCTGGCGACCACCTTCTGGTACAACCCGCTGGTGCGCGGCGGCAGCGCGTTTCTCAGCGAGAACCGTCTCTCCCGCAAGATCCTGGCGCTCGACGCCGCCGCAGACGGCGAGTCGCTGTGGATCTCCTACGGCCCGCCGTATGCGGCGAACCTCTTCCGCGTGCTGGGGGTGCGCGCCATCACCGGGGCGCAACCCGTACCCCAGCTCGAGCTGTGGCGGCCGCTCGACCCGACCGGCGAATACGCGCGCATCTACAACCGCTATGCCCACGTGACCGCGCGCTCCGCCGGAACACCGGGAGTGCGCTTCCGGCTGGCGAGCCCCGATTCCTTCGAGTTGATCGTCGAGCCCGGAGCTCCCGAGCTGCGCGCTCTCGGCGTGACCCACGCACTGATCGTCGCGCCGCAGCCGCCCCAGTTGACTGGCGCGCGCCACGTGGATACCCACGCGTGGAACCACCTCTACGAGCTCGGCGCCAACGATACGGCGCGATGAACGCCAGCGGCGCTCCGGGCAGACGCGATACTCTGGGCCACATCGCCCCAGTCGTTCCAGGAGCGCCCGACTCCCCGTGATCCCTCTCTGCATTCCGAATCTCGGCGGCAACGAGGCCCGCTACCTGCAGGAGTGCGTGGACAGCAACTTCGTCTCGAGCGTCGGCCCGTTCGTCGACCGCTTCGAGGCAGACGTGGCGTCGGCGACCGGCGCGGCACACGCCGTGGCGACAACATCCGGCAGCGCGGGTCTGCACGCTGCGCTCACCGCCGTGGGCGTCGGCCGCGACGACCTCGTGCTGCTCCCATCGTTCACATTCATCGCCAGCGCCAACGCGATCGCGCAATGCGGCGCCAGCCCGTGGCTGCTCGACATCGACGAGGCCACCTGGGGGCTCGATCCGCAGGCCCTCGAAGTGGCGCTGACTCGCGAGACCGAGCGCCGCGGCGACGCGCTGCTGCATCGCGCCAGCGGCCGCCGCGTCGCCGCGATCGTGCCCGTACACTGCCTGGGGCTTCCCTGCGACATGGATCCGATCATCCGCGTGGCGCGCGCGTACGGGCTGCCGGTGGTGGCGGATGCCGCCGCAGCCATCGGTGCGAGCTATCGCGACCGACCCATCGGGCAGCTGGGGGCCGACCTCTCGGTGCTCTCCTTCAACGGCAACAAGACCGTCACCGCGGGCGGCGGTGGCGCGGTCCTCTCCAACGAGGCGTCGCTCGCAGCCCGGGTACGGCACCTGACGACGACGGCACGGGTGGGCTCCGGCTTCGACCACGATCGCGTGGGCTTCAACTACCGGATGACGAACCTGCAGGCCGCCGTCGGCTGCGCCCAGATCGAGCAGCTCGACGCGTTCGTCGCGGCGAAGCGGCGCATCGCGAGGCAGTACGATGTCGCTTTCTCGGAGCTCTTGGGTGTGCGTGCGTTCCCCACACCGGACTGGGCCCGCAGCGCCTGCTGGTTCAGCGGGCTCTCGTGGGACGGGCGCGACGCCGAAGAGCTGGTGCCGCTCCTGCAGGCCGAGGGCATCGCGGCGCGCGCCTTCTGGAAGCCGATGAGCGAGCAGGTGCCCTATCGCAGCGCACCACGCGAGCCGACTCCCGTCTGCGACCGCATCTGGCGCAGCGTGCTGACCCTGCCCTGCTCCTCCTCGCTCACCAGCGACGACCAGGCAGCGGTGATCGCCGCGCTCCGAAAGGCCTTGGAGCGCGACGCGGAAGTCGAGTAGCCTGGTGCGAGGGCGCGGAAGTCGCTGATAGGCGGGACATGAAGGCAGTCATACTCGCTGGAGGTCTGGGTGAACGTCTGCGGCCGTTTACCCAGGCAATCCCCAAGCCGCTGCTGCCCGTCGGCGAGCAATCGCTCATCGAGCTGCAGATCCAGAAGCTCGTCGAGGGCGGCTGCGAGCAGATCTTCCTCGCCACCAACTACAAGTCTGCCTACATCCGCAAGTTCGTCGGCGACGGCAGCCAGTTCGGCATCGACGTGCAGATCAGTGAGGAGACCCAGCCCCTCGGCACCTGCGGCCCGCTCTCGTTGCTGCGCGAATCGCTGGACCGCCCGTTCATCGTGATGAACGGGGACATCCTCACCACGCTCGACTTCTCGCGTTTCTACGAATACGGACTTGCCCAGAGCAGCACGCTCACCGTCGCGACCAAGCAGATTCGCACTCCGTTCAACTTCGGAAGTGTCCAGTGCGAAGGTGAACGCATCGTCTCCATCGAGGAGAAGCCCGACTTCATCACGGAGATCGTCGCAGGCATCTACTTCATGAGGCCCGCGATCTTCGAGGGTATCCCTGACGACGCCTATTTCGGCATCGACTCGCTGATGCAAGATCTGCTGCGCAGCGGACAGCCGGTGGCCCGCTACCTGATGCAGGAGTACTGGCTCGACATCGGCCGCATCGAGGACTACGGCGAGGCTGAAGAAGCCTACGAGACCCACTTCCGCGGCTGATCCGCCGGGCGCATGACACACATCGACATCGTGGCCGCCGTCCGCAGCGAGGCAGAGACACTGCCCGAGTTCGTTCGGCAGCTGCGGACGCTCGAGTTGCCTCCGGATATCGAGCTGGGCGCCATCTTCATCGAGGACTCGAGCGACGACGACACGGTCGGTGCCTTGCGCCGGTTCGCCAGGGGGGATCCGGGGCTTCGCTACTTTGCTCTCGAGCGCGGCTATGGACAGGGCCCGGCCATCGCTTTCGGGCTTCAGCAGTCCCGAGCAGACGCCATCATCATGATGGACGTCGACGGCAGCCATCCGCTGGCGGCGGTGCCGGAGATGATTCGCCGCTACCTCGCGGGCGCGCGGGTGGTGCAGTGCCGGCGGCGCTCGATCGAGGGGCGCGCCGCCTACCGCGACGTCGGCACCACCGCATTTCACCTGACGGCGCGGCTGGTCAGCGGTGTGGACCTCTCGCAGCAGAACGTCTACTTCCGACTGGTGCGTGCCGACGTCGCCGCGGAGATCCTCGCACGGCCGGAGCTGTGGCCGTGGCTGCGCTTCGAGCTGCCCTCTGAAGACAGCGGCGAGCTCGCCTTCGTCGATGTCGACGCCAGAGAGCGCCGCACCGGCGAGAGCAAATACGCTTTCGGTCGCCTGCTGCGCATCGGGATCGACGGCATGTTGGCCGTGACGTCTCTGCTTCGCCTGATTGGCCTGGCGATTTTCGCGTTCGGCTCGGCTCTCTTCCTCTCGCGCGCCGGACACGACCTGCTCGCCGCACTCGTCGCGCTGCCGGCTCTGGCCGGCGTCTGGCACTACTTCGCGCTGCGACGCGCAGACCCCCTCGCGCGCATGCGCGTGGTGCAGACGTCCGTGGTCACGAACTCGACAGCAGACCCGTCGGGAAGCGAAACCGGCTGAAACCTGCTGCCAGACTCTGCACGCCTCACGCGACCCACAACGCCGCGGGCCGCACCTTCGGTTACGCCACCGACTTCTCGAGGATGTGAATGCCGCAGGCCGAGCCGAGGCCGATCACGTGGGCCAGGCCCACCTTCGCGCCCTCGATCTGGCGTGGGCCGGCCTCTCCGCGCAGGTGGTGGCAGACCTCCCAGATGTTGGCGATGCCGGTGGCGGCGATCGGGTGGCCCTTGCTCTGCAGTCCGCCCGACACGTTCACGGGCATCGAGCCGTCGCGCCGGGGAGCACCCGACTTGAAGAAGTCCACCGCGCCGCCCTCTTCACAGAGCATCAGGTTGTCGTAGTGCACGAGCTCCGCGGTGGCGAAACAGTCGTGCAGCTCGACCAGGCCGAGATCCTTCGGCCCGACACCGGCCTGCTCGTACGCCTGCTTGGCAGCATTGCGCGTCAACGTGTTCACGTTCGGCAGCACCTGGCAGCCTTCCTCGTACGGATCGCTGGTCAGCACCGAGGCCGCGATCTTCACTGCGCGGCGCTGCTGCTCCTGCGAGAGTGTCTTCAGCTTCGAGCCGCTGACGACGACCGCAGCAGCCGCACCGTCGCAGTTGGCGGAGCACATGGGCCGCGTATTGGGGTAGGCGATCATGATGTCGTTCATGATTTCCTCGAGGCTCATGAGCTTCGAGTAGGCCGCCAGCGGGTTGAGCGTCGAGTGCCAGTGATTCTTCTCCGAGATCTGCGCGAAGAGTTCGAAGTTTGCGCCACCGTACTTGTGGCCGTACTCCATGCCGATCTGCGCGAACACGCCCGGCATGATTTCGGTGCCGATGCGGCCATCGACCGGCGCCACCGCGCCGTAGCGGCCGCTGCGCTGCCACGCTGCGTCGTCTTCCTGGCGCGCGCCGCCGACCAGCAGCCCCGCGCCCGCCAGCTTCTCGACACCGACCGCAAGACCGAAATCGCTCTCGCCCGCCTTGACCGACATGATCGCCACGCGCAAAGCCGTGGCACCCGTCGCACAGGCGTTCGACACGTTGTAGGCCGGGATGCCGGTCTGGCCACACTGCTTCTGGATCGTCTGGGCGATCGGCAACGGGCCACTCATCAGGTTGCCGGCGGCGATGATTCCCATGTCCTTCATCGTGACGCCGCCGTCCTTCAGCGCGGCGAGTGTGGCTTCGCTGGCCAGATCGAGCGTGTCCAGCTCCTTGTGCTTGCCGAACTTGGTCATCTTGATGCCGAGGATGTAGACGTCTTCACTCATGGAAACCTCCAGGTTCAGATCGCTGTGAGTAGTCGGAGCGGAGTTCGAGCCGGACGCCTAGGCCGCCGGCTCGTAAGCAAAGTTCACGGCTTCGACACCTTCGCTGTCGCTGCCGACGACGAGGGTCGTGAGCCGCACGGGCATGCCGAGCTTCACGTGCTCGGCGTCGGGCTCTACGTTCACGATGTTGCTGCGCACACTCGTGCCATCGCAGTCGACGATGCCCGCCACGAAGGGCACCGGCACTCCGGGTGCCGCAAACGCCACGATCGTAAAGCTGCGCAGCTCGCCACGGGTGGCCACCCGCGTCTTCTCGAACTCGGTGCCCGAACAGCTGCCGCAGGCATTGCGGCGATCGAAGAAGCGCGCACCGCAGGCGCTGCACTCGTTCACGACGAGATGGGGATCGTCGCCGAGGACCAGGTAGTCGACGAAGGGGATCTGCTCGGCCATGGATTCTCCGGGATGAGCGGCCCGCCGCAATCGGACGGGGACCCGCGCGTGGTGAGGGGCGAGCCCCTCTGAATGGGTCCTTCTTTATAGACGATCTGGGGCTTCGACGCGCGCGCGGCACTTCCCCCCCTCGATCGTCGGGTGCCCCCAGAAACGACGGGAATCCCGAATCCTGCGCACTCGAGTTGCCGCAACGTGCCCCGCCAGAGCGTCTCCACCGCATTGGGCCGGCGCACTGGCACACGGCTGCGACTTTCGCTCGAGCCCCGTTCGTCCGAATCGCTCGTCTGGATGGGCTGGATGCGAACAGCAGACGGGAGCGCACGCTGCAGGAGAACTGCGGCGCTGGCGCTCGTCTCCCTCGCCGTCGTCCTCGCGACGAACGAGGCCCACGCACGCAGCCCCTGGTGCAACGACCTGCCCGCCTCTCTCGAGCTCTGGCTGGAAGACGTCGGCTGCGATACATCGAGTGGTCGCGCGCTGCTCGACACGCTGCACCCGCTGCACGACGCGGGGGATCCACTGGCGCCCCTGCACCGTCTGCCGGCGCGGGCAGAGGCGAGCGGCGCCCTCCGACTGCCCCACGTCTCGCTGCACCGGCGCGAGGGACCGGCACGCGCTTACCGCAGCGACCGGGAGCTGCTGCTGCGCATGGGCGTGATCGCCGGCATTTCGACCGCGCTGCTGCTGGCGGTCGAGCCCCCACACACGGCGCGTTGGAGATCGACGCCGTCATTCGACGACGACACCCGCAACGCCCTGCGCGCTGGCTCCCGCGGCGGTCGTCAGACGGCCGACATCGTCAGCGACCTGCTGCTGGCCGGCCTCGGTGCACAGCTGCTGGCCGACTGGTACCTGCAACGCGACGTGTATCCGGGTCTGCGCAGCGTCTATATCGACGGCAGCTGGCTGCTGCTCAACGAGGCTGCCACTCGCGCAGCCAAGGCCGGCGCCGGGCGGCAGCGCCCGTCCGTGACGGCCTGCGACCTCGACTCGAAACACATCGAAGGCTGCAACGATGGTCGCAACGACAACGCGAGCTTCTACAGCGGCCACGCCTCGTGGAGCGCGAGCCTGGCGGGCCTCGTGTGTGCGCGCCGACAGGCGTTCGAGCGCCCGGACGAGGCCGGCATTCGCTGGGGCGACGTCACCTGGTGCGGCCTGGCCATCACCGCCAGCCTCGCCACCGGCGTGCTGCGCATCGTCGCCGATCGCCATCACATGAGCGACGTCGGCGCGGGCTGGACGGCAGGCTTCCTGACCGGCTTCGTGCTGCCCCGCATGTTCGACTATCGCGCGGCCGACGGGGGTCCCTTCTCGCGCTTCCGGCTCTCGCCGATGCAGCGCCAGGAATCGTGGGGGCTTCAGTACTCGATCCGGTTCTGAGCGGACCGGCAGCCCCCGCGCGGGGCCCGAGCTGGCGCCCACACGCCCGGCGATTCGCGGTAGGCTACCCCTTGAAGGGGAAATCCCATGCGCAAGGCCCTCACGACACGTTGCGCAGCGACGCTCGTCGCCGCGCTGGCGCTCAGCGCCGCCACTCCGCAGACCGCGGCTTGTGCGGAGGTCGAGAACGTCTGGGCCCGCTGGACCGCCGAGGTCCTGGAGCGCGACGCCAAGTGGGAAATCCCGATCGCCCTCATCGCTTCGCTGCCCGCGATGCTGGTCATCACGCCGTTCTGGGCGGGGCAGCTGGCGCTCCAGGCGTGGGACGACTGAATCAGCGGATTCGAAGTATGCTGCGCCCATGCCGTTGAAGATCGAAACCCGTCCCTACTTCGTATTCGGCGATCTGGTCGCGAACGTCGCCGTGGGTGCACTGATCGGCGCGGGTGCGAGCGCCCTCTTCGGGCCCGGCTGGAATATGTTCATCGCCATGTTCGTCGCCATGCCGCTCGGCATGGCCCTCTCGCTGCCGTTCGCCTTCCTGTTCGGCGCGCTCTTCGGCGCCATGGAGATCATGGTACCCGTCATGACGACCGGCATGCTGGCCGGCATGGCGGTGTCGATGTGCGCTGCGATGCAGGAGATCTCGATCGGCGCTGGCGCGCAGCTGGGCGCCGCTACCGGCCTCGGAGTGATGGTTGCCGTCTATCTGGCCAACGCGCTGATTCGCACGAGGACCTCGCATTGGACGTCGTAACACGCAAGAAATGGGATCGCGCGGCCGCCAATTTCGACCTGATGGCGGGCTACGGACCCGAGAAGCGCTGGGAGCTGGTCAAGCGCGCGTTCTTCTCGCAGATGGGCGAGGGTCGGATTCTCTTCCTCGCCGTCGGCACCGGACTCGACATCTCCTTCTTCCCAGAGGGACGCTCGATCGTCGGCATCGACATCAGTCCCCGCATGCTCGAGGTCGCGAAGCCACGCGTCGAGGCCTACCGCGGCACGCTCGAGACGCAAGTGATGGACGTGCACGACATGCCCTTCGACGCTGCATCCTTCGACCAGATCTTCACTTCCTGCACCTTCTGCTCCGTGCCGAGGCCGGTCGACGGGCTCGCGGCGCTGCACCATACACTCAAGCCGGGCGGAGAGCTCCACATGTTCGAGCACACGGGCAGCCGCTACTACCCCTTCCGCCTGATGATGAACCTGATGACGCCGCTGTCGCGGAAATTCGGCCCGGAGATGAATCGCCCCACGGTCGAAAACGTGAAGGCAGCGGGCTTCGAGCTCGAACGGGTCGATCACGTCTTTCTCGACGTGGTGAAGACCATCCACGCCAGGCGGGCTGCGTAGCGATCCGAGGCGCTGCCCGCCGTGAAGCTGAGCCAGCCCTGCATCCGTCACCTTCTTCCGCGCCAGCCCAGGGACGATTCGTCATTGCGTATCCTGGGACACCGTGATGCAGCGGGAGCGAAGCTGGGCCGGATGTCGTGAAGTTCGGGAGTAGCCCATGACCACGCGCCGGGTGCTCGTGGCCGGGGCGAGCGGAGTGATCGGACGGGCGGCACTCGAAGCGTTCGGCGTGGCGCCCGGTTGGGACGCACTCGGCCTCTCGCGGCGCTCGCCGGACGTCGAGCTCGGCCGCCACCTGCCGCTCGATCTCCTCGACCCGGAAGCCTGCGCCGCAGCACTGCGCGCGGGACCGCCCGTGACGCACGTCGTCTACTGCGCACTCCAGGAGCGGCCGGGCCTCGTGCCGGGCTGGTTCGATCGCGAGCTCATGCAGACCAACCGTCGCATGCTGGCGAGCCTGCTCGACGCACTCGAGCCGCAGGACGCACTCGAGCACGTGAGCCTGCTCCAGGGCGCCAAGGCCTATGGAGCGCACCTGCACCCGATGCGCGTCCCCGGCCGCGAAGGCGAGGCGCGCGATCCGCACGAGAGCTTCTACTGGCTCCAGGAGGACCTGCTGCGCGAGCGCGCCTCACGCGCGGGGTTTGGCTTCACGATCTGGCGGCCGCCCATCGTATTCGGTCACGCGGTGGGAGCACCGATGAACCCGCTGGCGGCCATCGGGACGTTTGCCGCCATCTCGAAGGCGGAGGGAAGACCCCTGTGCTGGCCTGGCGGCGCAACCGCTCCCCTCGACGGAGTGGACGCGCGACTCCTCGCGCAGGCCTTTCTCTGGGCCGCCGACGCGCCCCAGGCGCTCGGCGAGGTGTTCAACATCAGCAACGGCGACGTCTTCGTCTGGGAGAACGTCTGGAGCCGCGTGGCGGCGGCGATGGAGATGGCGCTCGGCGAGCCCGAGCCGCAACGCCTGAGCGAGAGCATGCCGGCGAAGGCCGGTGTCTGGGACGAGCTGGTCGCGCACCACGAGCTGCGCGCGCCCGGACTCATGCAGCTGGTGGGCGATTCCTACACCTACGTCGATCTGCTCTTCAACGCCGGTGGCGACCGGCCGCCGCCGCCGTCGCTGCTGAGCACGATCAAGCTGCGGCGCGCGGGCTTCGGCGCCTGCATGGACAGCGAGGAGATGATCGTCGAGTGGCTGCGCTGGATGCAAAAACGCTGCATCCTGCCGGCGCGCTGACGCAGCGGCGCAGCACCAGCGCAGAGGAGCTTCGAGCCACGTGAAGATCGGCGTCCTGCTCAACAACTTCGGGGGCTTTCCCGAGACAGGCCGCGGCGCGCGCGCCTGTGTCGACCTGGCGCGCCATGCCGAGCGCCTGGGCTTCGCATCGGTCTGGGTGACCGACCACATCGTGCTGCCCGGCACCTTGCATGCGACCTACCCCCACGGCGAGTCGGGCTTTCCCTACACGTGGGAGCAGGACATCCACGAGCCGATCGTGCTGATGAGCGCCGTGGCGCAGGCCACCGAACGCGTCGAGATCGGCGTGTCGGTGCTCGTCATTCCGTATCGCCATCCACTCCTCACCGCGAAGATGCTCGCGACGGCCGACCAGCTCTCGGGCGGCCGCATCGTGCTCGGTGCCGGGGTGGGCTGGCTGCGCGATGAGTTCGAGGCGCTGGGCCTCGGACCGGAAATTTTCGAGCACCGCGGCTCGGTCAGCGTCGATTACCTGCGGGCGATGCAGCGCGCGTGGACGGCGGAGGGAACGGTCGACTACGCGGGGCCATACGTGCGCTTCGAGAACATCGGCGCGCGGCCGCAACCCGCGCGCGACCCGCGCATCCCGATTTGGATGGGGGGCGCCGGCGAGCGCGCCCTGCGCCGCAGCGTAGAGCTCGCCGAGGGCTATCTCGCCATCGGGTCGAGCCCCGAGCAACTCGCGGCGGACACGGCGCGGCTGCGCGAGCTGGCGCACTCGGCCGGCCGCGCGCCCGAATCGCTCAGCGTGGCGCTGATCGACGGCATCGTGCTCGGCAGCGGCGCCGCGCCTGTGCCCGGCGCGTCGCTCCAGGGCTCGTCCGAGCAGGTTCTCGACGGTCTGCGAGCCTTCGCCGGCGCGGGACTCGAGCACCTGGTCGCAGGCATCAGCCTGGCTGGAAACCCGGACTTCGCCGCCAGCGTCGACGCCCTCGAGCAGGTGGCCGCCGAGATCCTGCCCGCGGCCAGCGAGTTCTGATCGCAGGTGTCGTCTCCTCGCCGGGCCCCGGGCCGCGAGAGCGCAATTGCAGAGGAGCCGGCATCTGTGTCGGGCAATGCAGCGCCGCAGAAGGCGCTCCGAGACATTCGGCGCGGGGCCCCGCGACCCCCCTCTGCTCCAACGAGGCACTACGTGCAATAATCGCCGGTCCACCTGGTGAAACGCGATGCCTGTATCCGAGCTCCCCAAGAACTGCCTTCTCTGCTTTGCGACGCTCTTCCTCGCTCTGGCCTGCAACGGCGAGGCTCCGGAGACGTCTGGAGCCCAGGGCGCCGAAGCAGACGAAGCCCGCACGCCCGTGGTCGCGGTCACGATCGATCGCCACGAGTTCAGCGACCGGATCGAGGCGGTGGGCACCGCGCGCGCCAAGGAGTCGGTGGTAATCACGGCGCAGGTCACCGACACGGTGGTCACCGTGAACTTCGAGGACGGCCAGACGGTCGAAGCCGGCGACCTGCTGGTCGGGCTCACGAGTGCCGAAGAGTCGGCGCAGCTGGCCGAGGCGCACGCCAACTACACAGAGGCCAAACGCCAGCACGCACGCGTGGAGGAGCTCTTCGCAGGCGCGAGCGAGTCGCGGGCACGGCTCGATGAGCAGCTCGCTGCCCGCGACGCGGCCCGCGCCCGCCTGCGCGAGCTCGAAGCGCGGCTCGCCGACCGCCTGATCCGGGCGCCCTTCGGCGGCATTCTGGGACTGCGCGGCGTCAGTCCCGGCACGCTCCTCAGGCCCGGCGACCCGATCACGACCCTCGACGACATCGACGTGATCAAGCTCGACTTCACCGTGCCTGAGAGCTTCCTGTCCGCGCTGCAGACGGGGCTCGAGGTGCAGGCCGCCAGCACCGCCTACCCCGGACAGTCCTTTGCGGGAATCGTGACGGGCGTCGACACACGCATCCATCCGCGCACGCGGGCGGTGACGGTGCGCGCGGAGCTCCCCAACCAGGGACACCGCCTGCGGCCCGGCATGCTCCTCACCGTCGACCTCGAGACCCGGCGCACGCTCTCACCCGCGGTGCCCGAGCAGGCGTTGATGTCGCTCGCCGAGCAGCAGTTCGTCGTTCTCGTCGAGCAAGAAGACCGCGCGCGGCGCGTGGAGGTTGCGATCGGGCGGCGCCTCCCGGGCCTGATCGAGATCCTGAGCGGCGTCGCGGCCGGTGATCGCGTCATCGTCGAGGGCGTCGACCGCACGCGCTCCGGCGAGCTCGTGCGGCTGGTGGAGCCCCCCCCGCAGCCGGGAGCCTAGGGTGATCCTCTCGGACATCTCGATCCGGCGGCCCGTGCTCGCCACGGTGCTGAGCGCGCTGCTCGTCACCTTCGGCCTGCTCTCCTTCAGAGGCCTCCCGGTGCGCGAGATCCCCGATGTCGACCCGCCCGTCGTGTCCGTGGAAGTTGCCTACCGCGGCGCCTCCGCCGCGGTGGCGGAGAGCCGCATCACGCTGCTGCTCGAGGAGAGCATCAGCGGCATCGAGGGCATCCGCAGCATCTCGTCCCAGAGCCGCGACGGCGAGTCGAGAGTCTCGATCGAATTCGAGCTCGACCGGGACATCGAGGCTGCCGCCAACGACGTGCGCAGCGCCGTCGCGCGGGTGGCGGACCGGCTGCCCGAGGAGGCGGACGCCGCGCAGGTGGTGAAGGCCGACACCGACGCGCGCCCGATCATGTGGTTCAACCTCTCGAGCACGGAGCTCGGCCCGCTCGAGCTCACCGACTTCGCCGAGCGCTACGTCGAGGACCGTTTCGCCGTGATCGACGGCGTGGGGCGCGTGCGCGTGAGCGGCGCGCGGCGCTACGCCATGCGCATCTGGCTCGACCGCGTGGCGCTGGCGGCACGCGAGCTCACGGTGGGCGACGTCGAGGCCACGCTGCGCCGCCAGAACGTGGAGCTGCCGGCCGGGCGCCTCGAGTCGCAGCAGCGGGATCTGACGGTCCGCGTCGAGCGGGGCTACACCACGCCGGAAGACTTCCGTCGCCTCGTGCTGGCCCGAGGCGACGACGGCCACCTGATCCGCCTGGGCGAGGTGGCCCGGGTCGAGGAGGGACCCGAGGAGTGGCGTTCCGAGTACCGCGGCAACGGCGTGCCGCAGGTGGGCATCGGAATCGTGAAGCGCTCGGGCGCCAACACGCTCTCCGTGGCGCGCGAGGCACACGCGGTCGCCGACAGCATTCGTCCGAGCCTGCCCGAGGGCACGATCCTCCACGACAGCTGGGACAGCTCCAATTTCGTCGCCGAGGCCATCACCGAGGTCTACAAGACGCTCAGTATCTCCGTGCTGCTCGTGGTGGCGGTGATCTACCTCTTCCTGGGCACCCTGCGCGCCGCGCTCGTGCCCGCGCTCACGGTGCCGATCTGCCTCGTGGCCGCCTTCAGCGTGCTCAACGTGTTCGGCTTCTCGGTCAACATGCTCACGTTGCTGGCGCTCGTGCTCTCGATCGGGCTCGTGGTCGACGACTCCATCGTCGTGCTCGAGAACGCGCAGCGGCGCATCGAGCTGGGCGAGCCGCCGCTGCTGGCCGCGTTCCGGGGAACCCGCGAGGTGGGCTTCGCCGTCGTCTCGACCTCGCTGATCGTGATCGCCGTCTTCGTGCCGATCGCCTTTCTCGAGGGGCTGACGGGGCGACTCTTCCGGGAGCTGGCCGTCACGGTCTCGGCAGCGGTGGCCTTCTCGAGCCTCGTGGCGCTCTCCCTCTCCGCGATGCTCTGTTCGAAGCTGCTTCGCCCGTCCGAGCAGGAGCGCGGGTTGAACCGCTTCACGCACGGGGCCTTCGAGGCCATGCGCCGTGGCTACGCGACGAGCCTGGCGGCCTGCCTGCGACACCGCACGCCGGTGATGCTGGGGCTGGTCGGGCTGCTGCTGGTGCTGACGGCGCTCTTCCGTCAGGTGCCGAGCGAGCTGGAACCGCTCGAAGACCGCGGCGGCTTCATGATGTTCATGCGGGGCCCCGAGGGCGCGAGCTACAACTACTCCGTGCGACAGATGCGCGGTCTCGAGCAGCTGCTCTTCCCACTGCTCGATGCCGGGGAAGCGAAGCGCATATTGACCTTCGTGCCGTCGGGCTTCACGTCGGGCGGAGCCATGAACGGCGGCTTCGGGATCATCGTGCTGGAGCACTGGCGCCAGCGGCGCTCGCTGGAGGAGATCCTCGGCCAGGTGGCCGAGGACTTCCATCAGGTCCCGGGCGTGCGCGCCTACCCGTTCCCCTTCCGAAGCATGGGCGGCTCGGGGCGGCCCGTGCAGCTCGCAGTCGGCGGCAGCGATCACGAGGAGGTCGGCGCCTGGCAGGAAGAAATTCTCGCGCGCATTGGCGAGATTCCGGGGCTCGAACGCCCCGAAGGAGACTACCAGCCCACCCGTCCCCAGCTGCGCGTCACGATCGACCACACGCGCGCCGCAGACCTCGGCGTCTCGGTCGAGGAGGTCGGTCGCACGCTCGAGACCATGCTGGGCTCGCGCCACGTCACCACCTACGTGCGGCGCGGCGAGGAATACAACGTGATCCTCCAGGCCGCCGGCGACCAGCGCGAGACGCCCCAAGACCTGCGCAACATCTACGTGCGCGCCGATGCGGGCGACCTGATCCCGCTGTCGAATCTGGTGTCGCTGCGCGAGGTGGCAGAGCCCGGCACACTGCGCCGCTTCAACCGACTGCCGGCCGCCACCATCGACGCGGGGCTCGCGCCGGGTGTGGTGCTCGGCAACGCGCTCGACGGCCTCGAAGCGCTGGCCCGCGACGTGCTGCCGCCCGGGGCCCGCATCGAGCTCAAGGGCACGTCGCGGGAGTTCCGCGAATCGACGCTCGCCGCCTACTTCACTTTCGGCTTGGCGCTGCTCATCGTCTTCCTGGTTCTCGCCGGCCAGTTCGAGAGCTTCTCGCAGCCGCTCGCGATCATGCTCACCGTGCCGCTCGCGGTCACCGGGGCCTTCCTCGGCCTCTGGCTCACGGACGGCACGCTCAACATCTACAGCCAGATCGGGATCACCATCCTCGTCGGTCTCTCGGCGAAGAACGGCATCCTGATCGTCGAGTTCGCAAACCAGCTGCGCGAAACCGGGCACCCGTTCGAGGAGGCGCTGGTCGAGGCCGCGCACACCCGCCTGCGGCCCATCCTGATGACTGGGCTCTCGACCTCGATCGGCGCGCTGCCGCTCATCCTCACCGGCGGCGCCGGCTCGGCGGGCCGCTCGACGATCGGCATCGTAATCTTCTCGGGCGTCCTCTTCGCCACCTGCTTCACGCTCTTCGTGGTACCCGTCGCCTACACCCTCTTCGCCCGCCGCTCGAAGTCCTCGGGCGCGGTGGCACGGGCCCTCGAGGACTGGGACCGCAAGGTGCCCGATCCACGCGCGACCGCGGTCCAACGAGACGGTGCCGGCGTGGACCAGGCGGGTGGCCCGGCGATGGCCCCGTAGCGCGGCCACCGGGCCGAGGACATTCATCGAGGAGCAATCGATGTCGGGTGACGAGATGCGCGGACGAATGGACAGCGAGAGCGTGGCCGGCTCCGCCGAGGCCAGGACGCTGGCGCTCGGCGAGCGCCTCTTCGCCTGGACCGTCTTTCCCCTCGCGATGGTGATCTGTGTCGGCCTGTGCCTGGCTCTGATCGCGCAGGAAGTGAGCCTGGTCGTGGCGCTGCTCGTTCCGATGCTGCTCGGCTATGCGCTGGTGATCCTGGGCGAGCGCCTCTGCCCCTACGTGCCCGACTGGAATCGCTCCCACGGAGACGTCGCGACCGACGCCGCCTGGTGGCTGTCGATCAACGCGACGGGCCTGAGCCTCCGACCCCTGGCCGCCCTCGTCGCCGTTCCAGTCGGCGCCTGGCTCTCGGAGCGCTTCGGCGCCGAGCTGTGGCCGTCGGACTGGTCACTGCTCGCACAGCTGGGGCTGTCACTCGTGATCGTCGAGTTCTTCCAATACTGGGCCCACCGCTGGATGCACGAGATCGACTTCCTCTGGCGCTTCCACGCAACACACCACAGCGCGCCGCGGCTCTATTGGCTGAACGCGGCCCGCTTTCACATCGTGGACATCGCGCTCCTCAATCTCGGTCTCACGATCCCGCTCATCACGCTCGGGGCGGACGCCCGGGTGATCACGCTCTGGCTCGTCGGGTCGACCCTCCACGGCCTCTTCCAGCATTCGAACATCATGATCCGCTGCGGGCCCCTCAACTGGATCTTCAGCATGGCAGAGCTCCACCGTTGGCATCATTCGCGAACGATTCGGGAGGCCAATACCAACTACGGCTCGAACCTGATCCTCTGGGACATCGTCTTCGGCAGCCGCTTCCTGCCAAAAGACCGCCAGCCTCCCGCCGACATCGGCATCGCAAACCTCTCGGCCTTTCCGATGACCTGGTGGCAGCAGCTGGTTTCGCCCTTCCATTGGTCGACCATCAAACGCGCGAGCGCCAGCTCGTAGCAGGCTGCTGCCCTTGCCAGCGTCGGCCTTCCAACCTCTCGAAGGGCCGACGTCCGCACCTGCTAACGCGCCGGGCTATTCCGCAGATCGGAGACGCGAAGAGCCAACGCCTCGTCCATTTCCCGAAAAGCTCGTTCGGTATGGCCCCTCGATTCCTCGTCCAGGAATTCCGCGAGCTTGCCACGAAACTCTTCGCGGTGGATGAAGCGCACCCGGTCCTCTCCAACGGGCTCGATTCGAAACGAGTGGTCGGTTCGAAACAAGCCCGTCGGCGGCAGTCGGCCTCGCCAGTGCAGCAGGAAGGGTGGATTCACTGCGACGACAGTCTCGGTCAGGCGCATCGGCTCATCCCAGTTGTCCTGGATGATCGCAATCTCGAGCTCCTCGCCGACCCTGAGCGCACCCGTCAGCTCGAGCAGATAGGGATTCCACTCCGCGTAACGCTCTGCATCGACGAATACACCCCAGACCTCGGACGGCGTCCCCGCGAACTCGATCTCGTGCTCGATCGTGAAGTGGGGCGGCCCGTCGACCATCGGCCGAAGCCAGAAAACCAGACCGAGCCACGCCAGACACAGCAATCCGAGAATGATCGAAGCGATCCGCAAATGACTTCCCTCGCCCGCCCTGCCACCCTTTCGGCGGGCACACTGCCCGATGCTAGCCATGCACGCCGACGACGGGTGGGTCTTCACCTTGGCACCCGGCTCTGGCACCGCTCGCCGCGCGCTGTTAGCAACCTGCTAGGTCAGCGGCATCCCGATCGCGTCGGCGAGGTCGCGGTGGTAGTGCTGCAGGAGCACTTCGCTGCGCCCGAAGAGGAACTTGAAATCGGGCGGGGCGTTCTCGAGGCTCGGCCAGCTGTCCCGAGCCAGGCCATAGTCCTCCACGCCGACGATCTCGAGCACCGCCGCGTGCATCTGCGCCACCTGGGCGTCCGAGATCCCCTCTGCGTCGCCACGCCCGTAGGTCGAGGCGAGCGTGATCGCCTCGCCGGGGCTCTCGCCGGGGAAGAGCCGGAACATCGCGACGACCGGCGTCTTGCCGTCGAGAGAGTGGGTGAAGGCGAAGGTCGTATTCGGGAAGAGGAAGTGAACGGCCTGGTAGTTCACCTGCGGCCACTGCGACTCGGGCTTGCCGAGCAGCCCCTCGAAATCCCGAGGGGCACCGCTGTAGCGTTGATGTCGACCGTAAGCGTCGAAGATGGCGACGTTGGGATAGAGGTTGAGCGACAGGCTGTCCTTGTGGACGACCGGAACGTGGTAGATCTCGCAGAAGGTGTCGAGGGCGAACTTCCAGTTCGACCGAACGTCGACGCGTTCGGTCTTCACGAGGCGCAGGGATCCGAGATCGAGGGCGGCGAACAGGGGCGCCGCGCTCCCGAGAAACTCCGCGACGTCGATCTCCTCCTCTCCGGCCCGGGCCTTCACGAAGACCATGCCCTGCCACTCCGCGACGGGGACCGGGACGAGGCCCAGCTCCCGCTTGTCGAGCCCCTCGAAGGCCGCGGCCAGGGGCAGCGACTTCAGCTCGCCGTCGATGTCGAAGCTCCAGCCGTGGAAGGGACACACGAGACGCTTCGAACGCTCACAGCTCGTGGCCAGCTGCGCGCCGCGGTGCGTGCACAGGTTGAGGAAGGCGCGAAGCCTTCCGTCGGACCCGCGCAGAACGATGACCGGCGTGCCCGCCGCATCGAAGAGGATCCGATCGCCCGCGCTGGAGAGCTCCCCCGAGAAGCCGACCAGCAGCGGCACCTCGCGGAAGATCTTCTCTCGCTCGGCCGCGAAACGCAGCGGATCGGTGTAGACCTTTGCCTCGATCTGCATCACGTCGTCGGCGAGATCCGTCTTGCTGCCGGTCTCGAGATGCACGACCAGCCGCCGCTGCATGTCGCGCCATTCGGCGGCGAGATCGAGCGGCTCATGGGTCGCTGCGTTTCCCATGCTTCTCCTCCGACTCCCGCCTGCGCGGCTCGAGCGCGTCCCCCTTCCCGCTAGGGCAAGGGCATCCCGATGCGCTCTGCGACGTCCCGATGGTAACGCTGCACCAGCAGCTCATTGCGACCCAGCGGGAACTTCATGTGCTGCGCACCGTTCGAGATGTTCTGCCAGACCGTCTCCGCAACACTGTAGTCTTCCGAGCCGACGATCCCGAGCACCGCGTCGTGCAGCGCCGCGACCTGCTCGTCCGGCGCGGCGTCTGCACCCCCTCGCTTGTAGGTCGCCATCAGGGTCATCGCCTCCCCGATCGAATCACCCGGGAAGACGCGGGACATCGTCACGACGGGCGTCTTCCCGTCGAAGACGTGGGTGAAGGAGAGCGTGACGTTCGGGAAGAGGTAGTGCACCCCCTGGTATCTCATCTCGGGCCATTCCTCTTCGGGCGTTCCTACCAGCTCGTCGAAGTCCAGGCTCGCACCGCTGAAGCGGTTGTGGCGCCCATAACAGTCGAAGATGGCGACGTTCGCGTGCAGGTTCCGGCCGATCGTGTTCCGGTGCACGAAGGGGACGTGATACACCTCGCGGCCCATGTCCAGGGCGAGCTTCCAGTTCGCACGCAGGTCGAGCCGATCGGCACGGACCTTGTCGAGAGATCCGAGATCGAGGGCGGTGAGCAGAGGAGCGATGGGACCCAGGAACGCCTCCACGTCGATCTGATCCTCACCGGGCTGCGCCTTCACGAAGACCATCCCGTTCCACTCGGCCACCGGGACCCGAACCAGCCCGAGCGCCTTGCGATCGATGCCCTCGAAGGCCTGCGCAAGGGGCACGCCGCTGAGCTCGCCCTCGAGAGCGAAGGTCCAGCCGTGGAAGGGACACAGGAGACCCTTGCTGGGCTTGCAATCGTTCACGAGCCTGGCTCCCCGATGCGTGCACATGTTGAGGAAGGCCCGAAGCGAACGATCCGCGCCGCGGATGACGACGATCGGCGGCCCGGCGGCATCGAAGACGACTCGATCGCCCGGCTCGGCAAGCTCTCGCGAGAAGGCGACCAGCATGGGCTCCTCGCGAAAGATCCTCTGCCGCTCCGCTGCGAAGCGAGCCTCGTCCGTGTAGACGCGGGTGTCGAGGTCGACCACCCCATCGGCAAGATCGCTCTTCTGGCCACCCTTCAGGCGCTCGACCAGCCGACGCTGCATGCCGCGCCACTCTGCTTCGAGATCGATCGCACCGCCGTTCGTCTCTTCCTGCATCGTCTGCTTCTCCCGCGGAACGATCAGATCCGCTCGTTCCGGTCCATTTCAAGAGATTCCGCCACCAGCTCGAGCAGCGCCGCGCGCTCCCGCTCGAAATCGAAGGGCGTGCCCTGCATCGCGGCGAGCGTCCAGCCGCGAATCGACATCCAGACCAGTGACTGGACCCGCTCGGCGCGCGGGCTCCGGCCGATCGCACGCTCGAGCGCTTCGCGACCGAGGCGCGCGATCTCGCGCTGCATGGCATCGACACGACGTCCTGCCGATCGCGCGGAGCGACCCTCGAAGCGAATATTGCCCAGCACCTCGATGCTCGCTCGCGACATGGGTGTCTGAAAAAGCGCCCAGGCCACGTCGAGCACCGATGCGACCCGGTCTGCCGCCGTCTCGCCCTCGAATCCCATGCTCTCGAATCCAGCTCGGAGCCCGCTGAAAGCGTGCTCGACCAGCGCCGAGAGGAGCCCGGCCTTGTCTCCGAAGTGGTATTGCAGGACGCCCCAGCTCACTCCCGCGCGCTCGGCGATGCGATTGGTCGTGGCCACGGCGAAGCCCTCGCTCGTGATCGCAGCGGCCGCGGCTTCGAGCACCCGTGCCCGGGTCTTCTCGCCGCGCGGCGTACGCTTGCGCACCTCGCGCTCCTGCACGGGCACGACACGAGATGCGAGAGCGGGGGCCGGACGAGCCACGAAAAAATCATAGCTGCTACTATGATCCCTGCAAAGTGGCGTCGTGCAGGGCCGCAGCGGCTACTTCAGCTCCAGCGTCACCCGGCGGATCCCGCCCGTGAAGGCGTAATGCGGCGGATACTCACCCGCCGGAGAGCCGGTGTCGGTGCCGACGTCGAAGGTCTCGTCGATCGAGAAGAATGCGGGCGTGGTCCGCTCGATGCGACCTCGCCCGACGACCTCGCCATCGACGAGAAGCGTGCCGCTGCCACCCCGGCCCAAACCACCGCCATCGTAGGCGAAGTCGAAACGCACGCTGTGCTCGCCGCTCGGCAGCCGGTCGTTCCCGACGATGGTGTAACGCGCGCTTCCGAAGAAGTTGTAGGTGTAGACCGGCCTGGCGTCGCGATCGACGTAGAGGCTCCAACCCGCCACGCTGCCGCCCTCGGTGACGAGCACGCCCTCGGCTCCCGACGCGGGCACGTCGATCTCGGCGGTGATGCTGTGGGAGCGATTCTGGATGCCCGGTGCGCCGCTCTCGGGGATGCCGATCGCGCCCGGAAAGTAGGTGAAGCGGCTGCGCCCGCTGGCGAGGTTCGGCAACCCCTCGCCGCGAGCATCGCTGTCGTGGAGCGGCAGTACGTCGTTCTTCCGGGCCTCCTCCAGGAACAGGGCCTGGAGCTCGCGCAATTTCTCCGGGTGAGCCTGCGCGAGATCGCGGGCCTGACTGAAATCCTGCCTCAGGTCGTAGAGCTCCCAGGGATCCTCCTCGAAGGGGCGCCCCACCGGAGACAGGATCTGCCAGGGCACGCGGCCACGAGCCGCCGAGGCCATCCAGCCGTCGTGGTAGATGGCGCGGTTGCCAAAGATCTCGAAGTACTGGGTGCGATGCCGACTCTTGGCCGCGGCGTCGTCGAAGCTGTAGACGAGACTCGTCCCGTCCATCGGCTGCTGCTTCACGCCGTTGACCCGAGCGGGCGCCTCGATCCCCACCGCCTCGAGAATGGTCGGCACGATGTCGTTCACGTGAGAAACCTGGCTGCGCAGTCCCCCCGCGTCGCGGATGCGCCGGGGCCAGCTCACGACCAGCGGGTTGCGCGTTCCGCCGAGGTGGGACGCGATCGTCTTCACCCACTGAAATGGGGTGTCCATCGCCCACGCCCAGCCCGCGGGATACTGCGGGTAGGACGACGGCCCGCCGATCTCGTCCAGCCGTGCCAGCACGGCCTTGGGATCTTCCCGAACGCCCATCAGGCCGCCCATGTAGTTCAAGCCACCGAAGGGGCCTCCTTCCGCACTCGCTCCGTTGTCGCCGACGATGTAGAAGAAGAGCGTGTTGTCGAATTCGCCGAGATCCTGCAACGCCGACACCAACTTGCCGACCTGGGCATCGGTGTGCGCCAGGAAGCCGGCGTAGGTCTCCATCAGCCGTGCCGCGATCTTCTGCTGCTCCGGTGACAGATCCTGCCAGGCGGGGAGCTTCGGCGGCCGCGGAGTCAGGCGGGCGTTGGCCGGGATGACGCCGAGACGCTTCTGACGGGCGAAGGTCTCTTCGCGCAGCGCGTCCCAGCCCCGGTCGAACTGGCCCGCGAAGCGATCGATCCAGGGACGCGGCACGTGCAGCGGCGCGTGCGTCGCACCCGGGGCGAAGTAGACGAAGAAGGGCTCGTCGGGGCGCAGCGAATGCTGCAGGCGCATCCAGGCGACCGCGCGATCGGCGATGTCCTCGGTCACATGATAGTCGGCGACGTCGGGCCGGCGCACGGGCGTGGTGCCCTCGTAGAGCGTCGGCTCGAACTGATGCGTCTCGCCCCCCAGAAAGCCGTAGAAACGCTCGAAGCCCACCCCGGTCGGCCAACGATCGAACGGGCCCGAGGGGGAGGCCTCCCAATCCGGTGTCAGGTGCCACTTGCCCCACATCGACGTGCCGTAGCCGCGCTGGCGCAGCAGCTCGGCGACGCTGGCAGCGCTCTCGCGCAGGACGCCGCGGTAGCCGGGTTGGTTGGTGGCGGAGTTGAGCACCGCTCCGACGCCGACCGCGTGGGAGTTGCGTCCGGTCAACAGCGACGCGCGCGTCGGCGAGCAGATCGCCGTGGTGTGGAAGCGGTTGTAGCGCAGACCACCCGCCGCCAGAGCCTCGAGGCTGGGCGTCGGGATGGGCCCGCCGAACGGTCCGGCCGCACCAAAGCCGACATCGTCGAGCAGAACGACGACGATGTGCGGCGCACCCTCGGGAGCCTCGCCGGAGCGCGCTGCGACGGCTGGAGCCCCGACGACCGCCAGCGCGATGAGCGGCACCGCGACGCGTACAGCCAGCGGGCTCGGAACACCCAGACGAATCAGACGAGTGACGATCGCGGCTGTCATCGGTCCCCTCGAATCGCGGGCAGGCTCAGGCCACCGAGCATCGCGAAACGCCGCCGGCGCGTCGAGCATCTCGAACATCTACACTGCATTGACCCGCGGCACCGCCCGCCCCTTCTGGAGACCCCATGCGCACCGATCTCTGCGATCTCTTCGGCATCGACGTTCCGATCTTCGCCTTCAGCCACTGTCGCGACGTGGTGGCTGCCGTCACCAACGCCGGCGGCCTCGGCGTGCTCGGCGCCCTGGCCTTCTCCCCCGAGCAGCTCGAGCTCGAATGCCGGTGGATCGACGACCACGTCGACGGCAAGCCCTACGGCGTCGATACGGTGATGCCCATGAGCTACGCGGGCAAGGACGAAGGCCTCGGCAAGAGCGACGCCGAGACGGGCAAGGTCGACGCCAGCGTCTTCCAGCAGATGATCCCCGAGGAGACCAAGCAGTGGATCGAGCGCGTGCTCGAAGAGTACGAGGTGCCGCCCCTGCCCGACGATCTCGAATTCGGCGACTCCGGCGTCGGCGGCGGCGGCACCGGACTTCTCGGCTGGACCGAGGGCGGCGGACGCAACCACGTCGACGTCGCCCTGCGCCACGCAGGGGTCAAGCTGCTGGTGAACGCGCTCGGCCCGCCGCCCAAGGACATCATCGACCTCGCCCACGCTCACGGCGTGAAGGTCGCCGCGCTGACCGGAGCCGTGGAGCACGCCCAGCGCCAGAAGCAGGCCGGGGTCGACATCATCATCGCCCAGGGAACCGAGGCCGGCGGTCACACCGGCGAGATCGGCTCGATGGTGCTGATTCCGGACATCGTCGAGGCCGTGGCGCCGACGCCCGTGCTCGGCGCCGGCGGCATCGCGAGCGGCCGCCAAGCCGCCGCCGCCATGGCGCTCGGCGCGTCGGGCGTCTGGACCGGCTCGGTCTGGCTCACCGTTCGCGAGGCCGACATCTCGCCGCTCGTGAAGGAGAAGCTCTTCAGCGCGCGGCCCAAGGACGCCGTGCGCTCGCGCTCGCTGTCGGGCAAGCCGGCGAGGCTGCTGCGCACCGCCTGGACCGAGGCGTGGGAGCGCGAAGAGTGTCCGGGAACACTGCCCATGCCACTCCAGTACATGGTCTGCTCCGAGGCCCAGACCCGCATCAACCTGGCGGCTCGCAAAGAAGGCGCCAAGGCCCGCGAGCTCGTAGGCATGCCGGTCGGCCAGGTCGTCGGCCGCCTGACCCAGGAGGTGAGCTCCGCGGACGTGATCTACCAGTTCATCGACGAGTTCATCGAGACGGTGGATCGGCTGCGGCAGACCCTCGACGCGGCCAACACAGAGCAGGCGTGAGCATCCCCGAACTCCACGACGACTTCGGAGTATTCCACAGGGTTGAAATCAGGGTTCTGGTCTCATAGAATGAAGATTACCCAATATGACGACCCCGGATCGCCAGAGCGCTCGAAGCGCACGAACAGGTCTCCTTCAACGCCGCATGAAGGAGGAGCGCCAGACCCTCTACCGACAGGTTATCACGGAGGCCGCCGAGCGGGTCTTTGCCCAGAAGGGAACGGATGCCTCCCGCATGCGTGAAATCGCGGCGGAAGCCGGCATCTCGCTGGGCACTCTGTACGGGGTCATCGATGGCAAGGAGTCGCTCTTCCAGACGATCCACCAGACCCGGATGCGCGAGTTCCTGGATTGCATCCGTGCAGCGCGAGACGCTCACGCGGGAACCCTCGAGAGCCATCTCGCCGTTCTCACTCGGGGGGCAGCCTACTTCCTCGAGAGACCCGACTTTCTGCGCATGTGCTGTCTCGACGGCTATGGCTGGGCGTCTGGCTTCCCCGCACCGGCGGATTCGAGCGACGGCTGGCGTGAAGGTGCCTCGATTCCTCGAGAGCTCTTCGTCCGCGGAATCGCGGAGGGAATCTACATCGACGAGGACCCGGATCTCCTGGTGCGCAGGATGCTGGCACTCAAGCAGGTGGAGCTCACCTACTGGCTCGAGCAGGAGAGCGACGCTCCCCACGCGGTCGTCTTGAGGCGGCTCGAAGACCAGTTCACGCGCGCCTTCTGCACCCGCAACACCTGATCCAGAACCGCGCCCAGGAGAACCAAGATGGAACACACTTGGCAATCGGACCATCTACCGAAGCTCGAAACTGCGAACGTCGAGGGAGGG